>NZ_AHAM01000053.1 GCF_000236565.1 Mesorhizobium alhagi CCNWXJ12-2 | reverse complement strand
TCAGACGTGTCGGCGCCACCCGCCCCGGCGCTCTTGCCGGACGCCATCTGCTGCACAACCATAGATACCCCTCGTACTGCGCCGTGGCGCAAACGTACGCCAAGGTCGGCATATGTAAAGTTGAAAATACCGCGGAAGCTGTTTACCGAGGGTTAAGGTTAACGTCGGGAGGTTGCCCGACCGGCAAAAAAAGTTTCGCCGGATTTCCGGCAAACTCAGCTCGCGGCGCCGCGTTCGGCGGACTTGATGTCCTTTGCGAAGGGCCAGATCGTGTTCGACATCGTCTCGATGCCGGAGGCCGAAAGGGCCGATCCGAACAGAAAGCCCTGCACGAGATCGGGCTTCACGGAGAGCGCCAGGATCTTTAGCTGCTCAAACGTTTCTACACCCTCGATTGTGATGGTGAGCCCGAGCGGGCGCGAAAGATTGACGATGCCCTTCAACAGCTCGAGCGAGCGCGGATTCTGGCCCATGTCGACCAGGAAACTGCGGTCGATCTTGATCTTATCGAGCGGCAGCTTGTGCAGATAACTCAGGCTCGAATAGCCGGTGCCGAAATCGTCGAGCGCGATGCGGACGCCAAGTCCCTTGAGCTCCTCGAGGTACTGCCCGGTCAGCGACTTGTCGTCGAGCAGCGCCGTTTCCGTCACCTCGATCTCGAGCCGATGAGCGGCGAGGCCCGACTGGGCGAGCGCGTCGCGCACCTTGTCAACAACGTTGCGATGGCGGAAATCCTTGGCCGAGAGGTTCACCGACACGCTGATCTGTTCGGGCCACCGGGCGCATTCGGCGCAGGCGGCATGGAGCACGAAGCTGCTGATCTCGGAGATGATGCCCATTTCCTCGGCGAGCGGAATGAAGGTTGCCGGCGAGATCGAGCCGAGCTCGGGATGGTCCCAGCGGCACAGCGCCTCGCAACTGGCGATGCGCATCGTGTCCATGGCCACGATCGGCTGATAGACGACGCGGAGGCCCTTGGCTTCGACGGTGCTGCGCAGGTCGGCCTTCATAAGCTGGCGGTTGCGGAACGCGGCGTCCATGGCCGATTCAAAGAGCTGCCAATCGTTTTTGCCTAGTTCCTTGGCCTTGTAGAGCGCCAGGTCGGCCTTCACGACCATCGCATCGACATCGGTATCCCTGACGCGGCAGAGCACTGCACCGCCGCTTGCTTGGATGCGCAGCACATGGCCGGCAATGTCGACATCGCCCTGCAGGCCGGCGAAAATGCCGTCCAGCATCTCGGCCAGGTGGCTGTCGTCGTCGAGACGGTCGAAATAGATCATGAACTCGTCGCCACCGAAGCGACCGACGCGGATGCCTTCGTCGGCGAAGGCGGCGAGCCGTTCGGCGACCGCGTAGATCAGCCCGTCGCCGACCGGATGGCCGAGCGTGTCGTTGACGCTTTTGAAATCGTCGAGGTCGAGAACCGCCAGGCCGCAGAGACGGTTCCGGTCGCCGGCCTCCATGAACTCGCCGACGAGTTCATGGAAATAGGCGCGGTTCGGCAGGCCAGTAAGATTGTCGTAGCGCGCCATCGAGCGGATCTTCTCTTCAGCCTCGACGCGCTGCGACACGTCCTCGAAGGTGATGACGCCGAGATCCTGGCTGCCTTCGCGCGCCGAAAATTCGAAATGTTGGCCGTTGGAAAACGAGACCAGCACTTTGCGGTCGCGCCCCTCGCGCAGCGCGCGCGTGAGCTGCGCCTCGATGTAGCGGCAGTCCTTGAGCGCCAGCATGCCGCCTGCAACGCCGCGCATAAGCAGCGAATGGATCGAGCGCCCGAGCAACGCGTCGGGCGACTTTAGTGACATCAGGTGAGCGGCTTCCGCATTCGCGACCACGACCTTGCCGTTGGGGCCAAGCATGACCAGACCGTGCGACATGGTGTTGAGCGCCCGGTTGAACCGCTGGGCGAGTCGGTTCGCCTTCTTCTCCTCCGAAATCGCAGTGAACAACACGTCACGAACCGTGTCGGCAAAGCGCTTGATCGCGAAGAGGAACGGCGCCGACAGCAGGCCAAGGATGATGTGATAGGGGTCGCCGCGCAGGATGAAGCCGAGCGAGATCGGCCATGTCAGCGCCAGGATGAAGATCATCACCATGCGCGGCGAGCCATAATTGCGGCCGGCGATGGAGGTGGCGGATGCGAGCGTGACTGCGACCGAGGCAATCTCGGCGAAATTGTCGTGCGCCAGATAGATGCCGAGGAAACAGAACGTTCCAAGCATAAACCCATGCATCGAGCCATAGAGGATATAGTCGTTTTCGCGGTGACGGGCCTCCTGCCTGTCTTTCGGCGGCGGCGCGTTGCGGTACTTGCGGATGTTGCGCATGCGCATGATCGCCACGGCGATCATGCCAAAAGCCAGTAGGAGATAGAGCGGGTCCGCGGTCTTCCAATAGACCAGGATGACGAGCAGGGTTTGCGCCGCGAATCCGATCGTCAGCGTCAGCCCGTCGCGGAAAAGCGTCTCCACGAACGGAATGTAGACGTCGACGGGAATCTCGTTTTTTCGTCTCGTTGGCACGCCGGAATCCCGCTTTCGGGAGCCAAGCTTTGCCACAATCGCCTTAAAAAAGGCTTATACAGCGTATGGGCGCAATCGTTACGCAAAGGTAAGTGCCCGCAATACAGCAGATATACTTGGCCGCATGAAAAGCGGCTCTATTCCGCTGCCTCCAGTTCCGGTTTTGCCTCGGCATTTTCGAGGCGCGCCACAAGCCGGGCCCGCTCTCCCGCTGCTTTTTCCACGCTTGCCTGCTTGACGTGGCCGTAGCCGCGAATGAGAGCCGGGACTGACGCCAAGGCAGCAGCAGCCTCAATCTTCGCCGGCGTCAGGATGCGAGCGATGCGATCGACATCGGCCTCGTAGCGCGCCAGCAGATCACGCTCTATCCGCCGCTCGGCGGTGTAGCCGAACACGTCGAGGGCCGATCCGCGCAGGCGCTTCAGCGACGCAAGCAGGCGGAATGCCTTCATCATCCACGGCCCGAAACTGGATTTCCTCGGCCTTCCGTCAGCTCCGCGCCAGCCCATGATCGGCGGCGCGAGGTGGAATTCCAGCTTGTCGTATTCCTGGAATTGCGCGGCCAGCTGGCGCTGGAACGAGCCGTCGGTGTAGAGCCGGGCAACTTCGTACTCGTCCTTGATCGCCATCAGCTTGAACAGGTTTTTCGCCACCGCTTCGGCGACCGTAGTGGAGCCCGGCAAGGCCGCCTGCTCGGCATTGCGGACGACTGCGACACGATCGGCATAGCGCTTCGCATAGGCGGCGTTCTGGTAGGCGGCCAGAAACTCCACGCGGCGCGCGACGATCTCGTCGAACGACCGCGCGATGCTTGGCTCGTCCGCTTGGCCGGACTGGGTGATCATCGCCTTGACGAAGTCCGGTTGATGCGCGGCCCGCCTCCCCCAGCGAAAAGCCGCAATGTTCATGGCGACGGCCTCGCCGTTGAGTTCGATGGCGCGCTCGACCGCCTCGGCCGATAGCGGCAGGCCGCCATGCTGGCAGGCGAAGCCCAGCATGAACATGTTCGCGCCGAGTGAGTTGCCGAACAGCGCCGAGGCAGTGCGCGTAGCGTCGAAGAAGTGCGCCTTTTGTTCGCCGGCGGCCTCGCGAATGGCCTTCTTCAGCCGCTCGACGGGCAGCGAAAAATCGGCCGAGCGCGCGAAATCGCCAGGCATAATCTCGGCGGTGTTGGCGACGAAGATCGTATGGCCCTCGCGCACGGCGGCCAGCACCTTCTTGTTTCCCGAGACGACAAGGTCGCAGCCGAGCACCAGATCGGCCTTGCCCGCCGAGACGCGGATGGCGTGGATGTCCTCCGGGGTTCTCGCGATGCGGACGTGGGAGAATACCGCGCCGCCCTTCTGCGCCAGGCCCGCCATGTCGATCATGCCGCAGCCCTTGCCTTCGAGATGCGCGGCCATGCCGAGGATGGCGCCGATCGTGACGACGCCGGTGCCGCCGACGCCGTCGATGATCGACGACCAGCCGTCGCGGTCGAGCGCAAACGGCTGCGGCTCCGGCACGCCCTCGAGCGGATCGGATTTCCCGGCCATGCCCTCGGCCTTGCGGACCTTCGCGCCGTGCACGGTGACGAAGGACGGGCAGAAGCCGTTGACGCAGGAGAAATCCTTGTTGCAGCTCGACTGGTCGATGCGGCGTTTGCGGCCGAACTCGGTTTCCACCGGCTGGATCGACACGCAGTTCGACTGCACGCCGCAATCGCCGCAGCCTTCGCAGACGAGCTCGTTGATGATGACGCGCTTGTCGGGGTCCGGAAAGGTTCCGCGTTTGCGGCGGCGGCGCTTTTCTGCTGCGCAGGTTTGGTCATAAAGCAACACCGACACGCCCTTCACGTCGCGCAGCTGCCGCTGCACCAGGTCGAGCTCGTCGCGGTGATGGATGGTGGAGCCGGCCGGAAACACTATACCGGCGGCGGCATACTTGCCCGGTTCGTCGGTGACGACAGCGATGCGCTCGACGCCCTCGGCGCGCACCTGGCTCGCGATCATATCGACGGTGAGATTGCCTTCGTGCGGCTGGCCGCCGGTCATGGCGACCGCGTCGTTGTAGAGGATCTTGTAGGTGATGTTCGCGCCCGAGGCGAGGGCGAAGCGAAGCGCCAGCGAGCCCGAATGATTATACGTGCCGTCGCCGAGATTCTGGAAGATATGCTCGCGCGTCGAGAACGGCGCCTGGCCGACCCATTGCGCGCCTTCCCCGCCCATCGCGGTGAATCCAACCGTGGAGCGGTCCATCCACAGCGCCATGAAATGGCAGCCGATGCCGGCGGCGGCTATCGAGCCCTCCGGCACCTTGGTGGATGAATTGTGCGGGCAGCCCGAGCAGAAGAACGGCGTGCGCGCGCCAATGTCCTTCGTATCGGCGAGCATCGCCTGGAACTGCTTGAGCCTGGCGACCCGCGCCGAAATCTCCTCCGACGGGCCGATGGTCTTGACTATGCGCTCGCCGAGCGCGATCGCGATGTCGTTGGGGTCGAGCGAGCCCTTGGCCGGGAATAGCCAGCCGCCGCGCTCGTCCTTCTTGCCGATTATCACCGGCTGCATGGCCGTATTGTAAAGGCTTTCGCGCAATTGGACTTCGATCAGCGAGCGCTTCTCCTCGACGACAATCACCATCTCGAGGCCGCGCACGAAATCGGCAATGTGGTCGAAGTCGAGCGGCCACGGGCAGCCTACCTTGAACAGCCGTACGCCGATCCGGTTGGCATGGGCTTCATCGACGCCGATATCCTCGAGCGCCTGGCGCACATCCAGATAGCTCTTGCCGATCGTGATGATGCCGATCTTCGGATTGCGCCCGCCCGAATAGACGATCCGGTTCAAATCGTTGGCTTTGATGAAGGCCGCCGTTGCGGCGCGCTTGTGCTCGTGCAGGCGCGCTTCCTGGCCGAGCTGATCGAGTTCATGGCGGATGTTCAAGCCGCCGGGCGGCATATCGAATTCCGGGATGATGATGTTCAGCCGGTCGAGCGAGGCATCCACCGAAGCCGTCGATTCGATGTTGTCCTTGACGCATTTGATCGCCGCCCACGTGCCAGCGAAGCGCGACATGGCGTAGCCATAGAGGCCGTAATCGATCAGTTCCTGCACGCCCGCCGGATTGAGGATCGGAATCATCGTGTCGACAAACAGGAATTCGGTGGCGTGCGCGTTGGTGGAGGATTCGGCCATGTGGTCGTCACCCATCAGCGCGAGCACGCCGCCATGTTTCGACGACCCAGCGAGATTGGCGTGGCGGAAGACGTCGCCGGAACGGTCGACGCCCGGGCCCTTGCCGTACCAGACCGAGAACACGCCGTCATATTTGCCTTCACCGAGCAGTTCGGTCTGCTGCGTGCCCCAGCAGGCGGTGGCGGCGAGTTCCTCGTTCAGTCCTGGCTGGAAAACGATACTGGCGTCGCCTAGCTGCTTTTTCGCCCGCCAGAGCTGCTGGTCGAGGCCGCCGAGCGGCGAGCCGCGATAGCCCGAGACGAAGCCGGCGGTGTTCAGCCCCGCGCGGCGGTCGCGCTCACGCTGCATCAGGAGCATACGCACGACCGCCTGCGCTCCCGACAGGAAGATGCGCTCCTTGGAAAGGTCGAACTTGTCGTCAAGCGCAACATCGTGAAGCGTCATCTGTAATTCCTTCTGCGCGGCACCCCAAACGACCGCCCGCGTCAGGCAAGTTTCGGCCGGAGTGTTTCGCCCATTGCCGAGAAGGTCAAACGAAATCGGGCGCGCATCGCCCATGAGCCACCTTGCGTACACATAGCAAAAGACGCGGGAAATAAACGAACACTCCCATACATGCTGGCGCACGATTCGTTCGCGGTGGAGCAGACTGCCGCGGTCCACTTCAAGCCGGAGACGGGCATGGCTCGCTGTCGCCGCCGGGCAACTTGCCGTCCGGACGACCAGCGCGATCGGGATTGGGCGTGTAGGCCGGGCCGAGGACGAGCGGGCGGTCCGGCAGCAGCGATTGGTTCTCGGACGAGGTCATGGTCGTCTCGATGGTTTGCATGACGCGGCCGTCCGCCCCTTCGATGCGGATCGAAACCTGATAGGGCCGGTCCTTGACCACGCAGCGCAGCGGCGGGCTTTCGATCGTCGTTTTTTCGAGCTTCGGCCAGATCTTCTGGCGCACGACGATCGGTTCACCACCCGCCGGATCCTCGAAGCTGGCGACCGCCGTCTCGCCTTCGCGCAGCGGCTGGAGCGGCCGCAGATTGACGAGATAGGTCGCGGTCGCGACCCGATAGTTGAAGACGAAAAGCTTGCCGGCGATTTCGAAATACTCACCTTCGGCGCCGGTATCGCGGCAGGCGCCCAGCGCCAGCGCGGCGAAGAAAGGCAGCGCGAGCGTTAGGCTGGCGCGTTTGAAATTACACATGTTCGTGTTCCTCGGTGGCGAGCTTGCGGCGGTGGTAATGGCGCCTGGCTTTCCGGCGGTTTCCGCAGACCGCCATGTCGCACCACAGGCGGCTGCCATTGCGGCTGCGGTCGAGAAACAGCCAGTTGCAGTTCCGGCAAATCGACAGCCTGCGCAGGCTGTTCTGCGACATCAGCGAAAGCGCCGAGACGGCCAGCGCCGCTTCCAGGGCGATGGGCGTCGCCGGGTCGCCGAACGACTTTCCAGGCGACATCGCGAATGAGGCATGACCGCGCAGCCCGGCGGCGCAGGCTTCCAGGAAATCCGGCAAAGCGGCGCTCGCGACCGAGCCTTCGGATGCAGCGCCGCGAAACAGCCGATCCGTGGCCTCGCGAATGGCGAGCACTGTGGGCGCGATTCTGTGCGGATCGGCGACGGCCAGCGCACGGCCGCCAAGCTCCTCGGCCCGGAAGTCGCTGGCTGCTTCGGCGAAGCGGGCAATCTCCACGGGGTCGTCGAATCGGTCGAATGTTCGCGCCGTATCGCCGCGCAGGACAACCGTATTGGCCGCGTCCAGCGCCAGTGCGCCGCCGGAGAACCGATGCTGTGTCCAGGTAACCGCCATCCGGCAAATCTAACTGGCAAATCTCGTTTGACAAGTTAGATTTGGCAGCGCAGTTTCGACCGCGCCACGGAGGTCCGCGGTGGACGGACATGCATGCTCTACTTCCTGCAGCAATTGCTCAACGGACTGCATATCGGCGCGATCTACGCGCTGCTGGCCTTCGGTTATGCGGTGAGCAACGGCGTGCTCCACCGCACCAACCTTGCGCATGGCGCGCTGTTCGCGTTTGCCGGGCAAACCATGATCCTCGTCGCCGTATTCGGTTGGCAGATTCTGTGGCTGACGCAACCGGCCACCCTGGCGCTCGGCATTGCCGCCGCTTTCGCCTATTCGGCGCTGACCGCCTGGCTATTGTCGCACGGCGTGTTCCAGAAACTCGCCGGCCGCTCGCCTAACACCATCGTCGCGGCGACGCTCGGCGTGTCGCTTGTGCTGCTGGAGCTTGGTCGTATCGCCGCCGAGACCCGCGACTTCTGGCTGCCGCCGCTTCTGGCCGGCCCGATCGTCTTTGCGGCGGACAACGAGTTCCGGGTCACGCTAACGGCCTTGCAGGTGGTCAACTGCGCCATCGCCTTTTCGGCAATCATAGCCGCCAATGCTGTGCTGGCGCGCTCCCGCTTCGGGCGAGAGTGGCGCGCCGTCACTGACGATCCCGCGGCGGCGGCGCTTTGCGGAGTGGACACAGACCTGGTCTTCCACCGCTCGATACTGCTCGGGGCGATGGCGGCGGCGCTGGCGGGCGCACTCGCCGGCCTCTATTTCGGCAATATCAGCTTCGACACAGGCCTGGTCTTCGGGCTGAAGGTCCTGTTCGTGACAGCCGTTGGCGGCTATCTCGCGCCGGCCCGCGCCGCGCTCGGCGCGCTGGCTTTCGGCATCGCCGAATCGTTATGGTCGGGCTATTTTCCGATCGAATGGCGCGACGCCTGGATGTTCCTGTTCCTGATCGCGCTGCTGGTTCTTCGGCCGACCCAGCAGGAGCCCGGTACATCCGTATAATCTCACTCCCCGCGGCCGGCGCTGCATTTCCCATTGGCACAATGACCTCGGGTAACTGCGCCATCGCGTGTTGACGCGCCGCCAAACACTCGGCATATCCGATGGCTTCGCGGCGCGCGAAAAAATCCGGGGAAACGCTAAAGGCTCGCCTCGTACAAATCTGGGAGGATCGCATGGCAGGGCTGCTCGCTCTATCGAGAGCCATTGACCGTATGAACGAGTTCATCGGGAAATGGGTTTCCTGGCTGATATTGCTGGCAGTGCTGGTCAGCGCGACGAACGCCGTCATCCGTAAGACGCTCAACATGTCGTCGAACGCCTGGCTCGAACTCCAGTGGTATCTGTTCGGCGCCGCCTTCCTGCTCGCCGCCGCCTACACTTTGAGGCAGAACGAGCATATCCGCATCGACATCATCTACGGCATGTTCTCCAGGCGCGCTCAGCACTGGATCGACCTCTTCGGGCACGTCTTCTTCCTAATGCCCTTCGTCCTTTTGATGATCTACTACTTCGTGCCCTACGTATCGCTCTCTTATCGTAGCGGCGAAGTCTCGACCAACGCCGGCGGCCTCATCATCTGGCCGGCGAAATCGCTGCTGCTGATCGGTTTCTCTCTGCTGGCGCTGCAGGGGATTTCGGAAATTATCAAGAAGATCGCCATCATGCGCGGCGACATGGATGATCCGACGCCCTTCATCTCGGTCCATGAACAGGCTGAACTGGAAGCCAAGGCGCTGGCCGAGGAGATCCGTTCATGATCCATTTCATTGCGGAGAACATGGCGCCGATCATGTTCTTCTCGCTCATCGTCTTCATGCTGCTGGGCTATCCCGTCGCCTTCTCGCTCGCAGCCAACGGCCTCCTGTTCTTCTTCATCGGCGTCGAACTGGCGCCGTATTCGAGCAACGAGATAACGCTGTCCTGGCCGCTGCTCTATGCGCTTCCGGAGCGATTCTGGGGCATCATGTCCAACGACACGCTGCTCGCCATTCCGTTCTTCACCTTCATGGGCATCGTACTCGAACGGTCGGGCATGGCCGAGGATCTCCTCGACACGATCGGCCAGTTGTTCGGCCCGGTCCGCGGCGGTCTCGCCTATGCCGTCATTCTGGTCGGCGCGCTGCTTGCCGCAACGACCGGCGTCGTGGCCGCTTCCGTCATCGCCATGGGCCTGATCTCGCTGCCGATCATGCTGCGCTACGGCTACGACAGACGCGCCGCTACGGGCGTCATCGCCGCTTCGGGCACGCTGGCCCAGATCATCCCGCCCTCGCTGGTGCTGATCGTGCTTGCCGACCAGCTCGGCCGCTCGGTCGGCGACATGTATGCTGGCGCACTGATCCCCGGCCTGGTGCTGACATCGCTCTACCTCAGCTATGTGCTACTCATGACGTTCGTCCGTAGGGACTCGATGCCGGCTTTGCCGCTCGAGGCACGGACGCTCGGCCATGGCGTCGTATCGCTGCTGGTCGCGCTCATAGGGGCGGTCGCGGTCGCCTATGCCGCCTCCCTCTATCTCGCGTCCTCCGCCGGCGCCAACGCCGGCATCTGGGGCGCGACGATCGGCTTTGCTGCGATCTATGCCGTAGCCATCGCCGACAGGACGTTCAAACTCAATATGATGTCTCGGCTGGCGCAACAGGTGGTCATCGTGCTGATCCCGCCGCTGGCGCTGATCTTCCTGGTTTTGGGAACCATCTTCCTGGGCATCGCGACGCCTACGGAAGGCGGCGCCATGGGCGCCGTCGGCGCGCTGGTCATGGCGGCAGCGAAGGGGAGGCTCAGCCTGGACGTGGTGCGCCAGGCGCTGGCGTCGACAACCAGGCTTTCATCTTTCGTGCTGTTCATACTGGTCGGCGCCCGTGTCTTCTCGCTCACCTTCTACGGCGTCAATGGCCATCTCTGGGTCGAGCACCTGCTGACCTCATTGCCCGGCGGCGAGATGGGCTTCCTGATCGTCGTGAATATTCTCGTATTCTTCCTGGCGTTCTTCCTCGACTTCTTCGAGCTGGCCTTCATCATCGTGCCGCTTCTGGCCCCCGCGGCCAGCGCGCTCGGCATTGACCTGATCTGGTTCGGCGTGCTTCTGGGCGTCAACATGCAGACGAGCTTCATGCATCCGCCCTTCGGCTTCGCGCTGTTTTACCTCCGCTCAGTCGCCGCCCGCGTGCCTTACCTCGACAAGGTGACCGGGAAGACGATTCAGCCCATTACGACCGGGCAGATCTATTGGGGCGCCGTTCCCTTCGTCGGCATCCAGGTGATCATGATCGGCCTGGTCATCGGCTTCCCGCAAATGGTCATGCACTACAAGGGACCGGTCATCGACCCGAGCGACGTCGAAATCGTGGTGCCGGGCTTCGGCGGCGGGCAGCAGCAAGGGCTGCCGAGTTTCGGTCTGCCGCCGCTTGGCGAGCCGGCTCCCGCCAATGGCGGCGGCGCTCCAGCACAGCCGGCCCCGCCCGCGCCACCGGCCAACGATTTGTCGCAGCCGCCCAATTTCGGAAACTCGGCGCCGGCGCAGCCGGCTCCGCCCGCCACAGACCTGTCGCAGCCGCCGAAATTCAATTGAACGCAGCCGAAAACAAGAAAAGCCCCGGGATCTCTCCCGGGGCTTTTTGCTGGTGGATGGCTCAGATATTGCCCGAGCGCTGCTGGATCATCATGAAGGTGTCGAACGTGTATTCCGACACCTGCGCCCACAGATAGGCATCCTTGCGGAACGCCATCTGGCTGTCATAGATTTTCTTGAACCCAGCGTTCGAGGCGTTGATCTCCTTGTAGGTGGAGTTGGCCGCTTCGAAACAGGCGGCGAGCACGTCCTGGCTGAACGGCCGCAATTGCGCGCCGCCAGCGACCAGCCGCTTCAGCGCCTCCGGATTCTTGTAGTCGTAGCTCGCCATCATGTCGCAATTCGCTGCCTGGCAGGCGGCAGTGAGAATCGCCTGATAGCTCTTCGGCAATTCGTTCCACTTGGCCTGGTTGATCAGCGTGTGCAGCACGGGGCCGCCTTCCCACCAGCCCGGATAGTAATAATATTTGGCGACCTTGTAGAAGCCGAGCTTCTCGTCGTCATAAGGTCCGACCCATTCCGCCGCGTCGATAGTCCCCTTTTCGAGCGACGGATAAATGTCGCCGCCCGCAATCTGCTGAGGAACAACGCCGAGCTTCTCGACAATCTTGCCGGCAAAGCCGCCGATACGCATTTTCAGGCCCTTGAGGTCTTCGAGCGTATTGATCTCCTTGCTATACCAGCCGCCCATCTGGGCGCCAGTGTTACCGCAAGCCAGGCCGTGCAGCCCGTGGGTGTTGTAGAATTCGTTGAGGAGATCGTTGCCGCCACCATAATACATCCAGGCGTTCATCTGGCGCACATTCATGCCGAAGGGGACGGCCGTCGCCAGCGCGAAGGTGGGGTCCTTGCCCCAGTAATAGTATGAGGCGGTGTGGGCGCATTCGACCGTTCCCGCCGCCGCCGCATCCATCGCCTGCAATCCGGGCACCAGTTCGCCAGCCGCGAAAACCTGGATATCGAAATTCCCGTCGGTCGATTCGCGGACGAAGTCAGCCATCGTCACGGCCGCCCCGAAGATGGTGTCGAGCGCCTTCGGAAACGACGAGGTGCAGCGCCATGTGACTTTCGGCGCGGTCTGCGCGATGGCAGGCGCGGCCAGCGTTGTGGCGGCTGCCGCGCCGGCGCCGGCGAACCCGGCCTTTCTGATGAAACTACGACGATCCATTCCAATTTCCTCCCAGATTGATGATGCGCCGGATCGGTCTTTGCCGATCGCCCGGGCAGCACAATCAATGCACGGCGCGACCATTTAGTCCAGCGGGAGGAGTCCGCTGTTCCAAGCTTAAATCGCCCTATGAAAAAAGCCCCGGAACCTTGCGGCTCCGGGGCTTTGTTCGGACGAGCGGCCGGCGGCTCAGATCTTGCCGGCGCGCTGCTGGATCATCATGAAGGTATCGTAATTGTATTCGGCTACCTGCGCCCACAGGAAATGCTCCTTGCGGAACGCCGTCAGCGAATCCCAGATCTTCTTGAAGCCGGCATTCGATGCCGTGATCTCGGCATAGACCTCATTCGAGGCGTTGAAGCAGGCCTCCAGGATTTCCGGGCTGAACGGACGAAGCTGCGCCCCATTGGCCACCAGGGACTTGACCGCCGTCGGGTTCAGGAAGTCGTATTTCTGCAGCATGTTCGCGTCGGTCGCCTGGGCGGCGGTGCGCACCAGCGACTGATAGTTTGCCGGCAGCGCGTCGAACTTTTCCTTGTTGAACATCAGATGGACGGTCGGCCCGCCCTCCCACCAGCCGGGGTAGTAGTAGAAGGGCGCGACCTTCTGGAAGCCGAGCTTCTCATCGTCATAGGGACCGACCCATTCGGCGGCGTCGATCGTGCCTTTTTCCAGCGACGGATAAATGTCGCCGCCGGCGATCTGCTGCGGCACGACGCCGAGCTTCTCGACGATCTTGCCGGCGAAGCCGCCGATGCGCATCTTCAGGCCCTTGAGATCCTCGAGCGTGTTGATTTCCTTACGGAACCAGCCGCCCATCTGGACGCCGGTGTTGCCGCCCGGATAGGCGACAAGACCTTGGGTCGCAAAGAACTCGTTCATCAGATCGTTGCCGCCGCCGTGGTAGAGCCAGGCGTTCTGGCCACGGGCGTTCAGCGCGAAAGGAACCGCAGCGCCCAGTGCCCATGTGGGATCCTTGCCCCAGTAGTAATATGCAACCGTGTGGCAGGCCTCGACCGTGCCAGCCGCGGTCGCGTCCGCAGCCTGCAGGCCTGGAACGATTTCACCGGCGGCGAAGGGCTGAATGGTGAAATTGCCGTCGGTCGCTTCCGAGATCATCTTCGAGAAGACGTCCGCGCCGCCATAGATGGTGTCGAGCGACTTCGGGAAGGAAGAGGTAAGCCGCCAGGTGATCTTGGGATTGCCCTGGGCGATAGCCGGAGCCGCGAGCGTCGTTGCGGCCGCAGCGCCTGCGCCAGCGACGCCGGCCTTTGTGATAAATGAACGTCGATCCATGAATTTTCCTCCACGCTTGGATCAGTACAGAACGCCGTCCAGCAGACTGGAGTCTGAATTGGGCTTTCGGCGAAGGCCGCACAATACACACAGGCGGAGTCGAGTCCAGCACGCGAACGGCTTCCCGCAGGTCAAACGGCGCTGGCCCAAAACTATTGTCTAACAGCGCTGACGGATGTGGATTGGCACAGCTCACTCTCCCATGGAAAACGGCCGGCAGATCACCTATTTTTGCAATCAGAATGCCGTCAATGTCCGTAACGGAATCCTCAATGCAACAGCCGCTCGTCGCCGTATCGACCGATGTCCGCCAATTCGAGAACTACACTTGGCATGCGGCGCCCCAGCAATATCTGGAGGCGGCGATCGCCGGCGCGGGTGTCTTTCCCGTGCTGGTGCCATCCTTCGGAGATCGGCTCGATTTCGACCAGTTGCTGCGGTCGGTAGACGGCGTCATGGTCACCGGCTCGAAGTCAAACGTTCACCCCTCGCTCTATGGCGGCGACGACGCGAGCGAGGCGAACGGCCCCTACGATCCGGCGCGTGACGCGACCACCCTGCCGCTGATCCGCAAGGCAATCGAGCACGGTGTGCCGTTGCTGGCGATCTGCCGCGGCATCCAGGAGCTGAACGTGGCGCTAGGCGGCACGCTGGCGACCGAGATCCAGGAGCGCGAAGGCTCGCTCGATCATCGCGCGCCGGTGAGCGACAATCAGGATGAACGCTTCGCCATCCGGCAGAATGTGTCAATCAAGCCGGGCAATTGCCTGGCCGGCATTTTCGGCGCGGGTGAGATCATGGTCAATTCGGTCCACCGCCAGGCGGTGGACCGGCTCGGCTCGAGGCTGCAGGTGGAAGCCGTGGCGGCCGACGGCACGGTGGAAGCCGTATCGGTCAAGGATTCGCGCGGCTTTGCGGTCGGCGTGCAATGGCATCCCGAATACTGGGTGAATTCGGACAGCGCCTCAGCGACGATCTTCCGTGCGTTCGGCGAAGCGGTGCGGCTGCACGCGGCCGCCAAGGCCGGCGTCAGGACCGCCGCGGAGTAGTAGAAACAGTCTCAGTCCGCCTCGTCGAGCGAGATGAGCGGCGTCGATGGCTTGAAGGATTCGTAGGCGACGCCATCGCCGACCGAGAAGCTGACGATCGCATCGATCCCGTTTTCCGTGAACGCGACCGACCCGTCCTCATGTTCCTGCCAGAATTTCGCACGCTCGATGCCGGGAAGAAGCGTCGCGCAGGCGGGTTCGATTTCGAGTTCCGACCGGTTCTCGGCAACCCGATCGCCGCGCGTAACCGCACAGGAAACGTTTGCGCTCGAACGCAGGTGGAACACGTCGCCGGCAGATGCCTGCCCCTGCGGCAATGCGGCGGCCGATGCGGCAATGGCCTGGCGATCACCGTCAGGCCCGGAGGAAACAACGCCAACTGCCACGAGCAGTCCGGCGGCTACCACAGTCGAAAATGCTATATTCATCGTCAGGCCCCTCACATCGGCGCAGGACCGAGGTCATGCGCGGATTAAAGTGCTGAAGCGTCCCTATTGCCCCTACGCGGGCGCTCCAATGATTCGCAAACATGAACCGCCGAGACTTTAACCTTCGTTAACAAATGCGGCAAAGCCGCGGCGTCACGCCGGCTTGGCGACGCGCTCCGTTTCCGGGACCGGCGTCAGCGGCTTGCCTTCGGAAAACCAGGCGATGAGATTGTCCACGACCAGATCCGCCATGGCGTTGCGCGTGTGGACGGAAGCCGAGCCGACGTGCGGCAGAAGCGTCGCGTTGGGAAGGTCGATGAGCGCCTGCGGAACGCGCGGCTCGTCTGCGAAGACATCAAGACCCGCCGCCCGGATCACGCCGCCGGAAAGCGCCGCGATCAACGCCTCCTCGTCGACCGTGCTGCCGCGGCCGATATTGACAAACACGCCGTCCGGCCCGAGCGCCCTCAGGACCTCGGCATTGACAGCTTTCTCGGTTGCCGCCGTGCCGGGCGCGACGGAGATCAGCGTATCGACGGCGGCGGCAAGGCCTGCCAGGGTCGAATGGTATTCGTAGGAAAGCCCCTCGACGCGGCGCCGGTTATGGTAGGCGATCGACAGGCCGAACGCCTCCAGCCGCTTTGCAATGGCCATGCCGATGCGGCCCATGCCGAAAATGCCGGCGCGCCGCCCGCGCAGCGTCGCCTTGGTCAGGGGATAAGGGCCTTCCTTGACCCAGCGGCCCTGCCGCAGCCAATTTTCGGCGCGCGGCAGTTCGCGCACCGTGTTGATGAGCAGGCCGAGCGCCGTATCGGCCACTTCCTCGGTCAGCACGTCCGGCGTATTGGTCACCATCACACTTTTGGCGGCAGCGTGGCGGGCGTCGACCGCGTCGTAGCCGACGCCAAAATTGGCGATGATCTCGAGATTGGGCAGGGCGTCGATGAAGGCGGCGTCGATCGCCGTCATCGCGGCAATGCCGCGCACGCTGCCTGCCAGTTCATCGGAGATGAGCGACTTGTCGGCTTTGTCCAGGCGGACCATGTTGAAAGCCTTGTCGACACGCGCCAAGGCGCGCTCGTGCAGCCAGCCTGGAACGAGGATTGTCACGGCGGAGCGGTCGCTGGTCATGTTGATTTCTTTCAGGAAGCTTTCGAGGGCGAGGCCCTGCGGCCGAGGACGTACGCCAGACCGGCGTCGCCGTGATTTGCCAGAACAGCAAATTCCGACCGCAGGGGCGTCGAGCGCGAGAGCGCCTGCTGGCCGATCACACCACTCGAGCACGAAAAAAACTTTAGCATAGGAGCGCGCCGCCGGGCAATTCCGGATCGGGAATGCGCCGCTACACTCGCTCCCGCGGCTTGCCCGTCGACTGGCGCACATGCAGTTCCGGCCGGATCAGTTCCTGCGACGGACGCACCGATTGGCCGTTCAACTTGTCGAGCAAGGCGCTGGCCGCGCGGCGGCCGACCTCGCGCTGGCCATTCCATACGGTCGTCAGCGCCGGCGTGGCGATGGCCGCCTCCTCCAGGTCGTCGTAGCCGGTGACCGAAATGTCGACGCCCGGAACCAGCCCGGCGCGCGCTATGCCGTTCATTAGGCCGATGGCGACGAGATCGTTCCAGCAGCAGGCAGCGGTCGGGCGATCCTTGAGCGCCAGGAACTGGCTTGCGGCTTCGAAACCGGCTTGCTTGGTGCGCGGTCCCGGAATGCGCCAGTGCGGCTTGACCTCCAGCCCGGCGTTTTCCATCGCGGTCATGTAGCCCTGGAAGCGGTCGCGGCCGGTCGAGGTCTGGTCAGTGCCGCCGATCATCGAGATGCGGCGATGGCCGAGCGAAATCAAATGGTTGGTGGCAAGCCCGGTACCATAGGCGTCGTCGCCGCGAAACACCGGCACCTCGGCGCCTTCCACCGTGCGGGCGATCAGCACCGCCGGCAGGCCGTTCTCCTCGGCCATGACAATATCTTCCGGCGGCGTGCCGATGGCCGGCGACATGATCACGCCGTCGGCGCCAAGCTGCAGCAGCGTATCGATGAAGGTGCGCTGCTTTTCGAGCTGGTCGTAATGGTTGGACAGGATGAAGGTTTGCCGGCTGCGGTCGAGTTCGCTTTCGATGGAGCGCAGGATCTCGGCGAAGAACGGATTCATGATGTCGTGGACGACGACGCCGACGATGCCCGAGCGCGAGGTGCGCAGGCTGGCCGCCCGGCGGTTGTAGATATAGCCGATGGCGCGCGCATGTTCCTTGATGCGTTCGCGCGTCAGGCCGGCGACGAGCGGGCTGTCGCGCAGAGCGAGCGACACGGTGGCGGTCGAGACGCCGAGCGCGTCGGCAATCGTCGAAAGCTTGATCTTTTGCGCCAGTTCGCCCTCCCCGGCCCCGCTCTGCGGCACATTTAAACTGTTTAAATTTTGGCTTAAGGCACGGCCCGATGCGGAGTCAAAGCTTTTTTGCCAGCTCGGCATTTTCCGTATTGGGCGCGGTACGGCTTGCAAGGCGCAGCCTGTGCTCGCGATGGACGATGTAGAGGCCGCTCGCCACGATGATGGCGGCGCCGCCAAGCGTCCAGCCATCGGGCAGTTGCCCGAAAACCAGATAACCTAGACCGATCATCCAGACCATCTGCAGGTAGGGATAGGGAGCCAGCGCCGTCGCTGTCGCCTGCCGGTATGCCTTGATCAGCAGCCAGTGGCCGAAACCGCCGAAGAAGCCGAGCGAAATCAGGATCACCCAGTGAAAGGGCTCCGCCGGCAGCGACGCCGTATATGGCACCACCGGCGACATCAGGACGACCGGCGCGAGCGCGGAATAGAAGATCAGGCTTTCGGCGGTCTCGGACGCGGCCATGTGCCTGGTCATGATCACGTAGGAGCAATAGCAGAGCGTCGAGCAGATGGCGTAGACATGGCCGATCTCGAACACGCCGACGCCTGGACGCGTGATGACAAGAACGCCGACGAAACCGGCTATGACAGCCATCCAGCGACGCCAGCCGGCCCATTCGCCGAGCAGCGGCCCGGCCAGGGCCGTGATCACCATCGGCGCGAAGAAATAGATCGACATGGTCTCGGCGAGTTGCAGCGATCTCAACGCCGCGAAGTTGAAAATGGTCGAGCCGAACAGGAACATGCCGCGCAGGATCTGGCGCGGCAGGCTTCCGACCTTGAACATCGCCGGATTGTTCCAGGAGCGGAACAGGATCAGCACCAGCACGACATGGACGGCGAAGCGCATCCAGGAGACGAAAGGCGCCGCCATGCCCGACAGCACCAGATATTTCGCGCTCGTGTCGAGGAAGGAAAACAGCAGGCCCGCGCCGAATACGAGCAGGATCGCCGACACTGGCGTGGCGGCTTCGGGTCTGTTTTCAGGTGCGTTCAATGTCGGCAGTCGGCTGAGAGTGTATGTTCAGAAGGCTTTTGGGCGCGCGGACTGCCCGGCGCAACCCCAAAACGTCTGGTCCAGCGGACGGAATTCAGTCTTCGAGCTCGAGGTCCTCGTCGACCTCGGCTACCGCCCCACCGTTGAGATTGGCCTCGATACGCGACAAGAGCTTCGACAGCGCCTTCTGATCCTTCTTGTCGAGTCCGCGAAACGCCTGCTTCTCGGTCTTGCGCACGGATTTCTCGATACCGCGGATCGTCTCGCGGCCGGCTTCCGTCAGAAAGATGTGCGCCTGTCTCGCGTCAGAATCGGAGGCGCGCTTTTCGAGAAAACCCTGCACCTGCAGCCGGTTGATGGTCTTGGTGATGGTCGGTGGGCGCACGCCGAGCCGCGTCGCCAACTGGCCCGGCGTCTGGCCGTCCTGCTGGTCGAGAGCCAGCATGATCTGGTCTTGCCCGGCATAGAACCCTTGAGACAGGAGCCGTGCCGCCAGCGCCGTCCGCGACAGGCGCGCCGCCGAATGCAGCCGGCTCATCGTTGCGCTTTTATCCGCCTTGGCCATATTGACACCCTTAGGCTTCGCACCGCCTCCGACAGGATAGTCGCGGCGGCCTCGTTGACAATCGCGATCTCACGCCTGGGCAGGCACTGCAGGACCTTTGCCGGCAAGCAAACCCATCGCCGACCGTGCTAATGCCAGACCTGTATTTCAGTTAGATGACAAAAGAAAATTTTCGACGGGAAAACCCGGCGATTTCACGCTTCCCGGTCCACCGCGATGATCATCAGCGCCTCGTAAGCCGATTGCGTTTCGCGTAGCGCCGCCTGCGACAACGGCCCCGCCCGCCGCGCGATCCCATCCTGGCTGTTCCAGGTGTCGCGTTTCTCGGAACGGTCGTTGTAAGGCGCGACATTGGTGAACAGGTGCTCACTGAGATCGTCGGGAAAGAAAATCTGCCCGGTCATCACTGAGCTTTCATCGGGAAAAACCTTGAAGTGAATATGCGTGGTGCGTCCGCGATACCAGCCGGGATAGATGGTCTTGAAGGCGACGAGGCCCTGTTCGTCCGTATGCTGGACGCCGCGCAGGAATTTCTCGCCGGTCGTGTCGACGTCGCGGCCGTCGCCCTGCCCCGGATAACCCGAGTAGTGGCCCGTGGCGTCACAATGCCAGACGTCGACGCGCGCCTTCGATAGCGGCCGGCAGCTTTCATCTACCACTTGCAGCCGCAGCATCAGTTCCACGCCCTCGCGGCCTTCGGTGATGTCCTGCCGCTCGAGTTCGGGATCGAAATAGAACGGCCCCTCGGTCGTCTCGGGCGTGATCGCACACAGGCCGGCGCCGGGCATCAGCAGTGAGATGCCGGCGAATGGAGAATCGCTCGCCGCCAGCGCTTCGGGAGGCAGGAAGGCGCCGCCGCCGGCAGTCACGGCGATCAAGCCCAAAGCCTGCCGGCGAGTGAGTTGAATGGTCTGCGGCTCGGCTTTCATGGAACACACCTTTTGCTGCGAGCGATCTCCCCTTAGGACGAAATCTAGCGCCGGGTTCGAACCTGTCCCAATGAATTTTCCGTAATGCGCCGGCCGGAAAGTCCGCCTCGATTGCGGCGTGCAAAACCGGTTTCGCCGTCCTATATGGGAGCGACCAATCCCTATCGAGGCCCATTATGAGCGACGCACAGACGCAGATCCCCGTTACCGTGCTCACCGGATATCTCGGCTCCGGCAAGACGACGCTGCTGAACCGCATTCTTTCGGAGAACCACGGCAAGCGCTACGCCGTCATCGTCAACGAATTCGGCGAGATCGGCATCGACAACGATTTGATCGTGGAATCCGACGAGGAAATCTACGAGATGAACAATGGCTGCGTGTGCTGCACGGTGCGCGGCGACCTTATCCGCGTGGTCGAGGGCCTGATGCGGCGGCCCGGCCGCTTCGACGCTATCATCGTCGAGACCACCGGCCTCGCCGACCCGGTGCCGGTGGCGCAGACCTTCTTCATGGATGAAGACGTGCGCTCCAAGACCAGCCTTGACGCGGTCGTGGCCCTGGTCGACGCCAAGCACCTTCCGCTCCGGCTGAAGGACAGCCGCGAGGCCGAAGACCAGATCGCCTTCGCCGACGTGGTGGTGCTGAACAAGACCGACCTTGTGACCCCTGAGGAACTGCGCGACGTAGAAGCCGCGGTCCGCGCCATCAATCCGGCCGCGAAGATCCATCGCACGACGCGCGCCGGCGTGAAACTGGACGAGGTGCTCGACCGCGGCGCCTTCGATCTCAAGCGGGCGCTCGAAAATGATCCGCATTTCCTCGAGGCGCACGACCACGACCATGACCATGAGTGCGGCCCCGACTGCGATCATGACCATCATCATCACGATCACGATCATCACCACAGCCATAGCGGGCACGGCGCGGTGTCGCCGATCCATGACGTGACCGTCCAGTCGGTCTCGCTGCGCGGCGGCGAAATGGATTCGAAGAAATTCTTCCCCTGGATCGAGAAGATCACCCAGATGGAAGGGCCAAACATACTGCGGCTGAAGGGCATCATCGCCTTCAAGGACGATCCCGAGCGCTACGTCGTCCAAGGCGTCCACATGATCGTCGAAGGCGATCACCAGCGCGCCTGGAAGGACGGCGAGAAGCACGAGAGCCGGCTAGTCTTCATCGGCCGCGAACTCGACGCCGAGCGGCTGAAGAATAGCTTCGACGCCTGCCAGGCGGCTTGATCCTTCAATCAGTCCCCGGCGCTGACGCTGCCCCTCATCCCTTGCCGGACCTTCTCCCCGTGAAGTACGGGAGAAGGAGGAAGCTCCAACGCTAGTGCCCCCTCTCCCCGTCCTTATGGGGAGAGGGTAAGGGTGAGGGGCAGCTCAACCTGGAATGAAATAGCCCGCCATGCCCACAGTCGCACCGCTCGACCTTTCCGGCCATTGCATAGCCGCCGCCTTTCTTGCCGGCGTGCCGCATTTCGCGCTCGCCGATGGAACCATCCATCGCCTCGACCATGGCCACAAGACATCGCAGGCCAATGACGGGCTGCTCTGCGCCACGCTCGACCAGACCGGCGCGAAGCTGATCACCGGCGGCGAGGACGGCAAGGTTTTCGCCACCGGCCCGGACGGAGAGGCGACGATCGTCGCCGAGGCCGGCCGGAAATGGATCACCAGCGTCGCCGCCGGCCCGCAGGGCGCAATCGCCTTCGCCACCGGCAGGTCCGCTTTCGTCCGGTTCACCGACGGACGTACAAAAGAATTCGTACATCCGCGTTCGGCCGAGGGCTTGGCCTTCGCGCCAAAGGGCATGCGCTTCGGCGTTGCCCGCTACAATGGCGCGACGCTGCATTTCCCGGCGACCGAGGGCAAGCCGGTCGAGCTTGAATGGGCAGGCGCCCATACCGGCATCACCTTTTCGCCCGACGGCAATTTCGTCGTCACCGCCATGCAGGAAAACGCCCTGCACGGCTGGAAGCTCGCCGACGGCAAGCATATGCGCATGACCGGCTATCCCGCCAAAGTCAAAAGCCTGTCGTGGAGCGCCAGGGGCAAATGGCTGGCGAGTTCCGGCGCACCGGCGGCCATTGTCTGGCCGTTTTCGGGCAAGGACGGGCCGATGGGAAAGGCGCCGCTGGAACTCGGCACGCGCGGCAATTCGATGGTCACCTCGGTCGCCTGCCATCCGAGCGAGGAGATTGTCGCCATCGGCTACCATGACGGCATGGTGATCGCCGCCCGCTTCGCCGACTCCAAGGAAGTGCTGCTGCGTCGCCCCGGTAAGGGCGCGATCACATCGATGATGTGGGACGAGGACGAGCGCCGCATCGCCTTCGGCAGCGAAGCCGGCGACTGCGGCGTCATCGACATCACCGGCTGACAGGAAGCAGGTTAAGGTATCTTCCCCGGAGCGCGGGGATCACTCGACCCCGCAGGAAATCTTGCCGGTATGGGTGACCGTGCTGCCCTGGCCGTTGTTGCCGCCGCCGTCGTGCGCCGTGTAGGTATAGGTGCCGTTGTAGGCGATGTCGTCCCCGGCCGCCTTCGTCAGGATAGTGATTTCGACCGATCCGAAGATTTCCGTGTCACGCTCGCGATAGAGCACCATGTTCAGGTCTTCGCCGTAGGACCAGTATTGCGGGAGATGCGCACCATCGAACGCGATCTTGCGAAGGTCTTCGCCGATTGTGGCATCTTCGATTTCAGACGAAGCACGGAAATCGAAGACTGGAAATCCCATTCCGCGGGTCACGCCACTCTGTATGCTGATCTTTACCGGTCCTCCGACATTGTCGCACCAGAGACCGCCGGATGCATGGGCCGGAGCAGCCGTAGCCACCGCGGCAGCCAGAATGACGAAACGCATGTGATCCCCCCAATTCACGCATGACACACAATAGACAGCGCGGCTGACGCGACGAGTCAACCGTTGCGGCGGTCCGGACCGCGCCGAGGGCCGGTATCGCCAGTCACCGGCTCATCTCGGCATTCGGCGATATTGCCGCCGAACTCGCGGCGTGAGACAAGCCCTTTCTCGGCAACAGAGCAGTATTATGACCTCTCCATCAGGTTCGACCGTCGAAGAAGCGGTGACATTTCTAGAGCAGCACCCCGAAATCGAAGCGTTCGACATCGTGCTGACGGACGCCAACGGCGTCGGCCGGGGCAAGATCATCCGACGTCATGAGCTTGCCGCTATCTACGAGAGCGGCCGACACATGCCGATCTCCATCCTCGGCCTCGACATCACTGGCGAGGATGTCCACGAGACTGGCCTGATCTGGGATTCCGGCGACGGCGATTTGCGCGCGTGGCCTATCCCCGGCACGCTGAAGCCGCTCCATGGCACAAGCCCGGCGCGCGGCCAGGTGCTGATGTCGATGTATCATCTCGACGGCTCGCCGATGACCTCCGACCCACGCCATGCGCTGGCGCGACAGGTCCGGAAGCTCGAGCAAAAGGGCCTGCGTCCGGCAGGCGCCTTCGAGCTCGAATTTTTCCTGCTCGCCAATGAGCGCGACGCGGAAGGCCGCGTGCGGCCGGCAGGCGCCGTGCTCGACGGGCGCCGGAGTGGCAAGACCGAGGTCTATTCGGTAGATCATCTGCACGGCATGGAGCCGCTGTTTTCCGACATCTACGCAGCCGCCAAGGCGCAGGGAATTCCGGCCGAGACCGTGATCTCCGAGTATGCGCCGGGCCAGTACGAACTGACGCTGCACTACCGCAAGGACATCATGCAGGCGGCCGACGACCTCGTCATGCTGAAGCGCCTGGTGCGGGCGGCGGCGCGCAGGCACGGCGTCACCGCCTGCTTCATGGCCAAGCCGATCGAGAAATATGCCGGTTCCGGCATGCATCTCCACGTCTCGATGCTGAACGATTCCGGCCGCAACATCTTTTCAGAGGCGGAAGAAGGAAAATGGGCGCCCGCGCTGCTGCATTCGCTCGGCGGCCTTGCTGCAACGATGCCGGAATCCATGCTGGTGTTTGCGCCGCACGCCAATTCATGGCGGCGTTTCGTGGCCCAGTCCTACGCGCCGATCGCGCCGACCTGGGGCGTCAACAACCGCTCCGTGGCCTTGCGCGTACCGGCCGGCGACGTGAAGAACCGCCGCATCGAACATCGTCCGGCCGGCGTCGACACCAACCCCTATCTGGTGGCTACGACGGTGCTCGCCGGCATCACGAAAGGCCTTGATGAAAAACTCGACCCCGGCCCGGAGACGACCGGCAACGGCTACGAGAACGCGCCGAAGCTGGCCGATGCGCCTGGTGACTGGCGCACGGCCATCGAGGCTGCGGAAGCATCCGAGTTCCTGAAGGAGGCGCTAGGGTCCGACCTTCATCACACCTTCACCGCGATCAAGCATGCCGAGTATCTGCGCGTGGCCCGTACGGTGAGCGAGCTCGATTATCACCTCTATCTGCACGAGGTGTAAGCGGAACCTCCTCCGGCCCCGCTCATTCCTGCAATGTGCGAGGTGAAGAGATGATTGCCCGAATTTCTGCCGAGCCAGCCCCGCGCCACGCGAAGGAGGAAGTCAGGCACTGGCCGGAACCCAAGCCGACGGATGAGGGCGAAGGCGGCGACGCGGCCTCGATCGACGAACTGCGCGAGATCGCCGAGGGCTGCCGCCGCTGCCCGTTGTGGCGCGACGCGACGCAGACCGTGTTCGGCGAAGGCCGGCAGCAGGCAAGGGTGGTGTTTGTCGGCGAGCAGCCCGGCGACCAGGAAGATGTAGCGGGCAAACCGTTCGTCGGCCCGGCTGGCAGGGTTTTCGATCAGATTCTTGCGGAGGCCGATCTCGACCGCACGATCACCTATGTCACCAATGCGGTAAAACATTTCAAGTTCGAGCAGCGCGGCAAGCGCCGCATCCATTCCAAGCCGAATGCCGGCGAAATCCGGGCCTGCCGCTGGTGGCTGGACAATGAATTGCGGCTGATCCAGCCGGATCTGGTGGTGGCGCTCGGCGCGACCGCGGCGCAGTCGCTGCTTGGCAAGGCGGTCCCGATAACCAGGATGCGCGGCGACCTCGTGCAGCGCGAGGACGGCTTGCGCATCTTCGTGACCATCCACCCGTCATTCATCCTGCGCATTCGCGAGCGGGCCGACAAGGAAGCCGAACGCGCGCGATTCCTGGACGACATGAAGGCGGTGAAGAAGCTGATGGCGGCTTGAGGAGTGGTGCGTCGAGGCTCGCTGCGCTCGCACCTCAGGATGAGGAAGGTTGTTTCCGCTTCATAATCCTGGAGTGTTCCCATCATGGTTTCAGGCGGGGACTCGATAGTTCGGGAGGGGCCAGGCACCCGCCTTCCTCATCCTGAGGTGCGAGCGCAGCGGGCCTCGAAGGACGCACCCAACACTCACCTCACCAGAAACGTCCTGAGATCATTCACATTCGTCCCGGTCGGTCCAGGCACGAACAGATCGCCAACCGCGTTGAACGCCGTCCAGGCATTGTTGCCGGCGAGCATGGCCTTGGCATCGACGCCGGCGGCGCGCATGCGGGCAACGCTCGAACCATCGGCAAACGCGCCGGCATTGTTTTCGGACCCGTCTATGCCGTCCGTGTCCGCAGCCAGAGCGTGGACGCCGGGAAGTCCGGCGACGCCGAGCGCGAAGGCGAGCAAAAATTCGCTGTTGCGGCCACCCTTGCCTTTCGCCCGCAGCGTCACAGTGGTCTCACCGCCGGAAAGCACGAGCACCGGCTTCCTGAACGGCCGGTCGCGGGTAGCAATCTCGCGCGCGATCGCCGCGTGCACGGAGCCCACGTCGCGCGCCTCGCCTTCGATGGAATCCGACAGAATGATAGCTTCTACGCCCTGCTTCTTTGCCTCGGCGGCAGCGGCTTCAAGCGAGACGGCGGCCGACGCGATGACATGCACCTCGTTGCGTGCAAAACGCGGATCGTCCGGCCGCGGCGCTTCGGCGGCGGCTGAGTTCAGGTGCGCCATCACCGCATCCGGCAGCTTCATGCGATAGGCGGCAACGATAGCGAGCGCATCGGCGCGGCTTGCTGCGTCCGGAATGGTCGGGCCGGAGGCTACCAGCGCCGGATTGTCACCGGGAATGTCCGACACCACCAGCGAAACCACGCGCGCCGGCCATGCAGCGGCGGCGAGGCGACCGCCCTTGATCGTGGAGACATGCTTGCGCACCGCGTTCATCGCCGAGATCGGTGCGCCGGAGGCAAGCAGCGCCTCGTTGACGGCGATCTCCTCAGCCAGCGTCAGACCGTCGGGCGGCGAGGGCAGCAGCGCCGAGCCGCCGCCGGAGATCAGCGCCACGACCAGATCGTCTTCAGTCAGGCTCCCGACCGTATCAAGCAGCGTTCTTGACGCTTCGAGGCCGGCCGCGTCCGGCACTGGATGGGCCGATTCCAGCACGCGAATGCGCTCGCATGGCGCGGCATAGCCATATCGCGTGATCACCACGCCTTCCAGCGGACCGTCCCAGGCTTTCTCGAACGCCGCCGCCATCTGCGCGGAGCCCTTGCCGGCGCCGACCACGATCGTCCGGCCCTTGGGCCTTTCCGGCAGATGCTTGCGGATTGTTAGTTCCGGATCGGCGGCCGCGATAGCCGCGTTGAAGACCGCGGTGAGGAGGGATTTGGGATCGATGGTCAAGGGCACGTCCCTCCCGCGGAGCTCAAGTCGCAGCCGCCAACGCCATCGAGGCGCGATCCCGCCCCAGATGATCGCAGAGCGCATCGACGATAATGCCGTGGTCCTGCCTCTGCGGCAGGCCTGACACTGTGATGACGCCTATCACGCCGACGCCTCTGACGCGGATGGGGAAACCGCCGCCGGCCAGCACGTATTCGGACGCCGAGAGCCCGTAGCGCTCAGCGAACAGGGCGCTTTCGCCGCCCTGTTCGAGCATCATCCGATAGGTGCTTTTGAGGAACATCTTGACGACGTTGCGCTTCCGCCGCGCCCAGTCGGTATTGGAGCCCGTCGAGCCCGGCATCGCGGCATAGAAAAGCGGCCGGTCCCAAAGTTGAATATCGACGATGATCGGCCAGTTCTCGGCCAGCGCACAGGCACGCAACGCCGACCCGATCTCGAATGCCGTCGCCTCATCGAAGGCGTCAAACGCCAGTTCGGTTTCCTGAACCTTGATCTTCTCGATATCGCCGGCAACGCTCATGACGCTCCTCCGAAAGCTCCGCTTTGACCGATCGTCATCGTCGGGTCAAGCATGGCGCGGCAGCGAGATATGTCGGCTCTTATGGTGCGTCCTTCGAGGCTCGGCTTCGCCTCACACTCAGGATGAGGAATGTAGGCGCCCGACCTTCCTCATCCTGAGGTGCGAGCGCAGCGAGCCTCGAAGGACGCACTATTCATTCTCGCTCCCAACCATCATGCTCTTGGTCGGCTTGCCCGCGACATAGACCTCGCGCACCGCGCGGTCGTCGCCGAGCGTCTGCAGCAGAAAAAGCTCCTCCGTCAGCGTCTCGACCGTCTCCATCCGGAGCCGCATGCCGGGTGTCGCGCGGCTGTCGAGCACGACGATGTCGGCATCGGTGCCTGCATCCAGCGTGCCGGCCATGTTGGCGATCGACAGCGCCTCGGCATTGCCGCGCGTCATCTGCCAGAACGAGGCGAGCGGATTGAGTTTCTCGCCGTTCAGCGCGATGACCTTGTAGCCTTCGTCCATGGTGCGCAGCATGGAATAATTGGTGCCGCCGCCGACATCTGTGGCGGTCGCGATGCGCAGCGATTTTTCGCGCTGCCGGTAGCGCTGGTAATCGAACAGGCCGGAGCCGAGGAACAGGTTCGAGGTCGGGCAAAACACGGCCACCGAACCCGAATCCGACAACGCGTCAGCTTCGCGCTCCGACAGGTGGATGCAGTGGCCGAACAGGCTCTTTGACCCGAGCAGGCCGTAATGCTCGTAGATGTCGGTGTAGTCCTTCGACCACGGATAGAGTTCCTGCGTGAAGGCGATCTCTGCGTGATTTTCCGAGAGATGCGTCTGCATGTGCAGGTCCGGATGCTCGCGGCAGAGCACGCCAGCCATCTCAAGCTGCTCGGGCGACGAGGTGATCGCAAAGCGCGGCGTGATCGCGCAGCGCTGCCGGCCCTTGCCGTGCCATTCGGCAATCAGCGCCTTCGTGTCGTCATAGCCGGATTGCGGCGTGTCGAGCACGCCTTCCGGAGCGTTGCGGTCCATCATCACCTTGCCGGCGATGTTAAGCATATTTCGCGCGTGGCTCTCCTCGAAAAACGCCTCCGCCGATTGTTTGTGCACCGAGCAGTAGGCCGCGACAGTCGTGGTGCCGTGACGGACCAACTCGTCGAGGAACAGCCGCGCAACGCGGCGGCCATGCTGCGCATTGCGGAACTTTGTCTCCTCGGGAAACGTATACTTGCTCAGCCAGTCCAACAGTTCCGCGCCATAGGACGCGATGACCTGCATCTGCGGAAAATGCGCATGTGCGTCGATGAAGCCGGGCAGCAGCAGATGCGGCCGGTGATCGATTTTTTCCGCGCCCTCGCCGGCCTGGCTTGCGACTTCCGCATAGGCCCCGGCAGCTATGATCTTGCCGTCGCGCAACAGCAGCCCGCCATCCTCTTCATAGCGGAAGGCTCCGTGGTCGTCGGTCGAATCTGGCGAGCGCAGGAAGGTGAGCGTGCGTCCGCGAAGCAGGGTGGAGGTCATAGGCGCTTCTCGGTTCTGAAGGACTGCTGACCTATGCCATTTGGCAGAAATCCCGTCATTTCCCCGCCCCTTCGAACCAGGCCGCAAGCAGCGCCCGCTCCTCGGGTGTCATGGCGGTGACGTTGCCCGGCGGCATTGCGTGGCTGCGCCCGGCCTGCAGGTAGATTTCTCGGGCATGCTCGGCAATCGTGGCGTCGGTTTCGAGGATTACGCCCTTCGGCGCCTGATGGATGCCCTCATAGGCCGGTTCCGCCGCATGGCACATCGAGCAGCGGCCGAGCACGGTGTCGCGTACTGCTGGAAAATGCGACGAAGCGACGAAGATCTCGCTGGCCGCCGCCTGCTTCGGCTCACCGGTCAGGATCTTCGGCACGGTCGAGAGCCAGATAATGACAATGAACAGAACCGCCGCCGCCAGCCAGGTCCAGGTCGGGTTGCCCTTGCGCGCATGCCGCGTGTTGAAGAAGTGCCGGATCAGCACGCCGATGATGAACACCAGGGAGGCGATGACCCAGTTGAACTGCGTGCCGAACGCCAGCGGATAATGGTTCGACAGCATAAGGAACAGGACGGGTAGCGTCAGGTAATTGTTGTGTAGCGAGCGCGTCTTGGCGATCCTGCCGTATCTCGGATCGGGCTTCCTCCCGGCGATCAGGTCGGCGACGACGATTTTCTGGTTCGGGATGATGATCAGAAAGACGTTGGCCGACATGATGGTTGCGGTGACGGCGCCGAGATGCAGGAAGGCGGCGCGGCCGGTGAAGAGCTGCGTGTAGCCCCATGCCATGAACACCAGGACTGCGTAGAGCACCAGCATCAGCAGCGTGTCGTTCTTGCCGAGCCGCGACTTGCACAGGAGATCGTAGACCACCCAGCCGAGTGCGAGCGACGCCACCGATATGCCGATCGCCACCGGCGCGGAGACGTCGAGCACGTTGCGGTCGATCAGGAACAGGTCCGCGCCAGCGTAGTAAACCACCGCCATCAGCGCGAAGCCGCTCATCCAGGTGGCGTAGGATTCCCATTTGAACCAGGTCAGGTGCTCGGGCATCTCGGCCGGCGCAACCAGATATTTCTGGATATGATAGAAGCCGCCGCCGTGGACCTGCCACTCCTCGCCATGCGCACCCACCGGCAGGCCGGGGCGCTGGCGCAGGCCGAGGTCAAGCGCCACGAAGTAGAATGACGAGCCGATCCAGGCGATGCCGGTGATCACGTGCAGCCAGCGCACGGCGAAACTCAGCCAATCCCAGAAAATCGCGAAATCGGTCATGCCCGTCCTTCCCTGCCGACTCGGGACTTTACGGCCTGCGATGCAAACGGAAAGAGGGCAGGTGTGCGATGACTTTCAAAAAAATCTGGAAAATAGTAGCGTCGCCTCCGAAAATCAGAGGAAGCGAATGGCGTATCTCGACAATATCGCAGTCTTCGTCCGCGTCGTCGAACTGGGCAATCTGTCGGCGGCGGGCCGCGACATGAGGATTTCGCCGGCAGTCGCCTCCAACCGCGTCAAGGAACTGGAAAAGCATCTCGGCGTGCGCCTGTTCAACCGCACGACGCGCCAATTGATGCCGACCGAGCAAGGCACGGTCTTCTATTCCGGCGCAAAGCAGGTGCTGGACGCGATCGCCGAGGCCGAGGCCGCCGTCAGCGCGCTCTCCGGCCAGCCGCGCGGCACGATCAAGGTCACGGCCCCGCTCGGGCTCGGACGGCGGCTGATCGCCTCTGGCATCCCGGATTTCCGCGACAAATATCCGGATATCGAAGTGCGGCTCCGATTGTCGGACCACAATGTCGACATTCTGAAGGAAGGCATCGACGTCGCCTTCAGGCTTGGCCTGATCGAGGATTCGAGCCTCAGGATGCGCGGCATCATGGAGTGCGAACGCGTGCTGGTGGCCGCGCCGAAATATCTGGAGGCGCGCGGCGAACCGACCGAGCCGCGGCAGTTGATCGACGACAGGCATGATTGCCTGATGCTGCGCTTTCCCGGCATGCGGGAGTATTTCTGGACGCTGAAGACGCGGTCGGGCCCCGCCAAGTTCGAGGTGCACGGGCCGTTCGATTCCGACGACGGCGACGTCCTGACCGGCTGGGCCCTGGCAGGCCGAGGCATCATCAACAAGCCGCGTTTCGAGGTCGAGCCCTTCATCCGCGACCGCCGGCTGAAGATCATCCTCGCCGACACGCCGCCGACGCCGGTGCAGTTCGCCGCCGTCTATCCGCACAAGAAACTGCAGGATCCGAAGGTGCGCTTGCTGCTCGATTTCATGGCCGAGCGCTGCCAGCGGCTGATCCGGGATATTCTGGCGGGGAGGTGATCGCGAGCCCCCGATGTCGACACGGGTCCGCATTCAAAATAGACTGGATAATTGGGCGGCATATCTGCAGGCACAGCAAATTCGAGGAGCGCGTCATGCTGGCAACCGCGACAAGAAACGACCTGAAGTCCAACGCCAAGAAAACGTCGATCGAAGTCCTGAACGCAAGGCTCGCCGATTCGATCGACCTTGCGCTGATCACGAAGCAGGCGCACTGGAACATCAAGGGCCCGAATTTCATAGCCATCCACGAAATGCTCGACGGCTTCCGCGGCGAACTCGACACCTATGTGGACACCATGGCGGAGCGCGCCGTACAGCTCGGCGGGACCGCAATGGGCACGTCGCAGGTCGTGGCGGAGAAGAGCACGCTTGGCGCCTATCCTACGAACATCTCCAGTTCCAGGGACCATATCGCCGCGTTGATCGACCGCTACGCCGCAACCGCCAAGCTGGTGCGCACCGCGATCGACGAGACCGACGAGGCGGGGGACGCCGGCACCGCCGACATCTTTACCGGCTATTCGCGCGCCCTGGACAAGGCCCTCTGGTTCCTGGAATCACACACCCAGACCACTGAATGAGCGCGCGGCAGTAAGCTCCCGGCCATGCTGCCGTCGAACGCCTCGGCGGCATCGGCAGGCCAGCCCGCCCGCGCAGTCATGATCTCTGCCGCGGCCAGCGCGGCGATGACGGCGGGGCGTTTGTCCTTCACTTGATCGCCGCCGATCGGCGAGACGAGGCGGGCAAAGTCCGCCTCGCTGCCGCCGGCGGTCTTCAGGTACCAGCTCCTGAACGTCGCCTTCTTCGTTTTCGAGCCGATCATGCCGACATAGGCCGCGTCGTCGCGCTTCAGCGACTCGGCGACGATCAGGAAGTCCAGCGCATGGTCGTGCGTGAGCACGACGAACGCCGAACCGGACGGAGCGTCGCGGACCATTTCTTCGGGCACCGGAGTCAGCCGCATCTCGATGCCTTCCGGCATGTCCTCCAGCGCATCCGCACGCGTTTCGACCACGATCACACGCACCGGCAGCAGCACAAATGCGGAGGCCAGCGCATGGCCCACATGACCACCCCCGAAGACATAGACGTGAGGTAGCTTGGCGTCCTCGGCTTCCGCTTCGTCGAGGAGCATGGATCGAACCGCCTCGTCTGCCAACCTAATCGACGCCTCGACCCGCCCGCCGCAGCACTGGCCGATTTCGGGTCCGAGCGGGATGTCGAGGAGCAATCCTTCGCCTGCGTCCGCCAGCATCTCCCGCGCCTTGGAAATCGCCATGAATTCGAGCTGCCCGCCGCCGATCGTGCCGAAAATCCTCTCCGGCGAAACCAGCATCCAAGCGCCTTTTTCCCGCGGGGTCGAGCCTTTGACCTCGGCCACCTCGACCAGCGCCGCCGATGGCGATGCGTCGAGGAAGGCCTGCAGGTTCTTGGCCGTGCCACTCATTTTCGCGCCGCTTCGGCCCTCAGCCGCTCGACCGCCATCAGCACGCGCTCGGGCGTCGCCGGTGCGTCGAGGCGCGGGCAGATCTTGTGGTCGGCGACGCTCGCCACCGCATCCGACAGCGCATGCAGCACCGAGATCGCCAACATGAAGGGCGGCTCGCCGACAGCCTTGGAGCGGTGAATGGTCGGCTCGTTGTTTTCCGGCCAATCGGCGAGCGTCACGTTGAAAATCTTCGGACGGTCCGACGCCAGCGGTATCTTGTAGGTCGATGGCGCATGGGTCCTGAGCCGGCCCTTCTCGTCCCAGACCAGCTCTTCCGTGGTCAGCCAGCCCATGCCCTGGATGAAGCCGCCCTCGATCTGGCCGAGGTCGATGGCGCGGTTCAGCGAGCGGCCGGTCTCGTGCAGTATGTCGGTGCGCTCGACCATATATTCGCCGGTCAACGTATCGATCGACACCTCGGACACCGCTGCGCCGTAAGCGAAATAATAGAACGGATGGCCCTGCCCCTTATCGCGGTTCCAATGGATTTTCGGCGTCTTGTAGAAGCCGGCGGCCGAAAGCTGGATGCGCGCCATATAGGCCTGCTTGACGAGATCGGCGAAGGCGACCTGCTGGTTGCCGATGCGCACGCGGTTGGGCAGGAATTCGATCTGGTCGAGCGGTACCGCGTATTTGTCGGCCGCGAAATCGGCAAGCCGGTCGCGGATCGTGCGGGCGGCGTTCTTCGCCGCCATCCCGTTGAGGTCGGAGCCGGACGACGCCGCCGTCGCAGAGGTGTTGGGCACCTTGCCGGTCGTCGTCGCAGTGATCTTCACCTGGTCGATGTCGATCTGGAACTCCTCCGCAACCACCTGCGCGACCTTGACGTAAAGCCCCTGCCCCATTTCGGTGCCGCCATGGTTCAGGTGCACCGAACCGTCGGTATAGACATGCACCAGCGCGCCGGCCTGGTTGAAATGCGTGGCGGTGAACGAGATGCCGAATTTCACCGGCGTCAGCGCCAGCCCGCGTTTTATCACCCGGCTGTTGGCGTTGAACGCATCGTTAGTGCGCCGCCGCCGCGCATAGTCGGAACTCTCCTCCAACTCGGCGACGATGCGCTGGATAATGTTGTCCTCCACCGTCTGGTGGTAGGGCGTCACGTTGCGGTCGCTGGTCCCGTAGAAATTGATCTTGCGGATTTCGAGCGGGTCTTTCCCGGTGGCGAACGCCACCTCGTCGATGACACGTTCGGCGCCGACCATGCCTTGCGGCCCGCCGAAGCCGCGGAACGCGGTGTTGGAAACGGTGTTGGTGTAGAGCGGCACTGAGACCGCCTTCACCGCCGGATAGAAATAGGCGTTGTCGCAATGAAACAGCGCGCGGTCGGTAACAGGTCCCGAGAGATCGGAGGAAAACCCGCAGCGCGCAGCGTAGGAAAAATCGACGCCGTGGATTTTTCCGTCGTCGTCGAAGCCGACTTCATAGTCGATGAGGAAGTCGTGACGTTTGCCCGTGGCGGTCATGTCGTCGTCGCGGTCCGGCCTGATTTTTACCGCCCGGCCAAGCCGCTTGGCCGCGATCGCCGCGATCGCCGCAAACTGGTTGGACTGTGTTTCCTTACCCCCGAACCCGCCGCCCATGCGCCTGATCTCGACCGTCACCGCATGCGACGGCACGCCGAGCGCATGGCTGACCATGTGCTGCACCTCGCTCGGATGCTGCGTCGACGAATAGACGGTGACGTCGTCATCCTCGCCAGGCACGGCCATGGCAATATGGCCCTCTAGGTAAAAATGGTCCTGCCCGCCGACTCGCATCCGGCCCGTCAGCCTGCGCGGCGCTTTGGCGATCACCCCGGCGGCATCGCCGCGCGAAAGCGTCAGCGGCGGAGTGACGAGCTTTGCGCCCTTGGGATCGACATCGGCGACGTCGACGATTGCCGGCAGTTCGTCATATTCAATCTTCGCCAGCCGGCAGGCGCGCCGCGCCTCTTCCCGCGTCTCGGCGATGACGGCGAAGATCGGTTGGCCAAAAAACTCGACCTTGCCGTCTGCAAGCACCGGCTCGTCATGGCGACCAGTGGGCGAGATGTCGTTCTCTCCCGGCACATCCCTGGCCGTCAACACATGGACCACGCCGGGTGCGGCGCGAACCGCGGACAGGTCGATCGAGCGTATCGTCCCATGCGCCACCGTCGATAACCCGAGGCAGCCATGCAGCGTGCCCGCCGGCTCCGGCATGTCGTCGATATAGATGGCAGAGCCGTTGACGTGCTTGTGCGCTGAATCGTGGCGCTGGTCGGTGGCGACGCCGCCTGAAATTTTCTCCGCCTTGAGGTCGGGCTGATGCGCGGTCATTGAGAGTTCTCGCGGGTTCTGCACATCACGCCGCCTCGTGCCTCGAAACCTGCAGCGGCGCCATCGCCCCGGTGGTCTCCAGATAGAACCGCCGCAACAAATTCTTCGCCACCAGCATGCGGTATTCCGCCGAAGCGCGCATATCGGTCAGCGGCGTGAAATCCTCGTCATAAGCCTCGACCGCTACCTCCACCGTCGCCTCGGTCCACGGCTTTCCGATCAGCGCCGCCTCGACCGCTTTTACCCGTTTCGGCGTCGCCGCCATGCCGCCATAGGCGATGTGGACGTCCGAAACCCGGCCGTCGCCAGCCAGCTTCAGATGGAACGCGCCGAGCACGGCGGTGATGTCCTCGTCGCGGCGCTTGGTGATCTTGTGGACCGCGAAATGCGCGCCCTCAGCCGGCACCGGCACATCTACCGCCTCGACGAACTCGCCCGGCCGCCTGTCCTGCTTGCCGTAGGCGATGAAGAAATCCTCCAGTGGTATTGTCCGACGTTCACCGCCCTTGCGCAGCGTCAGCGTCGCGCCGAGCGCAATGAACGGTGGCGGCGTGTCGCCGATCGGCGAACCGTTGGCGATGTTGCCGCCAATCGTGCCCATGTTGCGCACCTGGTCGCCGCCGATGCGGTCGAACAGCGGCCCGAGCGCTGGAATGCGCTCCGCCAGCGTCGAGAACGCCTCCGTGTAGGTGACGCCCGCGCCGATTGAAATGACGCCGCCGCGCTCGGAAATCGTCCGCAATTCGTCCAGGCCGGCAATGAAGATCGCCGGCGAAATCTCGCGCATGAATTTCGTCACCCAGAGCCCGACATCGGTCGAGCCGGCGACGATCGTCGCCTTAGGCTCCGTTTCGAGGATCGCGGCGAAATCGTCGACATTCGCCGGCACGACCAGCCTGCCCTTGCCCTCGCCGATCTCGACCCGTGCGCCGTCCCTCAGCGCCGCCAGCTTTTTGCCGACTGCCGCGCGTTCCACCGCCAGCGGGTCCTTCGCCGCCTTGCCGTAATTCGATATCACACGCGCCGCCCGCACGATCGCCTCGTAGCCGGTGCAGCGGCAGAGATTGCCCTGCAACGCCTTCTCGATCGCCTCGTCCGACGGCTCGGGATTCCGCATCCACAGCGCATAGAGCGACATGACGAAGCCCGGCGTGCAGAAGCCGCATTGCGAGCCGTGGAAATCGACCATCGCCTGCTGCACCGGGTGCAGTTTGCCGCCCTCGCCGCGCAGGTGCTCAATGGTCACAACATGGCAGCCATCGACCGAAGCGAGAAAGCGGATGCAGGCATTGACGCTCTCATAAGCGAGCTCGCCGCCCGCAAGCCGGCCGACCAGCACCGTGCAGGCGCCGCAATCGCCCTCGGCGCAGCCTTCCTTACTGCCGCGCAACGAACGGCGCAGCCGCAGGTAGTCGAGCAGCGTCTCGTCCGGTGCGACTTCGGACAGCGCCACCGCCTCGCCGTTCAGCAGGAAGCGGATTTCGTTGCGGCTTTTCACTGCGGCCATCCTTCAGCTCCCCCTGTAGGTCGAGTAGCCGTAGGGCGAGAGGAGCAGCGGCACATGGTAGTGCTTGTGTTCGGCCATGCCAAACCGGATAGGGATGATGTCGAGAAAGGCCGGTTCGGGCAGCGCAATTCCCTGCGCCCGCAAATAGTCGCCTGCCGCAAACACAAGCTCGTATTCGCCGGTCGCAAATTCCGAGCCGGCCAGGAGCGGCGCGTCACAGCGGCCGTCGCTGTTGGTGGAGACAGCCTTGAGCAGCGTGCGCTGCTCGCCCTCGATGTGGAACAACGAAATGGACAGGCCCGCCGCTGGCCTTCCAACAGCGGTGTCGAGCACATGGGTGGTCAGTCGCCCGCCTTCACTTCCCGACATTTTGCCTCCCTTCAGGACCGTCGCAGCGCAGCGGTCGATTGTGCGGCGATTAAATGCCATGCATAAGTCCGGGTGAAGCGGAACACCACAAAAAGACTTTCAAAATTTTTCGGGGGAATGCCGGCCGATCCCGTCGACTATCTTGGATTGGCAAATCCGACAGGACTGGCGGCAAGGGATTGATGCGTTACCAGCGAGACATGCGCGGCTATGGGCAGAACCCGCCGGACCCAAAATGGCCGGGAGGCGCGCAAATTGCCGTGCAGTTCGTCGTCAATTACGAGGAAGGCGGCGAGAACTGCATTCTCCACGGCGACGCCGCCTCCGAAGCCTTCCTGTCCGAGATCGTCGGCGCAGCCCCCTGGGCCGGCATGCGCCACTGGAACATGGAATCGATCTACGAATACGGCGCTCGCGCCGGCTTCTGGCGGCTGCACCGCATGTTTACCGAGGCCGAGGTTCCGGTCACCGTCTACGGCGTCGCCTCCGCCCTTGCCCGCTCACCGGACCAGGTGGCCGCGATGCAGGAGGCCGGCTGGGAAATCGCCTCGCACGGGCTGCGATGGATCGACTACCGCGACCATAAGATGGAAGACGAGCGCCGCGACCTAGAGGAGGCGATCCGGCTACATTCGGAAGTCACTGGCGAGCGCCCGACCGGCCTCTATCTCGGCCGCACCTCGATCAATTCGGTGCGTCTGGCTGCAGCCGAGGGCGGCTTCGATTATGTGTCCGACACATATGACGACGAGCTACCCTATTGGCTGGATCACGACGGCCATGGCGGCGCGATCCCGCCGCAGCTCATCATCCCCTACACGCTCGACGCCAACGACATGCGCTTCGCGACGCCGCAGGGCTTCAATTCGGGCGACCAGTTTTTTGCCTACCTCAAGGACAGTTTCGACACGCTGTACGAGGAGGGCAAGAAAGGCCGACCGCGCATGATGAACATCGGGCTGCACTGCCGGCTCGTCGGCCGGCCCGGCCGTGCGGCGGCGCTGCAACGCTTCATCGACTATGTGAAAGGCCACGACAGGGTCTGGCTGACGCGGCGCATCGACATCGCCCACCACTGGCGCGAGCATTATCCTTACCAAGTACCGTCAGTGCGTCCCTCGCGGATGGGCAGGGAAGATTTCGTCGAAAAATTCGGCGGGGTCTTCGAGCATTCGCCCTGGGTTGCCGAGCGCGCTTTCAAACTGGAGCTTGGCTCTGCGCATGACAGCGCCGGCGGCCTGCACAATGCGCTCTGCCGCGTCTTCCGGTCGGCAAGCGAGGCTGAGCGGCTCGGCGTTCTGAAGGCGCATCCCGATCTTGCCGGCAAGCTGGCGGCCGCAAAAAGACTGACGCCCGAATCGACCGGGGAGCAAGCCTCCGCCGGGCTCGACGCGCTGACCGACAGCGAGCGCGAACTGTTTTCGAAGCTCAATTCCGCCTACGTCGCCAACTTTGGTTTCCCCTTCATCATCGCCGTCAAGGGCAGGACCAAGGACGAGATTCTGGTCGCTTTTGAAACCCGCATCGGCAACGACCGCGTCACCGAATTCGCCACCGCATGCAAGGAGGTGGAGCGCATAGCGCTTCTGCGCCTCCGCGATTTGTTGCCCCTCTGAAGGAAGAAGCATGACCGGCCGCACCTACTACGCGCCCCATGGCGGCCTGCCGCCGCAGACGGATCTCCTCACCGGCCGCGCCGTGTTCACTGCGGCCTATGCCGTCATTCCGAAAGGCGTGATGAGCGATATCGTGACCAGTTGCCTGCCCCTCTGGGAGGAGACAAGGGCGTGGGTGCTGTCGCGGCCATTGTCCGGCTTCGCCGAGACGTTTTCGCAATACATCATGGAAGTCGGCCCGGGCGGCGGCAGCGATCGGCCCGAACCCGACAATGCCGCGGAAGCAGCCCTTTTTGTCGTGGAGGGCGAACTGACCGTCACGGTTGAAGGCCGCAAGCACGTTATGCGGCCCGGCGGCTTTGCCTTCATTCCGCCGGCGAGCCGGTGGACCGTCCGCAACGATAGCAGTGCGCCGGTCCGCTTCCACTGGATCCGCAAGGCTTACGACTTCGTCGAGGGAATCGACGTTCCCGAGGCATTCTTCGCCGACGAGGCGGAAATCGCGCCCACCGCCATGGCTGGGACCGACGGAAAATGGGCGACGACACGCTTCGTCGACCCGGCCGACATGCGCCACGACATGCATGTCACCATCGTCACCTTCGAGCCGGGCGCCGTGATCCCGTTCGCCGAGACGCACGTGATGGAGCACGGCCTCTATGTGCTGGAAGGCAAGGCGGTCTATCGCCTCAACCAGGACTGGGTCGAAGTGGAGGCTGGCGACTACATGTGGCTGCGCGCCTTCTGTCCGCAGGCCTGTTACGCTGGCGGCCCCGGCAAGTTCCGCTATCTTCTCTACAAGGACGTCAACCGGCACATGAAGCTCGGCGCACCGGGCGCCGCGAAACACTTCGGATAGGGATATTCTTCGTGAAAAAGATCCTTGCGGAGCCTTTGACCCGCGAAGCCTTCGCCGACTTCGGCGACGTGCTCGACATGGAAGGCGAAAACCACCACCCAATCAATGGCGGCAAGGCCGAACGCTACCACGACCTCGCCAGGGTGGAGGCGGAAGGCCCGAACGCGCGCGTGCTGATCTCGATCGTCAAGAGCACGCATTATGCGTTTCCACTGAGGCTGAGCATGGTCGAGCGCCACCCCTTCGGCAGCCAGGCGTTCATGCCGCTCGCTCCCCGACCGTTCGTGGTGGTGGTCTGCCACGACGGCGAAGACGGCCCCGGCACGCCGCATGCCTTCGTCACCGAACCGGGACAAGGCGTCAACTATCGGCGCAACACCTGGCACGGCGTGCTCACGCCGATCAACGAGCCGCAGGAGTTCCTGGTGGTCGACCGCGGCGGCGACGGCTCCAACCTGGAAGAATTCTTCTTCGACGAGCCGTGGGAAATTCACTTGCCCGGAATGACGCTTTGAGCGACGCAACCCTCATCGACAGCCTGCTCGATGTGATCGAGCACGACATCTTGCCCAAGACCGTCGAAGGCGTATCGCACGGCAACAAGCTTTTTGGCGCAGCTATCTTGCGGAAGAACGATCGCTCGCTGGTGCTCGCCGAGACCAACAACGAGATCGAGAATCCGCTCTGGCACGGCGAAATCCACGCGCTGAAGCGCTTTTATGAGATGCCGCGCGAGAAGCGGCCGGACACCAAGGACTGCATCTTCCTGGCCACCCACGAGCCCTGCTCGCTCTGCCTGTCGGCGATCACCTGGACCGGCTTCGACAATTTCTACTACCTGTTCAGCCACGAAGATTCCCGCGACAGCTTCGCCATCCCGCACGATCTGAAAATCCTGAAAGAGGTCTTCACCCTCGATCCCGGCGGCTACAATGCCGAGAACGCCTACTGGAAGAGCTATTCCATCCGCAGACTGGTGCGCGATCTGCCGGAACCCGAGCGCGCCCAGCTTGAAGCGCGGATCGCGAGGATCTCGGCGCGCTACGATACGCTTTCAGCCGAATACCAGGACAGCAAGATGGACAACGACATTCCGCTGAATTGATGAACGCCAATGGTTGATTGCGGCTTTCTCGCGCCTGTCACGCCGACCGCCAGCCGGCTATGCACATTGCCTGCGATTGCTCCTCCGGACGCAAATGCGATGGGGCAGGACGCTAATCCGCATTGAACTTGCACCCGTCTCCATGCCTGATGCCGCAGGCAGGAGCACACACATGAAGACCATCACTACCTTTCCCCGCAAAGTCCTCGAATATCCCGACTTGGGCATCGTCATGCCGGACGGTTGCCGGCTTTCGGCGCGGGTGTGGATGCCGGAGGACGCCACGGAAAACCCGGTGCCCGCGATCATCGAGCATCTGCCTTATCGCAAGCGCGACGGCACGACGGCGCGGGACAATCTCACCCACCCCTACTTCGCCGGGCACGGCTATGCCTGCATCCGCGTCGACATGCGCGGCAATGGCGACTCCGAAGGCCTGATGGAGGACGAATACACCGAGCAGGAATTGCAGGATGCTTGCGACGTGATCGCCTGGGCTGCTTCGCAACCCTGGTGTTCCGGATCGGCCGGCATGATGGGCATTTCATGGGGCGGGTTCAACGCGCTTCAGGTCGCCGCAAAGCAGCCGCCGGCGCTGAAGGCGATCATCACGCTGTGCTCGACCGACGACCGCTATGCCGACGACATCCACTACAAGGGCGGGCTGCTGCTCAACGAGAATCAGGGCTGGGGCGCGACCATGCTTGCCTATTCGTCGCGGCCGCCGGACCCGACGCTGATCGGCGACAAATGGCGAGAAATGTGGCTCGACCGGCTGGAAAACGAACCTTTCCTGCCCGCTGTCTGGCTGAAACACCAGACCCGCGACGCGTACTGGAAGCGCGGCTCCGTCTGCGAGGATTTTTCGGCGATCAAGGCGGCGACGCTCGCAATCGGAGGCTGGGGCGACGCCTACAAGAATGCGGTCGCGCGTCTTGTTCAGGGTATCGAAGCCCCGGCCAAGGGCATAATCGGGCCGTGGATCCACAAATACCCGCATTTCGCGGTACCGAAGCCGGCCATCGGCTTTCTGCAAGAGGCGCTGCGCTGGTGGGACCGCTGGCTGAAAGGCGTCGAAACCGGCGTCGAAAACGATCCGGCGATGCGGCTCTATCTGATGGATTCAGCCCCGCCGCGCGACTGGTACGAGGAACGGCCGGGCCGCTGGATCGCCGAGCAAAGCTGGCCTTCGCCCAGCATTGCAGCGCGACGCCTGCATCTCGGCGCCGGCGGCGCCCTCTCCGAAAAAGCCGGCGCGCTACCGGCTACTTCGGTATCGACGCCGCAGGATTGCGGCATGGCCGGCGGCGAATACTGCGCCATCTGGCTCGGGCCGGAACTGCCGGGCGACCAGCGCATCGACGACGAGAAATCCGTCGGCTTCGACACCGCTCCGCTTGGCGAGCGGACGGACATCGTCGGCGCACCGGTGCTGCGCCTGAGGATTTCGGCCGATCGCCCGCGCGCCATGGTCGCGGTCAGGCTTTGCGACGTACAGCCCGACGGCGCCTCCACCCGCATCACATACGGTGTGCTCAACCTCTGCCACCGCAACAGCCACGAATTTCCCGAGGAGATAGTCCCAGGCGAGATTATGGACGTAGCGCTGAGGCTCGATGACATCGCCTATTCGATCAAGCCGGGCAACCGCCTGCGCGTGGCGGTTTCGTCAACCTACTGGCCGCTGGTATGGCCGTCTCCAGAAAAGGTCGCGCTGACCCTGCACGAAGGCATGCTGGAACTGCCGGTCCGGCCTTCCGGCACGGGCGACGAGGTCTCGTTCGAGGAGCCCGAGGCGGCCGCTCCCTGGTGCATCGAAATGCTGCGGCCAAGCTCCAACAGCCGCACCGTCGAGCGCGATTCCACCACCGGAATGGTCTCACTGAACATCGTCGACGATTTCGGCGAGAAGCGCGACAGCGACCATGGCCTGGTCACCGGCGGCATCGCCCGTGAGACCTGGACCATCGATCCGGACGACCCGCTTTCCGCCCATGGGCAAACGCACTGGACGGAAAGCTTGTCGCGAAATGAATGGTCGGTTCGGACCGAGACATTCACCTCCATGCGCTCCGACGCGGAGAATTTCCACCTGACCGGCCGAATCGAGGCCTATGAGGGCGAAAAGCTGGTGTTTGAACGCGATTTCGAGGAGAAAATCCGGCGCGACCATATCTGAGCGCCAGGCACGGTTGGTCCAGAAGCGACGCACCATTTACGCCACATCATGTCGTATTCTGCCTTGCGCCCGCCGCGATGTTGCGGTCAATATTCAATCCACAAAATATACAAAAATGATGTCGGCAAAACCGCCTGAGTGAGGAACCTCAAATGTCTAACGAACTCGATTTCCTGAGCCGCCGTGTCGCCGCCGGCAAGCTCAGTCGCCGCGATTTTCTCGGCCGCGCCGCCGCGCTCGGCGTCACCGCCACCTTCGCCAATTCGCTGCTCGGCAGCGCCGCCATGGCGCAGACGCCGCAGAAGGGCGGCATACTGAAGGCCGGCCTGACCGGCGGCGAATCGACGAACAGTCTCGACCCGGCGACCTTCCTCAGCCAGACGCCGTTCAGCTTCGGCAAGCAGTGGGGCGAACTGCTGCTGGAAATCGCCCCGGACGGCGGCATCGAGCCCCGCATCGCCGAGGAGATCAACCCGTCGGACGACGGCAAGGTGTGGACGCTCAAGATCCGCGACGGGGTCGAGTTCCACAACGGCAAGACCGTCACGCCGGAGGACGTGGTCGCCACTCTCGAACGCCATTCGGACGAGAAGTCGAAGTCCGGCGCGCTCGGCTACTTCAAGGGTGTCACCGGCATCAAGGCGAGCGGCAAGGAAGTCATCGTCGAACTCAGCGAGGCGAACGCGGACCTGCCCTATATCCTCACCGACTACCACCTCATCATACAGCCCAACGGCGGCAAGGATGATCCCACAGCAGGCATCTCGGCTGGTCCGTACAAAGTGACCGTCAACGAACCCGGCGTCCGTCATGGCGGCGAGAAGTTCGCCAACTACTGGCAGGGCGACAAGATGGGACATGCCGATCAGGTCGAGATCATCGTCATCAACGATGCGACAGCACGCACGTCCGCGCTGCAGGGCGGCCAGGTCGACATGATCGACCGGGTGGAGCCGAAGATCGTCGACCTGATCAAGCGGATCGCCGGTGTCACGATTCACAATCATTCCGGACCGGGTCACTATCCCTTCCTGATGCACTGCAATACGCCGCCCTTCGACAACAACGACCTGCGCATGGCGTTGAAGCTCGCCATGGACCGCGAGGAGATGCTCGACAAGATTCTTCGCGGCTACGGTTCGCTCGGCAACGACTTCCCGATCAACGCTTCCTATCCGTTGTTCCCCGACGACATCGAGCAAAGAAAATTCGATCCGGAGCAGGCGGCGTTCCTCTACAAGAAATCAGGCCACGACGGCCCGATCTTGCTGCGCACCTCGGACGTGGCTTTCCCCGGCGCGGTCGACGCCGCCCAGCTCTTTCAGCAGAGCTGCGCCAAGGCCGGCATCACCATCGAGGTGAAGCGCGAGCCGGGCGACGGCTACTGGACCGAGGTCTGGAACAAGCAGCCCTTCTGCACCTCCTATTGGGGCGGCCGCTCGACACAGGACCAGATGTATTCCACCGCCTACGTCTCTACCGCCGAGTGGAACGACACCAGGTTCCTGCGTCCGGATTTCGACGAAATGGTGCGCACCGCGCGCGCCGAATTGGACGAGGCGAAGCGCAAGGCGATGTATCGGGATATCGCAATGGTTGTCCGCGACGAAGGCGGCATGATCCTGCCGTTCTTCAACCAGTTCATCGACGCGACGGGATCGAGGGTCGCCGGCTGGTTCGAAGATCCGCATCAGGAAATGATGAACGGCTACGCACTGTCGAAGTGCTGGGTCGCCGCGTAAGGAACTGCGACGCCGATCCCCGCCTCTTCCCGGCTGATCGTCCGGGCAGAGGCGGAACGGCAATTCCTGCGTCGACCAGAGCCGAAAGGCAGCCCGAGAGGGGAGAGGATATCCGATGCCTCACGAGCGTAACCTGCCGAGGCGCTCCAGGGCCCACGCGAGCGTCCGCTGTCGACCCGCGCCCGCCTGCCGAATAACGACCTAGTGGAGCCCATGAGCACCGAATCGCCGTCAACCGCCGCGCCGCTCAGAACCGCTGGGCTGACCTCCGACAAGCCCACCCGCCCCCGAGGCGCCCACCCGGTTCTGACACTCGTGGCGCAACGCGTCGCGCTGGGCCTGCTCCTGTTGTTCGCCGTCTCGGTATTGATCTTCGCCGGCACGCAAATCCTGCCTGGCGACGTCGCGCAGGCGATCCTCGGGCAGTCCGCCACCGCGCAGTCGCTGGCCAATCTGCGCGAGGAATTGGGCCTCAATGACCCGGCGATCGTGCGCTATTTCAGGTGGCTCGGCGGCGTGCTTACCGGCGATCTGGGAACGGCGCTCTCCAGCGGCCAGAATATCGCCTCCTCCCTTTTGCCCCGGCTCTGGAACACGCTGTTTCTCGCTTTCTGGGCGGCGATCGTCTCGATACCGCTCGCGGTGCTCCTCGGCTTGATAGCCGTACGTTACCGCAACGGCGCGGTCGACAAGGCGATCTCCGGTCTGGCGCTCGCCTCGACCTCGTTGCCCGAATTCTTCATCGGTTACCTGCTGGTGTTTTTCTTCGCCGTCAAATGGCAGTGGTTTCCGGCCATTTCCACGGTCTACGAAGGAATGCCGTTTCTCGACCGGATGCAGGCGATAGCCCTCCCCGCGACGGCGCTGACGCTCGTCGTGCTCGCGCATATGATGCGCATGACCCGGGCCGCTATCCTCAATGTCATGCAGTCGGCCTATATCGAGACTGCGGAGTTGAAGGGGCTTTCCGCCTTCGACATCATTCGCAAGCATGCTTTTCCCAACGCGGTGGCGCCGATCATCAATGTGGTGATGCTCAACCTGGCCTTCCTGGTGGTGGGTGTTGTGGTGGTCGAGGTGATTTTCGTCTATCCCGGCATGGGACAATATCTCGTGGATCACGTGTCGAAGCGCGACGTGCCGGTGGTGCAGGCCGTGGGGCTGATCTTCGCGGCTGTCTATATCGGCCTCAACATCCTGGCGGATGTGGCCGGCATTCTCACCAATCCTCGACTAAGGCATCCGCGATGAGTTGCGTCGAGAACCCGGGGGTGAGGCGAGGAATGGCCGATGCTTGATTTGAAGTCACTGACCCCGGGCGCCGCCATCGGACTTTTCTTCACCGCCCTGTTCTTGCTGGCGGCTGTGTTCGCACCGCTGATCGCGCCTTACGGGCTCGCCGAGACCGTCGGCGACGTGTGGGAGCCGATGTCTGCAGAACATTGGCTCGGCACCGATAATCTCGGCCGGGACCTCCTGTCACGTATGATCTATGGCGCCCGCACCACCATTTTGATCTCCGCGCTCGCAACCGCTCTCTCTTTCATGCTCGGCTCGATCCTGGGCATGGCGGCAGCGGTGGTCGGCGGTTGGTTCGATCTCGGAATGTCGCGTTTGGTCGATCTTCTGATGGCGATTCCGACGCTGATTTTCGGACTGGTCGTGCTGTCGGTGCTGCCGACCACCATCGTCACGCTGATCCTGGTCATGGGCATTCTCGATTCCACCCGCGTCTACCGCCTCTCGCGCGCGGTCGCTGTCGACATCAACGTCATGGACTTCGTCGAGGCGGCCAAGCTGCGCGGCGAGGGAACGCGCTGGATCATCTTCCGCGAGATCCTGCCCAACGCGCTTTCGCCGTTGGTCGCCGAACTCGGCCTGCGCTTCATTTTTGCCGTGCTCTTCCTGTCGGCGCTTTCCTTCCTCGGCCTCGGCGTGCAACCGCCCGCCGCCGACTGGGGCGGCATGGTCAAGGAAAACAAGGAAGGCATCGTCTTCGGCATTCCGGCGGCGCTCATTCCGGCCGCCGCAATCGCCGCGCTCGCCATCTCGGTCAATCTCGTGGCCGACTGGATTCTCAACCGCACCTCGGACCTGAAGGGAGGACGCGGCAATGGCTGATATTCTTGCGCGCCCGGCGGTGGAACCGAAGCAGCAAGGCCCGCTGCTCGACATTCGCAATCTGCGTATCGAGGCGCGGGTCTACCCGCCCGGCGAGAATCCGCGGAATATTGTTATCGTCGACGATGTTTCGCTCAAGCTCGAGCGCGGCCGCGTGCTGGGCCTTATCGGCGAATCCGGCGCCGGTAAATCCACGATCGGCCTCTCCTCCATGGGCTACGGGCGCGGCGGCGTGCGCATCACCGGCGGCGAGATCCTGCTCAACGGGCGCGACATCCGCAAGGGCGGCGCGCAGGGCCTGCGCAAGCTGCGCGGCCGCGAGGTATGCTATGTCGCGCAGTCGGCCGCCGCCGCCTTCAACCCGGCGCATCGCCTGATGGACCAGGTGGTCGAGGCCGCCCTTCTGCACGGTACGGGCTCGCGGACCGAAGCCGAAAAGCGCGCCGTCGCCCTGTTCAAGAAACTCAGCCTGCCGGACCCGGAAAACATTGGCCGGCGCTTTCCGCACCAGGTTTCCGGCGGCCAACTGCAGCGCGTCATGACGGCGATGGCGCTGTGCTCGGAGCCGGACCTGATCGTCTTCGACGAGCCGACCACGGCGCTCGACGTGACCACGCAGATCGACGTGCTGGCAGCGATCAAGGACGCGATCCGCGACACCGGCGTTGCGGCCCTCTACATCACCCACGATCTCGCCGTGGTGGCGCAGGTCTCCGACGAGATCATGGTGCTGCGCCACGGCAAGCTGGTCGAATGGGGCGGCACGCGTCAGATCATCAAGGAGCCGCGGCAGGAATACACCAGCGCGCTGGTTTCGGTGCACGAGATCGAGCATCAGGAGAAGAAGCCGGGGACTACGCCGTTCCTATCGGTAAAGAACGTCACCGCCGCCTATGGCGGAGGCACGGTGAAGGTGCTGAAGAATGTCACCGTCGACATATTCCCAGGCCAGACGCTGGCGGTAGTTGGGGAGTCCGGTTCGGGCAAGTCCACTCTGGCGCGAGCCATCACCGGCCTGCTGCCGCCGATGGAAGGCAGCATAACATTTTCCGGGCGAAAGCTCGCCAACCGACTGGCCGACCGCACCAAGGAAGATCTGCGCCAGTTGCAGATGATCTACCAGATGGCGGACGTCGCCATGAACCCGCGCCAGACGGTGGGCACCATCATCGGCCGGCCGCTGGAATTCTATTTCGACATGCGCGGCAAGGAGCGCGACCGGCGCGTCGCCGAACTGCTCGAGAAGATAGAGATGGGCCAGGGCTTCATCGACCGCTACCCGGCCGAACTCTCAGGCGGCCAGAAGCAGCGCGTCTGTATCGCTCGCTCGCTCGCCGCCAAACCAAGCCTGATCATCTGTGACGAAGTGACGAGCGCGCTCGACCCGCTGGTCGCCAATGGCATCCTGAAGCTACTGCTCGACCTCCAGCAGGAGGAAGACGTCGCCTACCTGTTCATCACCCATGACCTAGCAACGGTCAAATCCATCGCCGATTCCATCGCTGTCATGTATCGCGGCGAGGTCGTGCGCTACGGCCCGAAAAGCCAGGTGCTGACGCCGCCGTTCGACGACTACACAGACCTGTTGCTCTCCTCGGTCCCGGAGATGGAGATCGGCTGGCTCGAAAAGGCGATCAAGGGCCGGCGCATGGAAAGCGCGGGGAATTGAGCGGCATTCGCTTGAGGTCCAAACTCCTCCTCATCGTGCTCGACGGCCTGCCTTGGCGCAACTGGCGCAAATTCATGGGCAACCTGGAAGGTTGGGTACAGTCGGGCGAGGCGCGCGTCTGGAAGATGCGCTCGGTGCTGCCCTCGACTTCGGCCTCCTGCTACGCCTCGATCCACACCGGCGTGCCGCCGCAGGTGCATGGCGTGGTGTCGAACGAGACGCTGTTTCGCGTTGGCCAGCCGGACATCTTTTCCGAGGTGGCGAAGGCCGGCGGCAGGACCGGCGCGGTGACGCATTCCTTCTGGTCGATCTTCTTCAACCGAGCGCCCTTCGACCTGGTGCGCGATATCGAATATGACGAGCCGGACGGGCCGATCACGCATGGCCGCTTCCACACCATGACCGGCTACAACCATAAGAACCAGATGACGCCGAGCGACATTGACCTGTTCGCCACGCTGACCATGCTGACCGAGCGCCATGGCATCGACTACGGCATCCTGCACACGTGCACGCTGGATTCGATGGGCCACCGCTACGGGCATGATTGCGGCGAGATGGACCAGGCGCTGTTCGCAATGGACGCGCAGCTCGTGGCCTTCCTGCCGCGCTCGCTCAAGGCCGGCTATGAGGTGATCGTGACGGCCGATCACGGCCAGACCGCTCGCGGCCACCATGGCGGCCATGACGACGAGATGCAGGATTTCGCGCTCTACTATTTCGGCAGAGGCGCGGGACCGAACGAGGATGTTCTGCTCGACCAGCTGCAGCTGGCGCCGACCGTGCTTTCACGCCTCGGCGTCCATATCCCGGAGACGATGCGGGCGAGATCCTTCCTGGACTGATTGCGCAGATCAGGCGAGCCAATCCAGCTCATAGGCGCGGATGTAGTCGATCTGCATTTCGGCAGGCGTGGCCAAGCCGTCAACAGGCTCTCCAGCTACGCCACCCACGGCCAGATTGGCCAGCATGTACATGGGCTCGTGCATGTCGTCGGGCGTATCGGTGCGGAATACCTCGACATCGTCGAAATACCAGACGAGTTCCTCCTCGGTCCAAAGCACGCCATAGGTATGAAAACCTTCGGTGTCCGGCACATTGACCGCCGAGGACACCGTCGTGCGGCTTCCCGTCTCGTTCGAATGCGCCGACACCTGGACGGTGCCCGGATCCTGTCCGCGCATTTCCACGACATCGATTTCGGGCGGCCAGGAACCGTCCGCCGGCAGCAGCCAGAAGGCCGGCCAGGTTCCGTGATTGTCCGGCATGTCGGCGCGCATCTCGAAATAGCCGTAGGTCTGAGAGAAGGACTCGTAGGTGGTAATCAGCCCGGACGTGTATTCGTAATTGTCGATCTCGGGCCTGATTGCTTCCGGCGCCCGCGCGGCGGTGATGGTGAGCACGCCGTCATCGATGCTGAACGGATTGACGGAACTCGTCGGACCGTAATCGTGATCGACATACCATTGCCTCTCGCCATTCCCCGCCAACGTGCTTCCGTTCCGCTGCCCCCACCAGAAATTCGAATCCCAGGTCCCGCTCTCGCCGCTCCACAGGCTGAGTGTGTCGAACTCATCCGAAAAGGACAGGCGCATCTCCGATTTGTCGAGGCTGAGCTTGAACTGTGCGGGATCGAACTCATCGATGCTGGTGTCGGCGAAAACCAGGATCTCGCCGTCGCCCAAATCGAGTCGGGTATCGGCGCCGGTCTGGGTCATGTTTGATCGCACGGCGTCGAACGAGATGAACCCGTAGCCTTCGAGGCGCACCTGATCCTGGGCTCCGAAATCGAGGAACAGGTCGCTTCCATTGCCCTCCGAGACGATGAAGATGTCCGCGCCCGATCCGCCCTTCAGTACATCGTCGCCCGCACCGCCATCAAGCGTCTGCCGGCCGGAACCGCCGGTGATTATGTTGTCGCCCGAATTTCCGAAGGCGTAGCGCCCGTCGCCGGTGACTATGAGGTTTTCGAAATTTTCAGGGAGCGTGTAGCTCATCCAGGTGTGGATGGTATCCACGCCTTCGCCGGCTCTTTCGAAGGCGCTGTTGCGGGCGGAATAGAGATAATAGATGTCATCGCCCAATCCCGCCGACATGACCACGTTTACGGAACTGTCGCCCCACATCGAATCATTCTTGGAGCTGCCGTAAAGCCGCGGGCCGGAATTTGTCGCCGAGAAGTGATTGACCGAAGTTCCGCTGTAGGGAAGGGGAACGCCTTTGGCGTTGAGCACGGTAGCCATACGGCCTCCTGTTCCTGCGCTTTATCCTCCCCGCAGCAGGCTAACACCCATGTCCCACCGGTGCGACCGAGCTCGCGTTAAAATTGTGCAACACGGGGTTACCTGAATTGCGCTCCAGGCATCGATTGGCGCTTGCCTTTTGGATCGGCGTCGTCATCGGGACGCGCGAAAATGGCGCGGCGCAGGGTACCCCTTGGGAACGCTCACCACGCCCGCTCGCCCTTGCCGAGCACGGTCACCGCCTCGATGATCCGGCCAAAGCTGGCGCGCGCCCGTGAAATCAGATGCCGCCCACGCAGATAGCCGTGAACCAGCCCGGGCTCCTCGTGCCACCAGGCCTTGCCGCCGGCGGCTTCAATGCGCCTGCCATAGGCCTCGCCGTCGGAGGACAGCGGGTCGCATTCGGCGGTGACGATCACGGTCGGCGGCAGATTGGCGAAATCGGCGTCGGCCAGCGGCGCGAGCGTGATGTCGCCGGTGCGGTCGATCCCGCCGGTGCGGATGTTTTTGTAAAATTCCAGGTCGCGCATGGTCAGCATCGGCGCTTCGGCGTGGGTGATGTAGGATCCCTTCGAAGTATCACCGCCTAGGCCCGGATAGATCAGCACCTGCCCGACCGGGTGGCGCTTGTGGCCGCGCGTAGCATGGCTGACCGCGGCCGCAAGATTGCCGCCGGCCGAATCCCCGCAAAGCAGGATCGGCCGTTTGTAGGCAGCCGCCGCCCACTCGAAAGCCGCCAGCGCATCGTCGAAGCTGGCCGGGTGGATATGTTCAGGCGCTAGCCGGTAATCGACCGAAACCACCTCGTAGCCGCTGCCGGCGCACAGTTCGGCGCAGATGCCGTCATGGCTGTCGAGCCCGCCCAGGATGAAGCCTCCGCCGTGAAAATAGAGCACCATGGCAGAGGCTTCCGGCGCGGCGGTGCGGTAGGTGCGGATCGGAATGGCATGCGTCGGCGTGCTGATCGTCGACCCCTCAGCCGTCACGCTTTCCGGATAACCGGCATGAAAGGCGCGGCACATGCGGTCATAGATCTCGCGCTGCTCGTCGATTGTGTAGTCGACGGTATCGGGCGGGTAATAGGAATTGGTGCGCTCGATGAACGCCCAGGTCTCTGCGTCAATCAGTTTTTCGTAGTCGGTCACTTTCCCTTCCAGACCGGGTCGCGCTTCTCGGCAAACGCGCGAAAGCCTTCCTGGTTGTCTTCCGAAGCATAAAGTTCATCGACGGTGCGGAATTTGCGCTTGGTGATCCAGTTCATCGCGTCCTGGAATTCCATCGCTTCGGCGCGGCGCGCGACCTCCTTGATGGCGGCGAAGACCAGCGGCGGCCCGCCAGCGAGCAGGCGCGCGATCTCCCAGACGCGGTCCTCGAGCTTCTCCTTGGGCAGCACCTCGTTGACCAGCCCCCAGCGATGCGCCTCCTGCACATCCATCCATCGCCCGGTGAGCAGCAGGTCCATGGCGACATGATACGGAATGCGCTTGGGCAGCTTCACCGTCGCGGCGTCGGCCAGCGTGCCGGCTTTGATCTCCGGCAGCGCGAAGCTGGAATGATCCGACGCATAGATCAGGTCGCACGACAGCGCCAGTTCGAAGCCGCCGCCGACCGCCATGCCGTTGACGCAGGCGATCACCGGCTTGTTCATGTCACGCAGCTCCTGCAGGCCGCCGAAGCCGCCGACGCCATAGTCGCCGTCGACCGCATCGCCGCCCGCTGCCGCCTTCAGATCCCAACCGGCGCAGAAGAATTTGTCGCCCGCGGTTTTCACGATCGCGACGCGCAGTTCCGGATCGTCGCGGAAAGACTGGAAGGTCTCGCCCAGCAGCCGCGACGTATTCAGGTCGATGGCGTTGGCCTTCGGCCGGTCGAGCGTCACTTCGAGGATGCCGGCTTCGCGGCGGGTGGTGATGATTTCAGTCATGAAATTTCTCCGGTGAGGGACTCCCTTCTCCCCCTGTGGGAGAAGGTGGCCGAGCGAAGCGAGGTCGGATGAGGGGTGCTGGAAGGATTGCGGCGTTTCACTTCTTCCAACACCCCTTATCCGTCGCCTTGTCTCGGCCTTGCTCCGCAAGCCCGAGGGCGACACCTTCTCCCACAGGGTGAGAAGGGGCGGCAATCATCAGCGCATCCGCAATCCACGCGCCCTGCCCTTCCCGACAGACGATCAGCGGATTGATATCCAGTTCCTCGACCTTGTCAGCGTTTTCCAGCACAAACGCCGCAAGGCCCAGAACAGCCTCGATCGCCGCGCCCAGATCGGCCTTCGGCCTCCCCCGATAGCCGTCGAGCAGCGGAAACAGTTTCAGCCCGCGCAGTTCGGCCTCTATTTCCTCGCGCGTAGCCGACAGCATCAGCGTGGCGGAATCCTTCAGCAGTTCGACCAGAACGCCGCCCGATCCGATGGTCATCACCGGCCCGAATATCGGGTCGCGCGTGAAGCCGACGATGAGCTCGGCGACGCCGCCCTGCACCATGCGCTCGACATAGAGGCCAGCGCCGAGCGGCAGCAGCGCCGCGGCGGCCGCCTGTACCTCTTCGGCGGATTTGAGGTTGAGCCTGACTGCACCCAGCTCGCTCTTATGGGCGACGCCCAGCGCCTTCAGCGCGACGGGCAAGCCGAACGCCGCGGCGGCGGCAACAGCTTCCTCGGGGCTGGACGCGCGGCGGCCGGGTGGGACCGGCAGGCTTGCTTCCGCGAGCATGGCTTTGGCTGAGGCTTCGTCAGGCTGAGCGCACCTGTCCCCCTCCCCCTTGAGGGGAGGGGTTAGGGGTGGGGGTATCTTGGCGCCGATGCCCGCGCCGTCGGCGCGACCTCCCTTCAAAGGGGAGGTAGAAGGCCGCTTCCACGCCTCGCCGATAAACGCCGCCGCCCCGGCCGCTTCCATCGCTTCTACGATCCCGTGCAGCGGGACAATGCCGCGCCGGAAAAGCTCGGAGGCATGTTCCTCCGGCAGATTTTCCAGCATTGAAGCGACGATCGCGCCGCGCGCGTCGTTCGCTTTCAGCGCAGCCTCGAACGCCCGCACCGTCGCCCACCAGTCGGCGTCGGAGCAGCGGTCGTTGCGCGGGAAATCGAGCACCAGCATGTTGAGGTCAAAGCCGCCCGACACCATGGCGGCGAAGGTCTCGGTCATCGCCGGCTCGTTGTTCCAGATGAAGGTATGGTAGTCGAGCGGGTTGGCGACCGCCACCAGCGGACCGAGCGTCGATTTCACATGCGCCCGGTGCGCCTCCGCGAGAGCAGGGAAATGAATTTTCCGCCCCTCCGCTGTGTCGGCCATCACCGAAGCCTCCCCGCCGGAACAGCTCATCGAGGAAAGCGTGTAGCCGGAAAGCGGGCCGCCGGCATGCAGCAGCTTCAGCGTTTCGAGGAAGGACGGGATCGAGCCGACCCGCGCAATGCCGAGCCGCTTGAGGAAGGCTTCGGAGGCGGCGTCTGATCCGGCGAGCGAGGCGGTGTGCGAAATTGTGGCCGCTCGCGCCTGCTCGGAACGACCCACCTTCATCGCCACGATCGGCTTCTTGAGTTCCCGCGCCCTCGCCGCCAGCCGCTCGAAACCGGCTGCGGAATCGAAGCCTTCGATGTGGAGGCCGAGGCAGGAGACGCGATCGTCCTCGATCAGCCCGAGCGCCATCTCGGACAAGCCGGTCTGCGCCTGGTTGCCGGCTGTCATCAGGAAGGCGATTGGCAAGCCACGCTTCTGCATGGTGAGGTTGCAGGCAATGTTGGACGACTGCGTGATGATGGCCGCGCCGCGTGTGCCAGGCTCCAGCCGCCGGCCGCCATGCTGGTCCGGCCACAGAAGGGCTCCGTCCGCATAGTTGATAAGGCCGTAGCAGTTCGGCCCGATGACCGGCATGGAGCCGGCTGCTTCGACCAGTTCGGTCTGCAGCCGCTCGCCGTCCTCGTCGTCTGCGCCGGCCTCCCGAAAACCGGCGGCGAAGCAGATGGCCCCGCCCGCCCTGCGCGCCGCAAGCTCGCGCACAATTTCGATGGTGGCGAAACGGTTGACGCCGATGAACGCTGCATCCGGCGAGCCCGGCAGGTCGGCGACCGAGCGATAGGCTTTCACGCCCTCGATCTCGTCCTTCTTCGGATGCACCGGCCAGATGTCGCCGGGAAAGCCCATCTTCAGCGATTGCCTGACCACATTGGTGGCGAAGGCGCCGCCGCCGATCACTGCGATGGATTTAGGGCGCAACAGGCGCTCAAGACGGTTCATGGCACACGCCTCCCCCTTCTCCCCTTGTGGGAGAAGGTGTCGCCGAAGGCGACGGATGAGGGGTGTTGGACGGAGTGCCAGGCTGGAGCACCCCTCATCCGACCTCGCTTCGCTCGGTCACCTTCTCCCACAAGGGGAGAAGGGAAATCCTGTTCCACCGTCAACCCCCAACCGCCCTGAGCATCGCCCGCGAAATGATGTGTCGCTGGATTTCGCTCGTGCCCTCCCAGATCCGCTCCACCCGCGCGTCGCGCCAGATGCGCTCCAGCGGCAGATCGTCCATAAGGCCCATGCCGCCATGGATCTGGATCGCCTCATCGGCGACGAAGGCCAGCATTTCCGTCGCTTTCAGCTTGGCCATGGCCATGTCCTGATCCGTGACCGTGCCCTGGTCGTATTTCCAGCCGGCTTCGAACACCATCAAATCGGCCGCTTTCAGTTCGGTCGCCATGTCGGCGAGCTTGAACGACACGCCCTGGAACTTGCCGATCTGCTGGCCGAATTGTTCGCGCTGGGCGGCGTATTCAACGGCATGGCCGAGCGCGCGTTCGGCGCGGCCGAGGCAGGTCGCGGCAACCTGCAGCCGCGTCGCGCCAAGCCATGAATTGGCGACGTCAAAACCCTTGTGAACCTCGCCGAGCACCTGGCTTGCCGGCAGGCGGCAATTGTCGAATTCGAGGACCGAATTGGTGTAGCCGCGATGCGAGACGTTGCGGTAGCCGTCGCGCACGGTAAAGCCCGGCGTGCCCTTGTCTACGAAGAAGGCAGTGATCTTCTTGCGCTTGCCGCGCGGCGAATCTTCCTCGCCCGACGCCATGAACACGATTGCGAAATCGGCGATGTCGGCGTGGGAGATAAAATGCTTGGTGCCGTTGAGCACCCAGTCGGAGCCGTCCTGCACCGCTGTCGCCTTCATGCCGCGCAGGTCGGAACCGGCGCCCGGCTCGGTCATCGCCAGACAGTCGGATTTCTCGCCGCGAATGCACGGGAAGAGATACTTTTCGCGCTGCTCCGGCGTGCCGGCGAGCAGGATGTTCGACGGACGCGCCACGCAGGTCCAGTGCAGCGCATAATTGGCGCGGCCAAGCTCTTTCTCGTAGAGCAACCAGGTCACCGTATCGAGCCCCGCCCCGCCGACATCTTCCGGCATATTGGCGGCGTAGAGGCCCGCTTCGATCGCCTTTGCCTTCAGCTCATCGATCAGCTCGCGGCGCAGAAGGCCGGTGCGCTCCACCTCCGCCTCGTGCGGATAGAGTTTGTTCTCGACAAACGCCCGCGTGGTGTCGACGATGAGCCGCTGTTCTTCCGATAGACCAAATTCCATGTTCACATCACCTGCTGCAGGGTTGGGTCGTGCGTCCTTCGACAAGCTCAGGATGAGGACCGTGGGTGCTCAGGATGAGGGCCGTTGGGGCTGGCATTGCACATTGAGGCTGAGCACAAATCTGCCTCGTCCTAAGCGCAAATCTGCCTCGTCGAGCACCAATCTCCCTCATCCGAGCACACAACGTCCTCATCCTGAGCTTGTCGAAGGACGCACGACCAGCCGCCTCAACCCTTCTTCTTTTTCTTCAACTTCCCAGCCTTGGCCTTCTCGGCAGCTTTCGACGCCGGTTTCTTCGCCGCCAGCTTGGCCAGCCGCTTTGTGTAGTCATTGTGCAAAGCGCCGGCGCCCCAGCCCTTGCCCTTGTTCTGCTTCGAGAGTGCTTCCATGATCGCGACCAGATTGTCGTCGCGGATTTTTTCGAGCTCGCGGATCGACAGGCCGTGCGCCTGTTCGTCCGACTGCGTGGCGATCAGATCGACCAGTTGGTCGTTGAATTCCGGCACGTCCATCAGCTTCGTCCACGGCCATTTCAGGCACGGCCCGAACTGCGCCATGAAGTGGCGCATGCCGGCCTCGCCGCCCGCCACGCGATAGACCTGGAACATGCCCATCTGGGCCCAGCGCAGACCGAAGGAATAGCGCATGATGTCGTCGAGTTCCTCGACGGTGCAGATACCGTCCTTGATCAGCCACAGCGCCTCGCGCCATGCCGCCTCAAGCAGGCGGTCGCCGACGAAGGCTTCGATCTCCTTGCGGATCACCACCGGCTTCATGCCGATCGAGGCGTACATCTCCTTGGCGACTTCGATCGCCTCCGGCAGCGTGTCCTTGCCGCCGACGACCTCGACCAGCGGCAGCAGATAGACCGGATTGAACGGATGGCCGACGACCATCCGCTCCGGATGCTTCATCGCCACCTGCATGTCCGACGGCTTTATCCCGGAGGTCGATGAGCCGACGATGGCGTTGGCCGGCGCGTGAGCGTCGATTTCGGCCAGAACCTTGTGCTTCAGATCCAGCCGCTCGGGCACGCTCTCCTGGATGAAATCGGCATCCGCCACCGCTTCCGCGATGGTCTTGGCGAAGGTCAGCTTGCCTTCCTTGGGCAACCCGCCAGGCAGCATCTGCTTGTACGCCCGGCGCGCGCCCTTCATCACCTCGCCGACCTTTCGCGAAGCTTCCGGGTCGGGATCGTAGATCGAAACGTCGATGCCGTTGAGCAGCAGCCGCGCCGCCCACCCCGCGCCGATGACCCCGCCGCCAATCGCTGCGGCCTTGCCGATAATGCTCATGCAGATGCTCTTTGTCTGGCGATTTCTGGGTTGACGAGCGGCACGCGCTCGCCGGGACGGATGACGGCCGGATCGTAGGCTTTTCGTGAGAACACCTCGATCACAAACGGCCGGAAGAACTCGATCGGCAGGGTGTCGTAATCGGGATCGAAGCTCGACTGGTCCCAGCGCTCGCAGAACTGGTCGCAATCGTCGAAATAGACGTGGCCGGCAAACCTGTCGCGCGCATGTGGGTTGCCGCCGAGATGATGCGCGTAATAGAGGCGCTGGAAGTCGCCATGCTTCTCGACCGTCCAGAAGCATTGCTCGCGCACGAACGGCTTCACGATCGCGGCGGCGTATTCGTCGTGATTATAGGGCGCGTAGATATCGCCGATATCGTGCAGCAGCGCGCAGGCGATCCAGTCCGTGTCGGCCCCGTCGCGAAAGGCGCGGGTCGCCGCCTGCAGCGAATGGCCGAGCCGGGTGATCTTGTAGCCGGAGAGGCCTTCGTCGAGTTGCACCAGCGCATCGAGCAGCCGGTCGCCGGTCTTTGCTGCATATTCGGTTTCGTGCGCGGTCAGGAATTCGTACTCCTCGCGCGTGCCGTCCTTCATCGCAGTGAACTTGACCGTTTTCATCCATGCCTCCGCTATGACGGCTTCAGGCGGCAGCGAGCGGCGGGCGCTTGGTGAGGTTGAGCTTCTTGCGCACCTCGTCCGGCCCGATCACCCGCGCGCCCATGTTCTCGACGATCGTCGCGGCGCGCTCGACCAGTTGCGCGTTGGTCGCGAGCACGCCCTTGTCGAGCCACAGATTGTCCTCCAGCCCGACCCTGACATTGCCCCCGGCCAGCACGGCGGCGGCGACATAGGCCATCTGGTTGCGGCCGAGCGCGAAGGCGGAGAACGTCCAGTCGGACGGCACGTTGTTGACCATCGCCATGAAGGTGTTGAGGTCGTCGGGCGCGCCCCACGGCACGCCCATGCAGAGTTGCACCAGTGCGTCGGGAGCAAGCACCTTCTCCTCGACCAATTGCTTCGCGAACCACAGGTGCCCGGTGTCGAAAGCTTCGATCTCCGGCTTGACGCCCAGTGCGGTCATCATGCCGCCCATGGCGCGAAGCATGCCCGGCGTATTGGTCATCACATAGTCGGCTTCGTTGAAATTCATGGTGCCGCAATCAAGCGTGCAGATTTCCGGCAGGCACTGCCGCACATGCTCGACACGGTCCGATGCGCCGGCCATGTCGGTACCCTGTTCCTTCAGCGGCAGCGGGCTTTCGACCGGCCCGAACACCATGTCGCCTCCCATGCCGGCGGTGAGATTCAGCACTACGTCGACATTGGCGTCGCGGATGCGTTCGGTGACCTCACGGTAGAGTTGGATGTCGCGGCGCGGCTTGCCGGTTTCGGGATCGCGCACATGGCAGTGGACGATCGCGGCGCCGGCCTTCGCCGCCTCGATCGCCGAATCTGCGATCTGTTTTGGCGAGCGCGGCACATGCGGGCTGCGATCCTGCGTCCCGCCCGATCCGGTCACGGCGCAGGTAATGAAGACCTCGCGGTTCATAGCAAGCGGCATATCTCTCTCCCCAGCGATACAGAGGGCAAGCATGCCTGACTTGCGAAAAGCTGATTTGCATTTTACGAAGCCTGCATGACCAAAGACGAAGCGTCGTCGATCTTTTTGCCCGAGCGCGCACCGCTCAAGGTGACATTCCTGGTTTTCGCGGGTTCGTCGATCATGTGCGTCGCCTCGGCTGTCGATCCGCTGCGCGCCGCAAATCGCATTTGCGGCGAAACGCACTTCGACTGGAAGATCGCTTCAGCCGATGGCGAGCCTCCGGTCACCACCTCCGGCCTGCCGGTCACCGTCAGCGGCCGCTTCGACCCGGCGGAGAAAACAGACGTGCTGATTATCGTCGGCGGCTTCGGCTCCCGGACCGAAGGCGGGCAGAAGCTGCTGTCGGGCATCCGCAGGACAGCCCGCAGCGCCCGCGCCTGCGGCGGCGTCGAGGCCGGCACCTGGCTGCTCGCCCGCGCCGGCCTGCTCGAAGGCCGCGCCGCGACGACCCATTGGGAAGACATGGAGGATTTTGCGGCCGCCTTTCCCGGTGCGGATGTGCGACCGGATCGCTATGTCATTGACGGCCCCGTCTTCACCACCGGCGGCGCATCGCCAACCTTCGACCTGATGCTGCATCTCGTCCGCACCCGGCTCGGCATGGCCGTGGCGCTCGATGTGGCGAGCGTCTTCATCTACGACCAGGCGCGCGCCGCGACCGACGCACAGCCGCTGGTCTCGCTCGGGCGGCTGGACGGCTACGACCCGCGGCTGGCGCAGGCGATCAGGCTGATGGAATCACATGTCGACCGTCCCCTGACCGTCGCGGCAATCGCCAAACGCGCCGGCGTCACCGCCCGCACCCTGGAGAGCATCTTCGGCAGATCGATCGGCGAGACTCCGGGAGCCTACTACCTGCGGTTGCGCCTCAACGCCGCCCGCCGGCTGGTCCTCGACACGCGGCTGGCGATGGCCGATATCGCCGAACGCAGCGGCTTTTCCAGCGCCGCCGGCTTTTCACGCGCGTTTTCCAAGAGCTTCGGCGAAGCGCCCGCAAGGATGCGCCGGGGATAGGCCCCTTTTCGCGTGGCTGGCTGTCTGTTGGAACTGCGCGAGGTAAAATGAACAAATAAGCCCGGAAAATTCATCCCGAATCCGCTATCCCGCTGAGATTCAACAGACTTTCCTGTGTATGACGCCAAAGAGATCGGAAATCCATCCACGGGTGCGAAACGGCGCGTTCACCCGTCCCACTTCGCACGTTGGGTCAAGCGGCGCGTTGGTATCCGTCGTCGCCGATCAGCGACCGCACCCTGTCGGCGAGTTTCGCCTCCAGCCGATCCTTGACGATCCGATTGAATGTGCCGGCCTCATCGATCTCCTGCCCAGGCAGCGAAAGCAGGAGATCGACGATCGAATCGGCTTCTGGCCGAGACAGCAACGCCTCGATCGCGGGCTCGCGAGGATCAATCGCATGAGGTCTTTCGTGATTCTGTCCCATGCTCCCAATTTGGCCGTTGGAGACGACGCATTGAGGGCGGCATTGGGGCAATCAGGCGGCGAGCGGATGAACCTTTTTTATCGCTTTTATTAATGTGCGAGGTAGCCTCCGCGCGCCGCGCCAGGTCAGACGTAGCGGTTGACGACGTTCTCCAGGAATTCCTGGCGGCCGGATTTCGGCTGCGGGTCGAGGCCTTCCTTCAGCACCCACTCGGAAATCTGCTCCAGCGTGCGGTCGCCCTTGAGCATGGCCTGTGCCCCGGCTTGAGTCCAGCCGGCATAACGCTCTTCCAGCGGACCGGACAGCGCCTTGTCCTCGATCATCCGCGCCGCAGCCTTCAGCCCGCGCGCGCAGCAATCCATGCCGCCAATATGGGCGACGAGCAGGTCCTGCGGATCGAGCGACTGCCGGCGCAGCTTGGCGTCGAAATTGGTGCCGCCGGTGGTGAAACCGCCGGCCTGGAGCACATGGTAGTAGGCGAGCGCCATTTCCGGCACGTTGTTGGGAAACTGGTCGGTGTCCCAGCCCGATTGGTAGTCGTTGCGGTTCATGTCGATGGAGCCGAAGATTCCGAGCGCGTTGGCGAGCGCCAGTTCGTGCTCGAACGAGTGCCCGGCGAGGATCGCGTGGCCCTGCTCGATATTAACCTTCACCTCCTTCTCCAGCCCGAAATCCTTCAGGAAGCCGTAGACGGTGGCGACATCGTAGTCGTACTGATGCTTGGTCGGCTCCTGCGGCTTGGGTTCGATCAGGATCGTGCCCTTGAAGCCGATCTTCTTCGCATAGTCGACGACCATGGATAGGAATCGCCCCGCCTGCTCCCGCTCCCGCTTGAGATCGGTGTTGAGCAGCGTCTCGTAGCCCTCGCGTCCGCCCCAGAGCACGTAATTCACGCCGCCGAGCCGCTTGGTGACATCAATGCACGACTTCACCGTCGCGGCCGCATAGGCGAAGACTTCCGGATCGGGATTGGTTGCGGCGCCCGCCATGTAGCGGCGATGCGAGAACAGGTTTGCCGTACCCCAGAGCAGCTTTGTCCCGGTCTTCTCCATCTTGCCCGCGAAATAATCGCCGATCTCGTCGAGACGAGCAGCGCTTTCGGCGAAGGTGCTGCCTTCCGGCCGCACATCGGCGTCATGGAAGCAGAAATACGGCACGCCGAGCAACGAGAACATCTCGAAAGCCACATCGGCCTTCAGCTTCGCCAGTTCCATCGTGTCGCCGAACCACGGCCGCTCGAAGGTCTGGCCGCCGAACGGATCGCCGCCCGGCCAGGCGAAGGAGTGCCAGTAGGCGACGGCGAAGCGGAGGTGGTCCTCCAGACGTTTTCCGGCAACGACCTCATCGGGGTTGTAATGGCGATAGGCCAGTGGATTGGTCGAATCCGGCCCTTCATATTTTACTTTGCTGATGTCGCCGAAAAAACCAGTGGTCATCACGAAACTCCTTTGATGGCTGGATAAAGCGCCCGGTAGCGCTCATACGCGTGCGCATAGGCGTCGCCGACTTTAGCGTCGGGTTCGATCGTCTCGGCCGTCGCCGGCGCGATGCAGACCTCATAAGGGTCGGCATTCTCCGCGGCTATCAGGCCGAGACGGGCGGCGCCGAAAGCAGCGCCGAAGTCGCCGTCCGCCGGAATGTCGACGGGAATCTGCAGCGCCGTGGCGATCGCCTTCAGCCAGTAGCGTGAACGGGATCCGCCGCCGATCGCGGTGACACGGCCGAGTTCCGTCCCTGCCTGGTGCAGCGCATGCTGGCTGTCGCGGAAGGCGAAGGCGACGCCCTCGACCACGGCCTGCGTCAGCACCGCGCGGCTCGATTCATGGCCGAGGCCCGCGAAGACACCGCGGATCGCCGCATCATTGTGCGGCGTTCGCTCGCCTGAAAGATAGGGCAGGAACGTGACGCCGGTAGGCGCTTTCAGCGCCTCGCCGAGTTCGCCGGTCAGGTCGCTCGCCTCTTTGCCGGTAATTTCCGACAGCCAGTTCAGCGAATCCGTCGCGGACAGGATCACCCCCATCTGATGCCAGGCATTGGGCAGCGCATGGCAGAAAGTATGGACCGCGCTTTCGGGGTTCGGCAGATAGGAGCCGTTGGCGGCGAACAGCACGCCCGAGGTGCCGAGCGAGACGAAGGCATGGCCGGGCCGCACCGTGCCCATGCCGCAGGCCGATGCAGCATTGTCGCCGGCGCCCCCCGCAACGGCTACGCCGTCATTCATGCCCCAGCGGCTCGCAAGTTCGGAGCGCAGCGAGCCCGCCTGCTCCGTGCCTTCGACAAGGCTCGGCACTTGCTGCTCTTCGAGATCGGTGGCGGCCAGCAGTTCCTGGGACCATTTGCGGGCGGCCACGTCGAGCCATGCCGTCCCGGCCGAATCGGACATTTCCGACATGTGTTCGCCAGTTAGCCACAACCGCAGGTAATCCTTGGGCAGCAGCACCCAGCGCACCTTGTCGAATACCGCCGGTTCGTTGTTCTTGACCCAGGCGAGCTTGGGCGCGGTGAAGCCGGGAAACACGATGTTGCCCGTGATCTTCCGGAAACGCGGATCCGCGTCCAGTTTCGCCGCCTCGGCATGGCTTCGCGTGTCGTTCCAGAGGATGCAGGGACGGAGCACCTGGTCGCGTTCATCGAGAAGCGTCGCGCCATGCATCTGCCCGGAGAGCCCGATGCCTTTCACGGCGGCCAGTTCGACCCCGTGCTGCGCCTTGAGTTCGCCGACAGCTTCTTCAGCGGCGCGGATCCAGTCTGCGGGATCCTGCTCGGACCATCCGGAATGCGGGCGTGAGACATCCAAGTCGCCATGGCCGGAGCCGATGACCTTCTGGTCTCCGTCTATCAGCAGCGCCTTGACGCCGGACGTCCCGAGATCGAGTCCCAGATACATGACAATTCCTCCCGGTCAGGCCGGTTCGCCGATCGCCCGCGTTATCTTCCTCCCGCGGGCACATCTCTCATAGCAAAAAAACCGCGACTGAAAACCGGCTGCCGAAGAATTTTTTCGTGGCCCGCAAAAATTCTGGCCTGACCAGCAGCGGCGAACGATCAGTCCGCGGAAAGGCCTGCGGCGCGTCGCGAAAACAATGCGGAGAGCGGGCTGGCCGGACGCGCCAGCGCCCGTTCGGCCGCAAGTTCCGTCGCGAGTTTCTTCTGATCCGCCCGCAGCGCCGCCTCGATCAGCGTCAGGTCGATGACGTCGCGCTGGGCATGGCTGGCGCCGAACCGGGGCGCGATTTTCCGGATTGGCGCGAGAAGCCGCACAGCCTCCGAATAATTGCCCTCGCCGAAAGCCTTGATCGCCAGCGCCACTGGGTGGCCGACATCGCGGGTGAAGGCGGCGTTGTCGTCGCTGCCGAGCATCGCTTCGCGTTGGGCTTCCAGCAGCGCCCTGGCCGGCGCCTCCAGCTCTGCGCCGACGAAGGCCATCATGGCGTGGATGTCGTTGAAGGCGTAGTTGCCGGACCGCGCCTTGGGCGTCCAGGATTCGGCAAGAGCCGCCCAGCGGTCACCGACATCGACGCCGCCGAGATGCAGCCGCCAGAGTATGGCCGACGCATCGACCATGTTGAGCGCGAGCGATGAGCCCGCTCCGTAGATCGGACCGTCATAGAGCGCCAAGACCTCGTCGACGTCTCCGAGATCGTAGTGGAACAGCGCGAGGTGCCACCAATTGTGCACCTGCAGGAAGCTCTCGCGCGTCCAGGCCTCGGCATTGCCGCGCATCCACCAAATGCCGTCGCGCTGGCGGCTCTGCATTTCCATGACATGGGCGACCGCATGCTGCGCCCAGCCGTCGCGCGGCTCGATCTCGATCGAGGAGCGGCCAAGCGCTTCGGCAATTGCGTATTCGCCCATCTCCTCATGCCCGAACGCCTGCATGCCGAGCATAGCGTGATAACCGGGCATGCCCGGCGACCATGACGGCATGGCCTTGGCAAGACGGTCGCGCAGCATTGGCGCGTTGCCTGTGAAGAAGTCGATCTGGTGGCCGGCCTGCAAGGCCAGCGCGTCGCGCGGCTCTTCCGCTGTCAGCCCGGCGAGCACGCGGCCGGCTTCGTGCCAGCGGCCATTGGCGAGATGGCCGAGGGCCGCGACATGCGCCCGCTCGCGCTCCGTCGCCGCAAGGGGCAAGGCTGCGTCGTGGCAGGCCCTCGCGACCGCCATCGCCTCGCGCTCGGTAGAGAGCCCATAGAGATAGCCCTTGAGCACATGCGCCATGACAAAGCCGGGATCTTCGGCGAGCGCCGCATCGACCGAGCCGACCGGGTCGCCGATGAAGCACTGGAGCTGACGCAGAGCGCGGCTGTAGTGCGGCAGGCTCGCCTCGCCCGCTCCCGTCAGGCCGAGGCCAAGTTGGTCGAAGACGGCCACGAGATTACCTCCCGCCGTGCCGTCAGTTGCCGGACCGCATCGCGACAGTGGCGATGCCAGCTCCGATCAGCAGCGACCCGCCGGTCCGGTTGAATATGCCGATCGCCCTGGGATTGCGCACGAGGCTGCGCGCCCGGGCCGCCACCAGCGCGTAGCCGAAGGCGTTGGCGAAGGCCAGGACCAGGAAGGTAGCCTCGAAGATCAGCATCTGAGTGAGAAAATCCGCATTGCGGTCCAGGAACTGCGGCAGGAAGGCCACGAAGAAGGTGATACTCTTGGGATTGAGAGCGGTGACCAGCCAGGCATGGCCAAGCATCTTCACGGCCGAAACCGCCCCGGTGCGCGGATCGGCGTGCAAGGCGCCGCCGGCCCTGAACAACTTCACGCCGAGATAGATGAGATAGGCCGCACCGATCCATTTGAGGATAGTGAACACGGTTGCCGACGCGGCCAGCAGCGCGCCGATGCCCAGCATGGACAGGGTCATGGCGGTGAAATCGCCGAGCGCGACGCCGACCGCGACCGGCAGCGCGGTGCGCCAGCCCTGCCCGAGCGCGTAGGAGACGACCAGCAGAATGGTCGGACCGGGTATGATCAGGAGGATGGATGTTGCCGCGGCGAAGGCTGCCCAGGTTTCAATCGGCATGGAAGGTTCCTTTGCTCAAAGGAAAGGATAAATCCCTGCCATCGCGGCGATGTAAAGGGTGAAGTTTGCGCGTCGCGCGACGCGGCTTCGGAGCGTTGCGAGCGTTGCATCAGAAAGCCCTCGCCATCGTGCCAATGACCTCAGCGACGCCGAGATCGGCTCCAGGCACGCATGCAGCCGCCAGGAGAGCGGCGCAAACGAGCGCCAAGTCGGTCTTCAACGTCGCGCCCATGATCCCCTCGCAATCAGCCAGCCACGGTAAAAAGGCCTCTTGCCGACATTGTGTCGGGACGGAGGCCTTGCTGTGTCGCGGGTGGCCACTTGACCAAGTTCGTCGGTCGGATTCCGGCAACGTTCTGAAAACCAAGGGATTTTCCCATTCACGGTTTCTCAACCATGATTGATGAAAATGCGGGATAGCTTGGATCGCGGTCCGCTGCGGGTGCCAAAGCGCGTTTGTTCAAAATCGTGGAAGTTGCCCCCGTGTCCGAGTTTCCCGCGTCGCCGAAATCCGCAGTCTTTCCCGCACAATCCGATCGCCTGTCACGCCGCGAAGCGATGTTAGCGCTCGGCTCCGCCGCCTTGCTGGCGACTGCGGGCTGTTCGCGCTCGCTCGACCTGGCGGCGCTCGAAGTGGACGAGTTCACGACCGGAACGATCCGTCCGCGCATCAGCGTCGACAGCCACGTGACGCGCCCGGAACTGATGTATGCCTCGTTCACCGATGAGGGCTTTGTCCTTCCGGAAGTCCCGTTCGAGAAGGTCGATCCGAAGTGGCGCCGGCAGATCGTCGTCGACCCGACCGGCGAGCAGCCCGGCACGATCGTGGTGCATTTGCAGGAGCGCCATCTCTATTGGGTCCAGCCGGGCGGCGACGCGATCCGCTACGGCGTCGGCATCGGCAAGGACGGCTTCGTCTGGTCGGGTCGGGCGAATATCCAGTACGGCAAGAAATGGCCAACCTGGACGCCGCCCGCGGAAATGATCGCGCGCCGTCCGGAACTGGAGAAATGGCGCGGCGGCCAGCCCGGCGGGCTGGATAACCCGCTCGGCGCGCGGGCGCTCTACATCTTCAAGGACGGCCAGGACACGGGCTTCCGCGTCCACGGCTCACCCGAATGGCACACGATCGGGCAGGCCATGTCGTCGGGCTGCGTTCGCATGATCAACCAGGACGTAATCGACCTTTACAACCGCGTTTCGGGAAAGACGCCGATCGTGGTGGTATAGCCATCTGGGCAACGCCGAGGATAAACTTCCGCCTCGCCCGCATACATGACACGCAAAACCTTGAATGGGCACAGGCGGTTAGCGCTGCTGGCACGGCCAGACCGCGCAGATTTTGTTCACAAGGTTGCGCAAGGCCCGCGGAAGCGCCAATGATAGGCGAAACCAGCGGGGAATGACGCGATATGGCCGCAAAATTCGTGATTGCCCAGGGCGGCGGCCCGACCGCCGTGATCAACCAGACTGTGGTGGGCGCCGCCCTCGAAATCCGCCGCCGCCATCCCGGCGCAAAAGTGCTGGGTTCGCGGCACGGCGTACGCGGGATCAGGGACGGCGACTACGTCGACCTTTCCGAAATTCCGGAGGAGCAGTTGAGGCTCGTCGGCGCGACGCCGGGTGCTGCCCTCGGCTCGACTCGCGACAAGCCCGACGCCGCCTATTGCGACCTGGTGCTGGCCGGGCTGAAGAAGGAAGGCGCCGACGCCTTCATCTATATCGGCGGCAACGACACGTCCGGCACGCAGCAGATACTGACCGATGCGTCGGGTGGATCGATCGCCTTCGTCCACGCGCCCAAGACCATCGATAACGACCTGATGGAAAACGACCACACGCCGGGCTTCATTTCGGCAGGCGAATTCGTTGCCGGCGCATTTTTGAGCGTCGATCTCGATTTCCGCGCGCTGCCCGGCGTCTATGTCGGCATCGTCATGGGCCGGCACGCCGGCTTCCTGACCGCTTCGGCGGCGGCCTGGCGGGCCGACGAGGATAGCGGCCCGCATCTGGTCTATGTGCCCGAGCGCGCCTTCTCGGTGCCGCGATTCATCGACGATGTGCGCGCGACGCTCGACCGCCACAAGCGCTGCATTGTCGCGGTCTCCGAGGGCGTGACGACCGAGGACGGCCGCGCGGTAGTCGAGAGCCTGGTTCCGCCCGACCGGCTGGAACGCGACGCGCACGGTAACATCAAGCTCTCCGGCAGCGATCTGAACATGGCCTTCGAGCGGGCGCTCGCGGAAGGGCTGCCCGGCAAGCGGGCGCGCGTCGACGCACTCGGATATCTGCCGCGCGGCTATGTCGGCGCCATCAACAGCACGGATTCCAGCGAAGCGTTCGAGGCCGGCGTCTTCGCCGTCGAAGTGGCGGCGCGTGGCGGCGGTTCGGTGGCGCTGAAACATGAGGGCGGCAAGACCGTGATGCGCCAGGTTCCACTCGACGCCGTCGCGGGGAAGACCCGTCACATGCCCGACGATTTCATGCAGCCCGACGCCAATCAGCTTTCGGATACGGGTATGGCCTACCTGAAGCGGCTCGTGCCGGCAAAATACCAGGTCGGCAAACCGTTCGTTTAAGGCCTCCGTTTGATGAGCGATATTTCGGCCCAGGAAATCGTCGGCCTGCGCAAATGGCTGTACCGGCACCTCCAGCCGTCCGCCTGGAACAAGGACGGGCTGTCGCCGCTCAACCGCTTCATCTTCGTGGTGATCTGCCTGGCGGTGGCGGTCGCCGTGTTGGAAAGCGAACCGGCAATATATCAGGGCCGCGAAAAATGGTTCTTCGCCGCCGAGATGGTATTCGGCTCCATCTTCCTGGTCGAATACCTGGCACGGGTCTGGACCTCGGCCGAGAACCCGGCCTATGGCGGCGGGCTGCGCGGCACTCTGCGCTACATCTTTTCGCTACCGGCGATTATCGATCTCCTGGCCATGTCGACCCTGTTCCTGGTCTTCGTAGGGAATGAAACGTCGATCCTGCGGCTGTTCCGGCTGATCCGCATCCTGTCGCTGGCCAAGCTCGGGCGCTATTCCTCGGCGATCCGGGCGATGGCGGAGGCGGTGAAATCGCGCCGCTACGAGCTGCTGATGAGCCTGGCGATCGCCTGCATGCTGCTGCTGACCTCCTCGACGCTGCTCTACATCGTCGAAGGCGACGCCCAGCCGGCCGTGTTCGGCAGCATACCGCGGGCGATGTGGTGGTCGATCGCCACGCTGACCACTGTCGGCTATGGCGATGTCGTCCCGGCGACGGTGATCGGCAAGCTCCTGGCCGGCGTGACCGCGATCACCGGCATCGGCCTCATCGCCATGCCGACCGGCATCCTAGCCGCCGCCTTCAGCGACGCCATCCAGCGGCAGCGGGAGGCGAAGAAGCACAAGGAGCCGGTTGGGCAGGGCTGAATTCGTTTTCGGTTTACGCCGCCCCTCACCTGCCTGCTGGCATCCTCTCCCCCGTAAGAGACGGGGAGAGGGTAAGGGTGAGGGGCAGCTTTATTTGAAGTGAGACGCTGAAAGCCGTCGGCGACTGCCTCACCTCGCACGTGCCGCCAACCACGTTTCGAGCTGCTTGATCTCGCGCTCCTGGGCCTCGATGACTTCCTCCGCGAGCTTGCGGATCTCGGCGTCCTTGCCGTGCTCCAGCACGATGCGGGCCATGTCGATCGCCGCCTGGTGATGCGGGATCATGCCGCGTGCGAAGTCGATGTCGGCCTCGCCGCTATACTCCATCGAGGACATGGCGCTGTGCATGATGTCCATCGCCGCCTTGTACGCAGCCACCGCGTCAGTGGCCAGTTCGGCCGCCTGATCGGTCGTCGCGTGCCCGCTATGGTCCGTCTGGGCGATTGCCGGGCCGGAAAGCGCGAGTGCAAGAAGCCCGGCGGGGAGAGATAAGAAGATTCTGCTCATGAACGTTCCTTAGGTGGTCAGGTTTCGCGGCCGTTGCCGGGCCGTGTTTCAGTGCGTGGTCAACTGGATGGCGGGTTGGTCTTCCTCGCCGGACAGGCCGTCGAGGATCGGGCATTCCGGCCGCTCGTCGCCGTGGCAATGGTCGACGAGGTGCCTCAGCGTTTCGCGCAGGCCGACGAGTTCGGCGATCTTGCGGTCGATCTCGACGAGCTTGACCTCTGCGATGGCCTTCACGTCGGCGCTCTCGCGGTGGCTGTCGCCGTAGAGCGAGAGGAGTTGCCGGCACTCCTCGACCGAGAAGCCGAGGCTGCGCGAGCGCTGCAGGAACTTCAGCCGGTGGACATCGGCGATCGAATAATCGCGATAGCCGTTGCCGGAGCGGCCGGGCTTCAGGAGGCCGATATCCTCGTAGTAGCGGATCGTCTTGGCCGGCAGGCCCGAACGCTCCGATGCGTCGCCTATGTTCATGATCATTCCCTTCAGAGCTTGATGGTGCGGAGCCTGAGCGCGTTGCTGATCACCGAGACCGACGACAGGCTCATGGCGGCGGCGGCGATCATCGGCGACAGAAGTGTGCCGAACACCGGATAGAGCACGCCGGCCGCGATCGGCACGCCGACCGCGTTGTAGACGAACGCCAGGAACAGGTTCTGCTTGATGTTGCGGATCGTGCCCTGCGACAGCGTCCGGGCCCGGACAATGCCGTTGAGATCGCCCTTGACCAGCGTGATGCCGGCGCTTTCGACAGCGACATCCGCACCC
>NZ_AHAM01000054.1 GCF_000236565.1 Mesorhizobium alhagi CCNWXJ12-2 | reverse complement strand
TTCCTTCTTCTTGTACATCGCCAGCATGCGCTGGGTGACGAGGAAGCCGCCGAAGATGTTGACCGAGGCGAGCGTCAGCGCCACGAAGCCGAAGCCGGTGGCAAGCCCGCTTGCCGAGATGCCGACGGCAAGCAGCGCGCCGACGACGATGACCGAGGAGATCGCGTTGGTGACGGCCATCAGCGGCGTGTGCAGGGCCGGCGTCACCGACCAGACGACATAGTAGCCGACGAAGATCGCCAGCACGAAGATCGCAAAGCGGAAGACGAACGGATCGATGGCCCCGCCGGAGGCCGCATGGGCGGCGGCTCCCGCCGCATCGCCCGCCGCCTCGGTGCTTTCGAGGGCGGCGCGCGCCGTGGCTACGGCCTGCTCGAGCTGATCGAGCGCCTGTTCGAGAGCGGTCTTTTCCATCACGCGTCTCCCCTGTTCCTGCCGGGCACGACCGGCTTCTTGGCGGCCGGTTTCCTGGCGCTCTTCTTCGCGGCCGGCTCCATCGGGTCGTCGCCGCGGTTTTGGCCGGGAGTGACGGGCTTCGCCCGGGCCGGCTTCTTCGCCGTCTTCTTCGGCGCGACATCGAGGCCGGGCTCCGTGCCCTTGGCCGCCTTCTTCACAGCAGGATCGTCGCCGCGGTTCTGGCCGGCAACGACCGGCTTGGATGCGGCGGTCGCTGCTTCCTTGCCGGAGAAGTTCGGATGCACGACCTTGCCGCCATCGGTCAGCATCGTCGCCTTGACCAGTTCGTCGTCGCGGTTGATCGAAAGCTGCTTCGTCGCCTTGTCGACCATGGTTTCGAGGAAGGCGAACAGATTGCGCGCATATAGCAGCGAGGCGGACGCCGCGACCCGGCCGGGCACGTTCAGATGGCCGACGATCTTGACGCCGTTGTCGAGCGTGATCACCGCGCCGGGCACGGCGCCCTCGACATTGCCGCCGCGCTCGACGGCGAGATCGACGAGGACCGAGCCGGGCTTCATCGATTGCACCATGGCGGCCGAGACCAGCTTGGGCGCCGGCCGGCCGGGGATCAGCGCAGTGGTGATGACGATGTCCTGCCTGGCGATGTGCTCGGCCGTCAGCGCCGCCTGCTTGGCCTGGTATTCCTTCGACATTTCCTTGGCGTAGCCGCCCGCCGTCTCGGCCGCCTTGAACTCCTCGTCCTCGACCGCGAGGAACTTCGCGCCGAGCGAGGCGACCTGCTCCTTGACGGCGGGGCGCACATCGGTGGCGGTGACGATCGCGCCCATGCGGCGCGCCGTGGCGATCGCCTGCAGGCCGGCGACGCCGACGCCCATGACGAAGACCTTCGCCGCCGGCACCGTGCCGGCCGCCGTCATCATCATCGGCAGCGCGCGGTCATATTCGGCCGCACCGTCGATGACCGCCTGGTAGCCGGCGAGATTGGCTTGCGAGGACAGCACGTCCATAGCCTGGGCGCGGGTGATGCGCGGCATCAACTCCATCGCAAAGGCGGTGACGCCGGCCCTGGCCATCGCCGCCACCGCCGCCTCGTTGCCGTAGGGGTCCATGATGGCGATGACCGCGGCGCCGGACTTGTAGCCTTTCAGCTCTGCTTCGCCCGGCCGGCGCACCTTGAGCACCACGTCCGCCTTGGACGCGTCCCCCGCACTGCCGATCGCCGCGCCCGCCCTGGCGAACTCATCGTCGGTGATGCGTGAAGCCAGGCCGGCCCCAGCCTCCACGATCACATCCAGCCCAAGCCCCACAAGCCGCTTCACCGTATCCGGAGAAGCCGCTACGCGCGGCTCGTTCGAATCCACTTCCTTCGGAACGAAGACAATCTGTCCCACCGCGTGTCCCTCTTCGGCTGGATTTCAATCGGACGCGGAGAACCCGCGGCCGGGAAGGATCGTCAGGCGACGTGCCGCGGCGCGCGGCGGATCAGGTAGATGCCTACGGCGCAGATGATCAGAAAAAGAAACAAGGCGGAAAAGAAGCCGGCATTGGTGAAGAAGCCGAACGCCATCGCTGCAAGCAGCGCCAGGCAGACAAGCGAACCATATTTGGCGAGCAGCAGAAATCCCTGATAGGTTTTCTCGTGCTCGGAATAATCCATGTCGGCGCCCATTTCGAGCGGGCCGTTCGGCGCGTGGTCAGCCATCAATAAACCCCTTGAAAATCCTGTCCTGCGCACATAGCGAAAACGGCGCGCCAGGGCAATGCCGCGATTACCCTTCTGGCTGCGACAAGAGTTCAGCAAGCGCGGTAGCTGCAACGCCAATCAAGCCCAAACTCCCATGATAACTCGAGTTTTTGGAGCGTTTACGCCCGAACTTGCGTTAAAATACGTGCCGAGGTTTCTGGTTGGGAGGCAGAAATGGACGAGACCCGCGAACCGCCGAGCGCGGATAACATCGCAAGATGGGAGGCGCCTCCATTTCCCGCGAGTTCCAGCGAGTACATCACCGTACTAGCGCATTACCACCGCGCCGAGATGGGCCGGATGGCGGGGTGGCGCGACCGCATCGACCGCACCACAAACTGGGCGATCACGGGCGTGGCGGCGATGCTCTCGCTGTCGCTGTCCTCGCCTACCTCGCATCACGGCATCCTGCTGTTCGCCATAGTGCTGGTGCAGCTGCTGCTCCTGATCGAGGCGCGGCGCTACCGCTTCTTCGACGTCTATCGAGGCCGGGTGCGCCGGCTGGAGAAGCACTATTTCGCCCAGATCCTCGCGCCATTGCCGGACCAGAGCGCGGGCTGGGCGGAAATCCTTGGCCAGGATCTGCGCCGGCCGCGATTCCTGATCCCGCTGCATGTCGCAATGTCGCGGAGGCTGAAGCGAAATTATTTGTGGATGTTTCTCATCCTTCTGCTCGCATGGGTGCTCAAGATCTCGACGCCCAAGCTGCAGGAGGAAGGGACCGCGCGCGAACTGGCCTGGTCTTTCGACGAGGTCATCGGCAGCGCAGCATTTGGGCCGATATCCGGCTGGATCATCCTAATCTGCGTGGCGGCCTTCTACTGCTGGCTCGCCTATGCCGCGCTCAGGCCCGATGTGGAAACTGTCGAAGCGACCTACGGAGAGGTTCACGTTTGAGGCGTGAGAGTCGTCAAGCCAGCCAGCGCTTCCGCCGCTTGTAGTGCTTCACGTCCTTGAACGACTTGCGGCCCTCGCCGGCTACGCCGAGATAGAATTCCTTGACGTCCTCGTTTTCGCGCAGCGCCGAGGCCTCGCCGTCGAGCACGATACGGCCCGATTCGAGGATGTAGCCATATTTGGCGAAGCGCAGCGCGACATTGGTGTTCTGCTCGGCGAGCAGGAAGGACACGCCCTGCTCCTCGTTCAGCTTCTTCACGATCTCGAATATTTCTTCCACGAGCTGCGGCGCGAGCCCCATGGATGGTTCGTCGAGCAGGATCATTTTCGGCCGACTCATCAGCGCCCGACCGATCGCCGTCATCTGCTGCTCGCCGCCCGATGTGTAGCCGGCCTGGCTGGAATGGCGCACCTTCAGGCGCGGGAAATACTCATAGACGAGGTCGAGATCGGCACGGATCGCGGCCTTGCCGTCGCGGCGCGTGAATGCGCCGGTCATCAGATTGTCCTCGACGGTGAGATGACCGAAACAGTGACGCCCCTCCATGACCTGGATGCAGCCGCGCCTGACCAGATCGTTGGGCGACAGCGCCTGGACTTCATTGCCCTCGAACACGATCGAGCCCTTGGTGACTTCACCCCGCTCGGCATGGAGCAGATTGGAAATGGCCTTCAGCGTCGTCGTCTTGCCCGCCCCATTGGCCCCGAGAAGCGCGGTGATGCCGCCCTGCGGCACGGTCAGCGAAACGCCTTTCAGGACGAGGATGACGTGATCGTAGATCACCTCGATATTGTTGACCGAGAGGATGGGGGTGGCGGGCGCGATAGCGGGTTCCGTGCCATTCATCTGGATGCTTCCCTGCTGAGTAGGCGCTGTGTTGCGGCAGCGATCCTTCTCCCCGTTACGGGGAGAAGATGCCGGCAGACAGATGGGGCGGCGTTAACTTTGCAAATGTTGTCGCTGCCCTCATCCGACCCTTCGGGCAACCTTCTCCCCGTGAACGGGGAGAAGGAAGAAAATGCTACATCTTGCATTCTTCGTTGATCGGCCAAGGCGCGTTGGCCGCGGCGTACTCCTTCGCCGCGGTTTCAACCAGCGGGTCGATCGCCGCGCGGTCGGCGGTCAGCAGCTCCGACACCTTGTTGAACTTCGTGCCGTCCCATTCGATCATCCACGCCCCGGAATGGCCGGTGTGGTCGGCGCAGCTCGTGGAGAAGGGCGGGATCATGCCTTCAAGGCCGAGTTCGGCGATGCGGGCTTCGTCGAATTTCAGGTTTTCCAGGCCCCAGCGAAGCTGTTCGGCATTGATGACCTTGGCGTCGAAATGCTCTTGCGCGACCTTCACGCCCTCGGCGAGCATCGCCGAGATCAGGACGCCGCGCTGGTAGAACACCCAGTCGAACTCGCCGCCGGCCTGGTCGATCATCGACTTGCCGGCATCGACGATGTGTTTCTTGATGTCCTGCATGGCCGGCGCTTGCGAATTGGGCAGGCTCCACGAGATCGCCCGATAGCCCTTGGCGGCCTCGCCGGAGACCTTCATGTCGCCATCATGGCCCGACCACCAGATGCCGACGAACTGGTTCATCGGATATTTGGTCTTGACCGCCTCGGTGATGGCGCCGGCGTTCATTGCGCCCCACCCCCACATCAGCACGAAATCGGGCCGCTCGCGCCGGATCTGCAGCCACTGGGCCGACTGGTTCTGCATCTCCTTGAGACCGACCGGGATCGGCAGGAGAGTAAAGCCATGCTTCTCGGCGGCCTGCTCGAAAAGCGGGATCGGCTCCTTGCCGTAGGGATGGTCGAGATGCAGAAGCGCTATCTTCTTGTCCTTCAGGCTGTCGAGATTGCCGTCCGAGATCGCCTGCAGGATCATGTTGGCGCCATCCCAGTAGGAGGCCGGCGGGTTGAACGCCCACTGGAAGGTCTTGCCGTCCTGCATGGCCGAGAAGCCGTAGCCCGGGGCCAGCACAGGGATCTTGTCGACATTGGATTTCGGCAGCACCTGGAGCGTGATGCCGGTCGACCAAGGCTGGGTGACGATGCCTGTCGCCTTGGTCTTTTCGTAGCACTCGACGCCTTTTTCGGTGTTGTAGCCGGTCTCGCACTCCTCATAGCCGAGCGTGACGCCGTTCATGCCGCCGTCGCGCTCGTTGAGCATCATCATGTAGTCGCGCTGGCCGTTCATCAGCGGGATGCCGGTGGACGCGAACGGGCCTGTCCGGTAGCTGAGGTTGGGCAGATTGACGCTGTCCTGGGCGATGGCCGGGGCGGCGAGCACCGTACCTGCGGCGAGCGCCGCGCAAAGCAGGGTGGTCTTCAGTAGTTTCTTCATTTCATTTCCTCCACTTGTTCGTTTCTCCGTTACGGATCGGGCGAACCAACCCCGTATTCCCTGGCCTTTCTCAATGCGGGAACGGCCACATGATCAGCTTCTCCCTGATGATCGCCCAGAAGCGCGCCAGCCCGTGCGGCTCCACGATCAGGAACATTATGATCAGCCCGCCGATGGTCATGGTGTTGAGATGTTCCGCCATCGATGAACTAATCGGAATGCCGAAGGTGGCCGGCAGCGTACCGATGATGACCGGCAGCGCCACGATCAGGATCGCACCGAGATAGTTTCCGAGGATCGAGCCGAGCCCGCCGATGATGGCGATGAACAGCACGCGGAACGATAGCGGAATGTCGAACAGGTTCGGCTCGGCCGCACCCCGCCACAGGAACACGAACAGCGCGCCCGAAATGCCGACGATGTAGGACGAGACGGCGAAGGCCGACAGCTTGGCCTTCATCAGATTGATCCCGACCAGTTCGGCGGCGATATCCATATCGCGCACCGATTTCCAGACGCGGCCGATGCGGCCACGCGTGATGTTGATGGCGAACCAGGTGACGACGCAGACTACCACGAGCACGAAATAGTACTGCACGATCGAGGAGGCGCGGGGCCCGGTGACTGTGACGCCGAACATGTCGATGTTGGGTACCTGGATCGCGCCGGAGGCGTTGTAATTGTAGAGCCAGGCCCATTTCTCGAACAGCCAGACCAGGAAGAACTGCGCCGCCAGCGTGGCTATGGCGAGATAAAAGCCTTTGATCCTGAGCGACGGAAGGCCGAAGGCGACGCCGACCGCTGCCGAGAAGAAGCCCGACAGCGCGATCGCAACGAGGATATTCATCTCCGGGAAGATGGTGATCAGCTTGTAGCAGGCATAAGCGCCGACGCCCATGAAGGCGCCGGTGCCGAGCGAGAGCTGCCCGGCATAGCCGGTGAGGATGTTGAGGCCGAGGGCTGCCAGCGCATAGATCAGCACCGGGACGAGCAACGCGTTGAAGGTGAATTCGCTGGCCGTCAACGGAAAGATGACGAACGCCATGACGAGGATGAAGGCGAGCAGCCACGCATCCTGCTTGACCGGGAACAGCGCATGATCGGCCTCGTAGCTGGTCTTGAACTGGCCTGCTGTGCGGTAGAGCATGGTTATGATCTCCCGCCATTGAAAACGCCTGCGGCGATGCCGCTGCGGGGAGTGGGAAGGAACGCGGCGGTCATCGTCATCTCCTCACACCCGCTCGATGATCTTTTCGCCGAACAGACCCTGCGGCCGAAACAGCAGCACGATCAGCGCGAAGACGAAGGCGAACCAGGTTTCGGTGTTGCCGCCGAGCAAGGGCTGGCCCCAGTAGATCTCGAACAGCTTTTCCAGGATGCCGATTGCGAGGCCGCCGATGATCGCGCCCGGCACCGACTCAAGACCGCCCAGCATCAAGACCGGCAGCGCCTTGAAGGCGATCACTTCCAGCGCGAAGGAGACGCCGGCGCGGGCCCCCCAAACGATTCCCGTGGCGAGCGCGATGACGCCGGCAATGAACCAGACGAGGACCCAGATGGTGGACAGCGAGATGCCGACCGAGAGTGCGGCCTGGTGATCGTCGCCGAGCGCGCGGATGGCGCGGCCCATCTTCGACTTGTTGAGGAAGAGGATGAGCCCCGCGACCAGCAGCACCGCGCCGATGACCGCCGTCAGATCTTTCTGCTCGATCGAGACGAAGCCGCCGAACGGCTCGAAGGTGAAGCTGCCGGTCGGGATGAACAACTGTTCGGTGATCATCACCTTGTTTTCGCCGCCAAAGATGATCTCGCCGAAGCCGATCAGGAACAGTGTGATGCCGATTGTTGCCATGAACAGGATAATGTCCGGCTGATTGACCAGCGGGCGTAGCACCACCCGCTCGATGGCCACCGCGAGCAGGAACATGACGACCAGCGTCAAAGGCAGAGCGAGCAGCGCCGGCACGCCCTTTTCATAAAGACCGACCAGGGTGAGCGCAGCGAACACCACCATGATGCCTTGAGCGAAATTGAAGATGCGCGAGGATTTGTAGATGAGCACGAAGCCGAGCGCGATCAGCGCATAGAGCACGCCGGCGACCAGTCCCTCCCACAGCACCTGGATCAGAAAATCAGGCGCGCCGAACATGTCCTGGAACGGTTTGACGAAAATGCCTTCGACCAGGTTCATAGGACACCCCGCAGGCGCATGTGATAAAGCAGCAGAATGGTCTTGGCATCGCGTATTTCGCCACTCGCCACCATAGCGAGCGCGCTGTCGAAACCGATTTCCAGGACCTCGATGTTTTCGTTCTCGCCTTCGGCGCCGCCGCCATTGGTCGGGCGGTCCGAAGGATCGTACTCGGCCATGAAGAAATGCAGCCGCTCGGTAACCGAACCGGGACTCATGAAAATGTCGAAGACAGGCTCGACATCGCCGACGCGATAGCCGGTTTCCTCGGCGACTTCACGGCGGATCGCATCGCCCGGGCTGTCGTCGTCGAGCAGGCCGGCCGGCGCTTCGATCATCTGACCGTCCGTCATGCCATTCAGGAAAGCAGGGAGCCGGAACTGCCGTGTCAGCACGACGCTGCGGCGCGCGCGGTTGTAGAGCAGGATCGTCGCCCCGTTGCCGCGGTCGTAGGCCTCGCGCGTCTGCCGCTGCCAGGAGCCGTCAGCCAGGCGCAGATCGAAATCGTAGCGGTTCAGATGATACCAGTTGGCCGACAACGACGTCACTTCATGCATGCGCACGCCGCTCTGTTCCGGTGGTGGAAAGCTCGACGCGGCTGTCGGTTTCGGACGCTGGCTCACCTTGATTCTCCCCCCGCCACTTCCATGCGCTTCAGCCCGCCAGTTGCGGGAACAGCCCGAGCAGGCCGACTATGATCAGATAAATCGCGACGATGTAATTCAGAAGCCGCGGTACGATCAGTATCAAGACGCCGGCAATCAGAGCGATAAGCGGCGAGAGCGGCAATGTCGAAAAGTCCATTCTAATGTCCTTTCAATGCGCGACGCCAAGATAGGCATCGATGACGTCCTGGTTGGATTTCACGGCATCGGGCGTGCCGTCGGCAATCTTCTTGCCGTAGTCGAGAACGACGACGCGGTCGGAAAGGTCCATGACCACACCCATATCGTGCTCGATCAGCGCGATCGTCGTGCCGCGCTGCCGGTTCACGTCGATGATGAAGCGGCTCATATCCTCCTTTTCCTCGAGATTCATCCCGGCCATCGGCTCGTCAAGCAGAAGCAGAGACGGCTCCATGGCGAGCGCGCGGCCAAGCTCGACGCGCTTCTGCAGGCCGTAGGGCAGCTTGCCGACGGGCGTGCGGCGGATGTGCTGGATTTCGAGGAAGTCGATTATCTCCTCGACCTTCTCGCGGTGTTCGATCTCCTCCTTGAGCGCAGGGCCGTGCCACAGCATCTGCCAGAACAGGCTGCGGTGCATCATAACCGAACGTCCGGCCATGATGTTGTCGAGCGTCGACATGCCCTTGAACAGAGCGACGTTCTGGAAGGTGCGAGCTATGCCCTGGCGGACGGCGTGATGCGGCTTCATCGCCCGCCGCTCCTGGCCGCGGAAGACGATCGTGCCCTCCTGCGGCGTGTAGAAGCCGTTGATGACGTTGAGCATCGACGTCTTGCCGGCGCCGTTGGGGCCGATGATGGCGCGGATCTCACCCTTCTTCACGTCGAAGGAGATGTCGGTGATCGCCTTCACTCCGCCGAAACGCAGCGAGACGTTCTTCACCTCCATCAAGAGGCCGCCCATCGGGATGCCGTCATCGACGATCGCGAGCTTCACCGGCTCGGGACGCGCATTCATTCGGCGGCCTCCCTGATCTCCGGCCGCGCTGCGGGATAGGTCTTGGCATCCACGATCTTTACCGTGGCCCGGACAACACCCTTGCGCCCGTCCTCATAGGTCATTTCGGTTTCTACATATTTTTCGGTCGAACCGTCATATAGCGCCTCGATCAGCGGGGCATAGCGTTCGGCCACGAAAGCGCGACGGACCTTCAGCGTGCGTGTCAGTTCGCCGTCATCGGCGTCCAGCTCCTTGTGCAGCACCAGGAACCGCTTGATCTGCGCGCCGGCCATGACCGGCTCTTTCGACAGGCGCAGATTGGTCTCGTCGACATTCCTGGCGATCATCTCGTAGACCCGCGGATGTCCTGCCAGTTCCTGGTAGGAGGCGTAGGCGATGTTGTTGCGCTCGGCCCAGTTGCCGACCGCCTGCAGGTCGATGTTGATGAATGCGGCGGCGAAGTCGCGACCGTGCCCGAAAGCCACCGCCTCCTTGATGTTGGGAAAGAATTTCAGCGTGTTCTCGATGTATTTCGGCGCAAACAGCGCGCCCGAGGTTAGCTTGCCGACATCCTTGGCGCGGTCGATGATCTTGAGCTGCCCGTCCGTGTCGAAGAAGCCGGCGTCGCCAGTCTTGACGTAGCCGTCCTCCGTCAGCGTCTCGGCAGTGGTATCTTCCTGCTTGAAATAGCCGGCGAACATGCCGGGCGAGCGGAACAGCACCTCTCCGGAATCGGAGATGCGGATGTCGACATGGGGCGCGGCCGGCCCGACCGTGTCGGCACGCACCTCGCCATCCTTCTGCACGGTCACATAGAGGAAGGCTTCGGTCTGCCCGTAAAGCTGCTTCAGATTGATGCCCAGCGAACGGAAGAAGGAAAACAGATCCTGCCCAATGGCCTCACCCGCCGTATAGGCGACGCGGATGTTGGAAAGCCCGAGAACATTGCGCAACGGCGCATAGATCAGAATTTTTCCAAGCGCATATGAGATGCGGCCGGAGAGCGGCACCGGCCTGCCCTCCAGAATCGCCTCGCCATGGCGTTTCGCCACGCCGATGAAATAGTCGAACAGCTTGCGCTTAAGCCAACCGGCGTCCTCCATGCGGATAGTGACGCTGGTGAGCAGCCCCTCGAAGATGCGCGGAGGCGCAAAATAGAAGGTCGGCCCGATCTCGCGCAGGTCCTGCGCCACGGTCTCGGCGCTTTCCGGGCAGTTCATGCAAAGCCCCGAGACGTAGCCCTGCGCGTAGTTCAGATAGTGGTCGCCGACCCAGGCCAGCGGCAGATAGGCGAGCACGCTGTCTTTTTCGGACAGCCGGTCGAATTCGGCGGTGTCGCGTGCGGCATTGACCGCGCCCGTCGCGGTGATCATGACGCCCTTGGAGCGTCCGGTGGTGCCGGACGTGTAGAGCATGACGGAGATGTCGTCGCCGCTCGCTTCGCGGATGCCCTGTTTCCAGCGCTCGGCAAGCCCAGAGTCGGCGGCAAGCAGCGCCTCGCCCCTTTCCTGAATGGCGGTAAAGGCGGTGAGCCCGGATTGGTCGTAGCCGTCGAGGCCGCGCGGCTCGTCGTAGATGATTTCGCGCAGCATCGGGATACGGTCGGAGAAGGACTGGATCTTGTCGACCTGCTCCTGGTCCTGGACCACGGCAAAGCGGACGCCGGCATGATTGAGGACATAGGCCATCTCCTCGGCGACCGCGTCGGCATAGACCGGCACCGGCACTGCGCCCAGCGATTGCGCGGCGGCGAAGGTCCAGTAAAGGCGCGGACGGTTGGCGCCGACGACGGCGATCTTGTCGCCATGGCTGAGTCCGAGCGCCTGGAGCCCCAGCGCCAGTGCGCGAATTTGCGCGAGTTGCTCCGCCCAGGTCCAGCTCTGCCAGATGCCGTAATCCTTGTGGCGCATGGCAGGGCGGTCGCCGAACCGCCGCGCATTGAGCAGCAGGTATTTTGGAAACGTGTCGAGGGTGCCCCTAGCGGCGGCCACCGTCGCTACCATGACAATGCTTCTCCCGGCCCGGCATCAACAATAGGCGCACCCATAATGTCAGCGCTGGGCTTCGGCGCAAATGCGTCATTAGACCAATTGCTGCCTAGAGCATCCGACAGCGGCCGCATGCGCGACCGTTCCGACCCGGCTCGACGCCAAGGTTTCGCCACTCATTTTCCTCCCGTTGTCGCGCCGGGTCCCATCCCGCCGCGGCGCGCCCGTCCGTGAATACGGCAGGCTTTGAACTTAAGCTATTATGGAAATGTGCAGGCGACAACGCGCCCCTTGACAGACAGGGCGACAGATTGTCTTTTGAATGCGCGGCACATGCGCCGCAATCCCTCAAACTCCTGCTCTTCAAGCGCCGTAGTTCGCCAGGCGCTCGACACCGAACACGTTGATACGGCCGTGCTCCACACGCAGCAGCCCTTCCTCCTCAAGCGCGCGCAGACTTCTGTTGACCACCTGTCGTGATACCCCGGCAAGCAGCGCCAGTTCATCCTGCGTGATCTCGATGTGGTCGCGCATGTCCGGGTAGAGCACGGGGTTGAAAAACCATGACAGGTTGCGGGCAACCCGCGCCTTCGGATCAAGGATCCGGTCATACTCGGTTGTGGCGATGAACTGCCCCAGGCGCTCGTTGAGCTGGCGGACGAGGAAGCGATTGAAAGCGGCGCTATTCTCGTAAAGCCAGAAGAAAGTCGCCTTGTTGAGCATCGCCAGTCGGGTGTCGCGGATCGCGACGAGGTCGTATTTGCGCGGCTCGTCCTTCAGCACGGAGCCTTCGCCGAACCAGCCGCCGGGACCCACGCCTGCAAACGTCATCGCCTTGCCGTCGCGCGAGATGGCGCTGATCTTGACCAGACCGGTAACGACGCCGGTCCAGTAGTCGAGCCTGTCGCCACGATGGCAGACATAGCTGCCCTTGGCGAAGGTCTTTTCACTGATGCCGCGGCTGGCCCGCTCGATCTCGTCACCGACGAGTTCGGCGGCCCAGATCGCCGCGCGGACAAGGTCGCTTCTGGTGTTCATCTAGCCTCGGCAAAAGTACGGCCCCGGCCGCCCTCTGTGCCAAGTTTATGAACGCTCGGCTCCGGCAAGGCAATGCGCCCCGCCGGAATCAGGCGGCGTCGCGAAAATATTTCGCCGTCGGCAGGATGGTCAGCGGCGCCAGTTCGCCGCGTAGCGGTTTGCCGAACATCAAACGCTGCTCCATCGCCGTCGATTTGAAGAAGGGAAAGCGCGAGAAGGAGCGCTCGCGAATGGCACTGACGTCGGCGCGGTAGAGAACGACCGGATAGTTCAGGCCGGGATAGTTGCGCAGTTCGCCGATCTGCTCGGAGCAGTAGATGCGCTTATAGAAGCCGGCATGCTCTTCCCGGATGGTCGACAGGCAATAGGGCGCGTCGAAGTGGAAGCAGGCCATTCCGGCGAGCCGCAGCGTCAGATAGGGGATCTGCGGATAGACGCGCGACCAATCCGGATCGGCTGCGAAGCGGCTCGGATCCACGAAGGTGAGGCCGCCGGACATCATCGGGCCCAGAATATCGCCATAGACCGTCGTCGACGGCGATTGCGGCGTAGCCAGAGACGCCTGATGAATGCGCAAGGTGCTGACGAGAACCCCGTCGACATAGATGCCGAACTTGTAGCAGTTCGGCGCTTCGTCGAGATCGTCATGGACGATGTGGTCGGGATTTTCCGGGACCATATCGCTCAGGCGATATGACTTGTAGCGAAGGCGGTAGATGTCCTCGAGGTCTTCGCCCTTGTCGCAGCGGCGATACTCCGTGCGTTCCAGCA
>NZ_AHAM01000055.1 GCF_000236565.1 Mesorhizobium alhagi CCNWXJ12-2 | reverse complement strand
TGGGGGCAGCGGGCGTTGATGGTGGCAGCCGCCGCTCCTGTGACGGAGAGACCGACATTGCGGTGCGAGATGCCGACCGCCGAATGCAGCGCTTTGACGCTGGCGCAGTCGGCAAGCGGGTCGCGACCGCCCTCGTCGATGACGAGCCATTCGTCCGGCCCGAGCCACAGCGCCGATCGCTTGCCTTTGCTGGCCGAGTTTTTGGGCGCGGTGGGCAGCGTCAGGCCGAGCGCCTTCGACAATGCGCCAAGCGAAGCGGCGGGCGCACGCAGCGAGATGCGGTCGGCGGGTTGCAGCACCGCCAGCCTGACATCCCTGGCGCCGAATTCGCGGCCGACCAAAGCCGGCGCGCGCGCGGCGATCTTCGATACTGCGTCAGCCATTGAGGCGGCCTCCCTTCTCGTCGAAGAACACTGGCGAGCAGACCTCGACCTCGATGACGCCGCTCGGCATCGGCACATGCAGCGTCTTGCCCATCATGGCGCGTCCATCGGCGACAACCGCCATGGCAATGGAGCGGCCACAATTTTCCGACCAGTAGCTGGAGGTGACGTGGCCGATCATCTTCATCGGCACCGGCTGTTTCGGATCCGCAACGATCTGGGCGCCCTCTTCGAGTACAGTCTTCGGGTCCTTTGTCTTCAGGCCGACCAACTGCTTTCTGCCCGCCGCAACGAGATCCGGGCGCGTCAGACCGCGAATGCCGACGAAGTCCGTCTTCTTCTTGCCGATCGCCCAGTCGAGTCCGGCGTCGTTCGGGGTCACGGTCCCATCCGTGTCCTGACCAACGATGATGTAGCCCTTTTCAGCGCGCAACACATGCATCGTTTCGGTGCCGTAAGCACAGGCGCCGTGCTTCTGGCCTTCGGCCCAGAGCGCTTCCCAGACGGCCTGTCCGTAGTCAGCCGGCACGTTGACCTCGAAGCCGCGGTCGCCGGTGAACGACATGCGGAACAGCCTGGTCGGCACGCCGCAAATCGTTCCTTCGCGCACAGACATATGCGGCATCGCCTCATCGGACATGTCGATGCCCTCGACCAGCGGCTCGATGATCTTACGGGAGTTCGGCCCCTGCACCGCGATCACCGCCCACTGCTCGGAGATCGAGGTAAGCCAGACATTGAGGTGCGGGAATTCGGTCTGGAGGTAGTCCTCCATATGGTTCATGACGCGGGCCGCACCGCCGGTTGTCGTGGTGACATGAAAGCGGTCGGGCGCCAAGCGGCCGACCACGCCGTCATCATAGATAAAGCCGTCCTCGCGCAGCATGATGCCGTAGCGGCAGCGGCCGGCATCGAGCTTCTCCCAAGGGTTGGTGTAGAGCAGTTCCATGAACTTCGCCGCGTCCGGCCCGACCACCTCGATCTTGCCGAGGGTGGAGGCGTCGAACAGGCCGGCGGACTTGCGCACGGTCACGCATTCGCGGTTGACGGCGGCGTGCATGTCTTCGCCGGCCTTCGGGAAGTACCAGGCGCGCTTCCACTGGCCGACATCCTCGAACACCGCGCCGTGGGCTTCCGCCCAGGCGTGCGTCGCGGTCTTGCGGGTTGGATCGAACAGCGCGCCACGGCCGTGATTGACGATGGCGCCGAAGGTGACCGGCGTGTAGGGCGCGCGGAAGGTGGTGAGCCCGACTTCCGGGATTTCCTTGCCCAGCGTCTCGGCGGCGATGGCCAACCCGTGCATATTGGAGGTCTTGCCCTGGTCGGTCGCCATGCCGGTAGTGGTGAAGCGCTTGACGTGCTCGATCGAGCGCATGCCTTCCTTGACGGCGAGGCGGATGTCCTTGGCGGTGACGTCGTTCTGGAAATCGACGAAGGCCTTTACGATCATGTCCGCACCTGCGCCGGGCGCAGCGCCGAGCATGTTGCCGGCAAAGCTTTCGGTGCTCGCGGCCTTCGGCCTGACGGATTTGACGGCTTTGCCGCCGAATTCCCTCGCAGCCTTCTCGCCGGCCGCATAGGCCTCGTCGACCGCCGCCGTGACATCGTCCGTGCCGTTGCAGGCGCCGACAGAGACGCAATCCTGTGCGTAGGTTCCGGGCAGGAAGCGTTTCGTGGCGTCGTCGAAGGCGACCTTGCCGCGCGACTGCGAGAACAGGTGCACCGACGGTGTCCAGCCCGACGACATCAGGATGGCGTCGACCGGAATGGTGCGCTCGCCGCCACCGGCCTTCGGCTGGATTGTCATCGAGGAGACGCGCAGTTTGCCGCCCGCCCTGATGACGGCGCGGCCGTGATTGACTTCGATGCCGAGCGCCCTCGCCTCGTCGACCGCCGGACTGGACGGGTTGTCGCGCAAATCGACGATCGCAGCGATGTTGATGCCGGCCTTCTTCAGGTCGATGGCTGCAGCATAGGCGGTATCGTTGGCGGTGTAGACGCCGACATTGCGGCCGACGGCGACGCCGTAGTGGTTGAGGTAGGTGCGCGCCGCCGAGGCGAGCATCACGCCCGGCCGGTCATTGTCGGCGAACACCATGTGGCGCTCTATCGAGCCGGTGGCGAGGATGACACGCCGGGCGCGGACCTGCCAGAGACGCTCGCGCGGCAGCCCGTCGCCGGGCCTGGCGAGGTGATCGCTGACGCGCTCGACAAGGCCGACGAAATTCTGCGCGTAGTAGCCGAAGGCCGTGGTGCGCGGCAGCACGCGGACATTGTCCATTGCCGCGAGCTTCGCAACGCTCGCCTGCGCCCAGGCCCAGCCATTCGCGCCGTCGACCGAAGCGCCTGCCTCGAAGCGCAGGCTCCCGCCGAATTCGGCCTGCTCATCGCAGAGGATGACGCGCACGCCGGTTTCAGCGGCGGCCAATGCCGCGGCGATACCAGCCGCACCGCCGCCAAGCACCAGCACGTCGCAATGGGCAAAGCGCGAGGCATAATGATCGGGATCGGGCTGGTCGGGCGCGACGCCGAGGCCGGCCGCGGCGCGGATGCGCGGCTCGTAAAGCGCCTTCCAGGCGGCCTTCGGCCACATGAAGGTCTTGTAGTAGAAGCCGGCCGAGAACATGCCGCCGGCGCGGTCGGATGCCGCGCCTACGTCGAAGGCGAGCGAGGGCCAGCGGTTCTGCGAGTGCGCGGTCAGCCCGTCATAGAGCTCCTGCACGGTGGCGCGGACATTGGGCGTCTTGCGGGCGGCGTCGCGCTCGATCTGGACTAGCGCGTTGGGCTCTTCCGCGCCTGCCGAAAGAATGCCGCGCGGACGGTGGTATTTGAACGAGCGGCCGACGAGGTGTACGCCATTGGCGAGTAGCGCCGAGGCCAGCGTATCGCCCTCGACGCCAGCGAAGGAGCGGCCGTCGAAGGAGAAGCGCGCAGTCTTTGTCTGCGGCAGCCGGCCATGGCCGGAGATGCGGTAAGTGGCCGCCATCACGCCTCCCCCTTCTTTGTCGTCTTTCGCTTTGCCGCCGGCTTCTTCACGTTGAGCTGGTCGGGCGGCCGGTTGGCCCAAGCCGCCGGTCCGCTTTCGGCGATCGCGGTGAGGTCGGGCTTCGGCTCGCCGGCCTTGTAGGTAAGGATGAACTTGTCGCTGACTGTATCGCGCGCGGCGTTGAAGAACCGCGCGCAGCCATGCATGTGCCGCCAGCGCTCGAAGATGATGCCCTTCGGATTCGAGCGGATGAAGAAGAACTTTTCAAAGTCCTCGTCGCTCTCCGCGGCGATGTTCGACGGACGGGCGACATGCGCCTCGCCGGCGTTGCGGAATTCGAGTTCCGGACGCGCTTCCTCGCAATAGGGGCAGCGGATCAACAGCATGATTTTCTCTCGGGATCAGTGCGCGACGGCGGCGGCCGCCGCTTCGTCGATCAAACGGCCGGTGCGGAAGCGCTCGATGGTGAAGGGCGCGTTGATCGGGTGCGGCTCGTCGCGAGCGATGGTGTGGGCGAAGACATTGCCGGAGCCCGGCGTCGCCTTGAAGCCGCCCGTGCCCCAGCCGCAATTGACGTAGAGCCCCTTGACCGGCGTCTTGGCGAGAATCGGCGAGCGGTCGGGCGTCACGTCGACGATGCCGCCCCAGGAGCGCAGCATCTTCATGCGCGTGAACATCGGGAACATCTCGCAGATGGCGTCGAGCGTGTGGTTGAGGATGTGGAGCCCACCGGTCTGGGAATAGGAAATATACTGGTCGGTGCCCGCCCCGATGACCAGTTCGCCCTTGTCCGACTGCGAGATATAGGCGTGGACAGTGTTGGACATGACCACACAGGGGAACACCGGCTTGACCGGCTCCGACACCAGCGCCTGCAGCGGGTAGCTTTCGAGCGGCATCCTGACGCCGGCCATGTCCATGATGACCGAGGAATGGCCCGCAGCGACCACGCCAACCTTCTTAGCTCCGATGAAACCCTTGCTGGTCTCGACGCCGGTGACCTGGCCGCCCGCGGCGCGCTTGACGCCGGTGACCTCGCAGTTCTGGATGATGTGGACGCCGCGCGCCGAAGCCGCGCGGGCATAGCCCCACGCCACCGCGTCATGGCGCGCCGTGCCGCCGCGACGCTGCAGCGACGCGCCGACCACGGGGTAACGGGCGTCGCGTGACGTGTTGAGCGGCGGACAGAACTCCTTCGCCTCTTCCGGCGTCAGCCACTCATTGTCGATGCCGTTCAGCCGGTTGGCGTGGACGTGGCGCTTGAGCACCTGGATGTCGTGTACGTTGTGCGCCAGCATCATGACGCCGCGCGCTGAATACATGACGTTGTAGTTGAGATCCTGGGAGAGGCCGTCCCACAGCTTCAGGGCGTGGTCGTATATGCCGGCCGATTCGTCGTAGAGATAGTTGGAGCGGATGATGGTGGTGTTGCGCCCGGTGTTGCCGCCGCCTAACCAGCCCTTTTCCAGCACCGCGACATTGGTGATGCCGTGCTCCTTGGCGAGGTAGTAGGCAGTCGCCAGCCCATGGCCGCCGGCGCCGACGATGATCACGTCATATTCGGCCTTCGGCTCGGGCGAGGACCACTGCTCTTCCCAGCCCTTGTTGCCGCGCATCGCCTCGCGGGCAATCGCAAATACCGAATATTTCCGCATGGGCGCTGGCCTCGTGGATGTCGGAAGCTTGTCGTCTCAAATCAGAGGGCGAGGCATACCACTAGCGAAAAGCCGATGTCACCTTTGCGCTGTTTGCGACGGCGATTGCCGTTTTGCGCCGGACGAGACGGCTCTCCAGATCGGCTTTGGCGTCGCCGGGGAGCCGAATTTTGACCAAAGGCTTGCACAAGATGCAACTTCGATATATCTAAGTTGCATCTTAACATATCGAAAGGCATTCGAATGAACCCCTTCAGACATTGCGGCCACAGCCGCCACAACTGGAAGTCCCGAGGGCCGCACGGCCATTTCGCCGAACGCGCCGAGCACCGCCATGGCGGCGGACGCGGCGGGCGGCGACGCATCTTCGACCAGGGCGACCTCCGCCTTGTCGTGCTGCAGCTGATTTCGGAAAAGCCGCGCCACGGCTACGACATCATCCGCGCCATCGAGGAAAAGGTCGGCGGCGCCTACAGCCCGAGCCCCGGCGTCGTCTATCCGACACTGACCCTGCTCGAAGATATCGGCCATGTCCGCGTGACGACCGACGAGAGCGCCAGAAAACTCCACGAGATCACGCCGGAAGGGACCGAGTTTCTAGAGCGGAACCGAGAGTCCGTCGATGCGATCTTCGCGCGGATGGCGGGTATCCAACAGGCACAGGGCCAGAGCGCGATGCCGCAGATCGTCCGCGCGACCGAGAATTTCAACCTGGCGCTCAGGATGAGGCTCAGCCGCCAGCCATTGACCAACGAGCAGGCCAACGCCATCGCCGCGATCATCGACCAGGCGGCGACGGCGGTCGAGCAGAGCTGACTTCCCCGCGATAGCGGGCCGGCTTCGTCGGTCCGCTGGACAAGGCGTTTGCCAACGCTCGGCTTCCATTAGCGAGCGAATCTCGACTTCCGCATGTATCGGGTGGTTCGTCCCTGGCCGATTTGCGACCACCGTCGTCGATGCCGGCAATCGCCGGTGGGAAATCGGAAGGACTGACAAGGTGTTTTCACTCGTGAACAAGGTCGCGATCGTCACCGGGGCAAGCTCCGGCATCGGGCGCGCCACGGCAATCCTGTTTGCCGAACAGGGGGCGCGCGTCGTCATCGCCGCGCGCCGGCAGGCCGAGCTCGATACGCTGGCAGGCGAAATCGCAGAGGCCGGCGGCGAGGCTCTCGCCCTTGCCGGCGATGTGAGGGATGAGGCCTATGCTCGGGCGCTGGTCGAACTGGCGGTGAAGAAATTCGGTGGGCTCGACATCGCCTTCAACAATGCCGGCATCGTCGGCAATGCGGGTTCGGTGCCGGACATGGCGCTGGAAAGCTGGCGCGAAACGCTCGACACGAATCTGACCAGCGCATTCCTCGGCGCGAAATACCAGGTTCCGGCGATGATCGATCGCGGCGGCGGTTCGCTGATCTTTACCTCGACCTTCGTCGGCCACACTGTCGGCTTTCCCGGCATGGCGGCCTACGCGGCGAGCAAGGCAGGGCTGATCGGCCTGACGCAGGTGCTCGCCGCCGAATACGGAGCCAAGGGCGTTCGCGTCAATGCGTTGCTGCCGGGCGGCACCGACACGCCGGCGAGCATCACCAACGCGCCGGGCGCGGGACCCGAAGTGCTGGCCTTCGTGGAAGGGCTGCACGCGCTGAAGCGCATCGCCAAACCGGAGGAGATCGCCCGTTCGGCGCTTTATCTTGCTTCGGAGGCCTCAGCCTTCACCACCGGCGCGGCGCTGTTGGCCGACGGCGGCGTCTCGATCAATCGCACATAAGCAACCGCCAGGCGCGTGCGCTGAAATGTCTGTTATTGCGGCAGCGGCGACTACCGCGCAGCAAGCGCTGCGGGAGATCGGGAATGCGAGGCTGGCGGCCGGATAGGGCCAGCCGCCAGCCGGCTGGTGCCCTTTTGGATCGGATCTGGATCCCCCCAAAAGCCCATGCGGGAGAACTCTTATCATATTACCTTCGGCTGAACACCTTTGTTCCAGGCGTTCTTCACAGTGCGGAAAGAATGCCGCAGCAACCGCGGCGTTGCCATGGATTGCTGCAAGGCCTACATTGATCCGATCCGGTCGGGCAAATGTCGCAATCGCTGGCTTGCCTCTCGACATTCCCCGCTGATTCTGCTAACAGCCAGCACAATTCGCGGTGGTGACCGCCGCGAGGGCATAGCGCTATTGGCCTTTGCCCTTTGATTTTAAACCGAAAGACAGGATTGCCCGTGCAGGTACTCGTCCGCGACAACAATGTTGACCAGGCGCTTCGCGCTCTCAAGAAAAAGATGCAGCGCGAAGGCATCTTCCGCGAAATGAAGATGCGCGGACACTATGAGAAGCCTTCCGAGAAGCGCGCCCGCGAAAAGGCCGAAGCCGTTCGCCGTGCCCGCAAGCTGGCCCGCAAGCGCGCGCAGCGCGAAGGTCTTCTGCCGATGACGCCGCGCCCGGCTGCCGCCGCTGGCGCCGGAGCTCCGCGCACGCCGCGCTGATCCCGCCAATATTTCGTCCTTTTCAAAGGATACCGGAGGTGGGGCGATGGTGAGTCGCCACCACCTTTTCTTTTACCGGCAGCCTGAGGAAGCATCATCGATGAACGCATTGCCCCGCAACCGCAAACTCTCGGCGCGCGGCATCGCAATGCTTGCGGCCATGATTTCCGGCGTTGCGCTGGCTGGCTGCACAACCACCCCGACCGGCGAACTCACCACCATCGAAGTGGCGCAGGGCTCGGACGAGAACATCTCGTCGCTGACGGCCGTCATCGAGCGCAATCCCAGCGATCCGGAAGCCTACAATGTGCGCGGATCGGCCTATGGCCGCGGCGGCAAGTATCAGGAGGCGCTGAGGGATTTCGACAAGGCGCTGCAACTGCGCCCGAACTTCTACCAGGCCTATGCCAACCGTGCGTTGATCCACCGCTTCCTCGGTGACCAGGCGAGCGCGCTCGCCGACTACAACCGCTCGATCCAGCTCAACCCCAGCTACGACGCAGCCTATATCGGCCGCGGCAATCTCTACCGCAAGGCGGGCCGTGTGCAGGAAGCCTTCAGCGACTTCCAGCGGGCCATCCAGCTCGACACCACTGACCCGCGCGCCTATCACAATCGCGGCCTGATCTATCAATCGCAGGGCCAGCACGCCTTCGCGATCGAGGATTTCTCGACCGCGATCTCGCTCGCTCCCGACGCCGCCGAGCCCTATAACGGCCGTGGCCTCTCCTACATCGCCACCAACGACGAGGAAAACGCCTTCGCCGACTTCAACATGGCCATCAAGCTCGACGGCAAGATCGCTGAGAGCTGGGCTAACCAGGCGCTGATCTACGAGCGCCGCGGCGACAAGCAGAGAGCCGCCAAATCCTACGCCCGCGCGGCCCAGTTGGACCCCAACTACAAGCCCGCCGTCGAAGGCCTGGCCCGCACCCGCGCCGGTTGAACCCGCCCGGCTGCCCGCCGGAACCATGTCTGTCTCCGCCAGTTATTGGCAGTACGGGATACGCAGGAGACGTCAGGTGAAACAATCGTACATTGCCGCCGCGGCAGCAGCCGCGCTTTCGGCTTTCGCCTTCTCCGCACACGCGCAGCAGGCCGGCGTGGAACTCGGGCTGCTGGATTGCCAGGTGGAAGGCGGGACCGGCTTTATCATCGGCTCGACCAAGGACGTGAAATGCACCTTTGCGCCAGTTGACAAGTCGTTCGCCCCCGAACCCTATTTCGGCGTGATCAGGAAGGTCGGCCTCGATGTCGGCACGACCGGGACCACCTACATCCAGTGGGTGGTGCTGGCCCCCAGCGCCAATGTCTATGCGCCGGGCGCGCTTGCCGGCGATTATGTCGGGGTAAGTGCGGAGGCCTCGGCCGCTGTCGGAGTGGGCGCGAACCTGCTCGTCGGCGGCTCGAACCAGACGTTTACGCTGCAGCCGCTTAGCGTGCAGGCGCAGACCGGCGTGAATATCGCGCTCGGCGTCACCGACTTCCAGCTGCGCAGCGTCGCCAACTGACGGCGCGGCTGCAAATGTTCGACCATATCGGCTTTCGGGTTCGCGATCTCGAAGCCGCGCGGCGTTTCTATGACGCCGTCGCGGACGCGCTCGGGCTGGCGACGGCCTACAACACCGACACCTCGTTCCTGCTCGGCCGCAGCGCCGCCGAACCGATGCCGTTTCTCTGGATCGGCACCGATCAGCCCGCCTTCTGGTCGGAAGGGCCCACGTTTTCGCCCAGCCCCATCCACATCGCGTTCCAGGCCAAAGACCGCGCCGCGGTCGACGCATTCTACCGGGCGGCGTTGGCCAATGGCGGAACCGACAATGGCGCGCCGGGCCCGCGCGGGCCGGCGGAGATGAAATACTACGGGGCCTATGTGCTCGATCCCGATGGCAACAACATCGAGGCGGGTTTTCGCGAAGGTTGAAGCGGTAGGGATTGAGGCGCTTCTGGCCTCACCGCTTCCGCTTGCTGGACTGGACAGGCCGCCTTATCCATGACCGCCACGAGGCGGCCATGACTTACACCGAGGCGGAAAGAGTGGACTGGCGGGCGCTGTGGGCGAGCGGCGATCTGGCGCGCTTCTGCTTCATCAGCCTCGGCATCCTGCTGCACGCCACCAACGAGACCATGGTCGCAACGGTCATGCCGGCCATGGTCGGCGACCTGTCCGGTGTGGAACTGGTCGGCTGGTCGCTCGCCGTATACGAAATCGGCGCGATCACCGCCGGGGCTGCGGCTGGCCGGATGGTCAGCTACGTGCCGCTTCGCACCAATATGATGGCCGCCGCCCTGCTCTATGCGGCCGGCGCACTGATCTGCGCGATGGCGCCCTCCATGCCGGTTTTCCTGGCCGGCCGTGTGGTCGAGGGGCTTGGCGGCGGTGCGCTGGTGTCGCTGGCCTTCGTGTCCGTTGAGCGGCTGTTTCGTCGCAATATCTGGCCGCAACTCTTCGGCGTGATGTCAGCAATCTGGGGTGTCGCCGCCTTCTCCGGTCCGCTGATCGGCGCGCTGCTCTCGCAGTATTTCTCCTGGCGCTGGGCCTTCGGTCTGTTTGTCTTCGGCGGCCTGGCGATGGCCATTGCCTGTTACGCCGTGCTGCGCAGCCCGGAGGCGACGACGCGCAAGGCGACCGGAACCGGACTGCCGCCGTTCCCCTTCGCCGCGCTTGCATGCCTTGCTGCAAGCGTGCTCCTGATCGCGCTTGCAGGCGTCGACATCGAGATGCTGCGCTCGTCGCTTTTCCTGGCCTCGGGACTCGCCGGACTTGCGCTGTTTTTCCTGCTCGACGCGAGGAAGCCGCGCTCGCGGCTGTTTCCGACGCGACCGTTCGATCCGCGCTCGGCCGTCGGCAGTGGCATGATCATGGTGTTCGCATTCTCGGTCGCCACCTGCTCCTTCGCCCTTTACGGCCCGCTGATCCTGACAACTCTGCATGACATTCCGCTGCTGACGACGGGCTATATCATCGCCGCCGAATCGATCTCCTGGTCGATCCTGTCGATACTGGTCGCCAACGCGCCGCCGCGCAGCGAGCGGACGATCATCATCATTGGCGCGCTGATGATCGCGGCCGGAATAGCCGGCTTCGCCCATGCCGTGCCGCTCGGATCGGTGCCATTGATCCTGTTCTGCGCCGTGCTGCAGGGCGGCGGCTTCGGCATCGCCTGGCCGTTCGTCACGCGCGTGATCGTGGCGACGGCCGACCCGACCGAAAGCACGGTGGCGTCATCGGGCGTGCCGACCATGCAGCGCATCGGCTATGCGGTCGGCGCGGCCATGACCGGCATCATCGCCAACGCGGTCGGTTTTTCAGAAGGGCTCAGCGCTGAAACATCCGCCGGTGTGGCGTCCTGGATCTTCCTGGCGTTCCTGCCGCTGGGGCTAATCGGCTGCCTGGCGGCGGTGAAGTTGACCCGCCATTCGCGGGCTCTGCCAGCCTAGCCCAGCAGACTGGATCTACGCCCTGCCCGGCCGCCAGCCGAGGCGCGATTCGATGCGGCGCGCGCTGGCTTTCACCAGCGCGATCAGGTCGGGATCCTTCTGTTTGACCTTGATGTCGGGAACCACGATCGAGATGGTGGCGCGGCATGCGCCCTGTGTGTCGCGGATTGGCGCGGCGATGCAGGCAACCGAAAAATCGGATTCGCCCGCCTGAATCGACAGCCCCTGCTCCAGCGCCGCTACAGAACTTGCCGCCAGCACATTGACGTCGATCTCGGCGCGGCCGGTCGGCGATGCCGTGGCGCAGCGCTCGAACAACACGCGCCGCTCCGCCTCTGGCAGGTGACCGACCAGAAGCCGCCCGGACGCGGTCCAGTTCAGCGGGCTGCGGGTACCGACACGCGAAGTGACTTGGAAATGATCGGAACCTTCGGCCATGGCCAGCACCACCATGTGGTCGGCGTCACGGCCGCAGATCTGGATCGTCTCGCCGGAAGCGGCGGCGAGTTCGTGCATCTCCTCGGTCGCTATGGTGAGAAGATCGAGGCTGCGCGCATAGGTGAGGCCGTAGTGGTATAGGCGCGGGCCGAGCCAGATCAGGCCGTTCTCCTGGCGTCCGAGCAGGTCCTTTTCGACCAGATCGTCGACGATGACATAGATGGTCGAAAGCGGCGCGCCGATATGGCGGGCTATTTCATAGGCGGTGGCCGGCCGCTCGACCTTCTGCAGGAAATCGAGGATCTGCAGCGCGCGGTCGATGCCGCTGGTGCGCGAACGGCGCACCTCGGCGATGGTTGTATCGGCGGGTTTCACATTGAGATCGGTCATTTTCCGCCGGCTGCTCGCAGGATTGATGTTCAAGGCACATTAGGATGTTTCCGCCCGCGCGGGAACGGCGATCAGTCCGGCCATTTCAGGATCGCCGCTTCCTGGCGAAGCAGGCGTTCGGTGAACGGCGTGATGATTACTTCGTTGGACATGCGGGCTTTTTCCAGTTCCTCCGTGAGGCGCGCGACGACCTTGTGCTCCTCGCCCGGATGCAGATTGCACGGGTCGAGATAGAAATAGCCGTGTTCGACCTCATGGTCGCGCACGATCACCGGCGGATCGCCGGCTGCGAGACGGTCAGCGAGATCCCAGGCGCTGATGCGCGCCTCCGCTGGATCGACGCGGAGCTTCAAGCGGTCGAGCGGGTTGTTGGTCGGGTCGGGCACGATTTCCGCGATGACGCCCGGCTTGCCAGCGAGCGCTTCCACCCAGCAGTCGAGGGCGCGGCGCTCGCGCGCGCGGATGCCTTCGTGGTCGCGCGACTTCCAGGCGCTCAGCGCAGCGAGCGCGCCGACAATGCCTTCCTTGCCGACCTTCATGCCGCGGCCGATGCCGCGATTCTGGAGGTAGACACCGCGCACGAAAGCCTTTGACCCGGCGACAATGCCGGAGGTCGGGCCGCCGAGGAACTTGTGGCCGGAGTAGAGGACGAGGTCTGCGCCATCGGCGAGAAAGCCGGCGAGGTCGTATTCGGAGGCCGCGTCGACGATGACCGGGACGCCGCGCTCATGCGCAATTTCGGCAAAAATCTTCAGCGGGATCTGGGCATAGTCCACGACATGATGCGAGACGACGTAGACGGCGGCGGCGGTGCGCTCGTTGATGGCGCCGCGCAGATGATAGGCCGACGCGCTGGTCGCCTGCCCGACCGGCACCACCTTGGCGCCGGTCAGGCGAATCGCCTGCTCCACCGGAGCGCCATAGCTGATCATGTGACCGGACTGGATAACGACTTCGTTCTTCAGACCGGTCGTGTCCGGCAGCCGCTCAATGGCGGCAAGGTCGGAGCTGGTCATCGAGGCTGCGACGGCCAGGCTGATTGCGGCCGAGCAGGAGGCGGTGACGAAGCCCGCCTCCGCGCCGGTGAGCTCGGCAATGACCTGGCTGGCGCGGCGATGGAGGTCGCCCATCTCGACGAATTCGGTGAGAATGGCTGAAACCGCCTCGACCGCCTCCGGGACGACGATGGAGGCGCCGAGCGAGGTCATGGTGCCGGAAACATTGATGACCGGGCGAAGGCCAAGATCGGCGCGGATGTCTTTGGTCGGCATTCTGTCAGGGCTCCAGGAGTGCATGAAAGGGTCGGCGCGGCATCAATCCACCGCGACGATGGCTTCGATCTCGACGGTGATGCGGCCGGGCAGCGAGCCGTGGCCGACGGCCGAGCGCGCATGGATGCCCCTGTCTCCGAACACCGCTATGAGGAGATCGGAACAGCCGTTGATGACCGAGGGATGATCTGCGAAATCGGGCGCGGCGTTGACCATACCGAACAGTTTTACCACGCGGCGAACGCGGGAAAGGTCGCCCAGCGCCTCGTGCATGACCGCGATGAGGTTGATGCCGGTGAGCCGCGCATGGGCGTACGCCGCCTCGGCCGAAACCTCCGCGCCGACCTTGCCGGTATGCAGGGAGCCGTCGGCCTCGCTCGGCCCCTGCCCCGAAAGGTAGAGGAGGTTGCCCTCAAGCACATGCGTGACGAAATTGGCGATCGGCGGCGGCGCGTCGGGCAGCGTGATCCCGAGCGCCTTGAGCCGGTCGTACGGCGTGGTTTCCGGACGCTTCAGAAGCTCGGAAAAGGTCATGCAAACTCCATTCAGGATGCGTTTTCGTTGTGGCGGATGCAGGCCACGAACTGGCCTCCGCCGACCGCCTCGACCGGCGGGATGGTTTCGGCGCAGGCCGGGAGAGCGAGCGGGCAGCGGGTACGGAAGACGCAGCCCGAAGGCGGGTCGATCGGGCTTGGAATATCGCCGTGCAGCGCGACATGCGTGCGCCGCCGGGTCGGGTCGGGTATGGGCGCAGTGGCCAGCAGCGCTTTCGTGTAGGGGTGGCGCGGCGCGGCGTAGACGCGGCGGCTCGGGCCCCGCTCCATGACCCGGCCGAGATACATCACCACCACCTCGTCGCAGAGGTATTCGACCACCGAGAGATCGTGGGCGATGAACAGCATCGTGAGACCGAGGCTCTTCTGCAGTTCGCTCAAGAGGTTGAGCACCTGCGCCTGGACCGAGACGTCGAGCGCCGAAACGGGCTCGTCCGCGACGATGAATTCCGGCTCGACGGCGAGAGCGCGAGCGATGCCGATGCGCTGGCGCTGGCCGCCAGAAAATTCATGCGGAAAGCGTGTCGCATGATCCGGCGAGAGACCAACCAGCGTCAGCAACTCGGCGACCCGCTCCGCCCGCTTCCTGCCGCGCGGAAAACCGCGCGCGTCAAGCGCCTCGCCGATGATCGCGGCAATCCTCATGCGCGGATTGAGGCTGGAGAACGGATCCTGGAAAACGATCTGCAGCCGCCGGCGGTAGGGACGCATCTCGCGCGGCGTGAGCGAAAACAGGTCGACGCCGTCGAAGACCGCCTTACCGGCGCTCGGTTCGACCAGCCGCAGGATCGAGCGGCCGGCAGTGGTCTTGCCCGAGCCGGATTCGCCGACCAGCCCGACCGTCGCGCCCTTGCGCACCTCGAAGCTGACATCCTCGACGGCATGCACGATGCGGCCGCCGCGCCCCGGGAAATGCTTGGTCAGGCCTTCGACGCTGAGCAGCACAGGCTGCTCGGCGGATGCCGGCTGGTTCTGGTCGGGCAAGCGTTGGGCGGCGGCGCTCATAGCTCGGCGCTCCTGATGCAGCGCGAAAAGCCCACGCCCGCTGAGACCAGCGGCGGCGGCGCTTCGCGGCAGGCTTTCAGCGCGAATTTGCAGCGCGGCTCGAAGGCGCAGCCCGGCGGCAAAGCAGTGATTGGCGGCACGCTGCCCGGGATCGAATAAAGCGCCTGACGCTCGCCGTCCGGGCTGATGTCGCGCGTGGCGTTCGGCGTGCAGGCGAGCAGGCCCTTGGTGTAGGGATGGCGCTGATGCGCGAACAGATCGTTGACCGGCGCCTGCTCGACGACGCGGCCGCCATACATGACCACGACGTTGTGCGCGATTTCGGCGACGACGCCGAGATTGTGGGTGATGAACAGGATCGACATGCCGAACTGCTCCTGCAGCCGGCGCAGAAGATCGAGGATCTGCGCCTGGATGGTCACGTCGAGCGCCGTGGTCGGCTCGTCGGCGATCAGCAGCGACGGACCGCAGGCAAGCGCCATGGCGATCATGACGCGCTGGCGCATGCCGCCCGACATCTGGTGCGGGTAGTCGTCAAGGCGCGAGGCGGCATCCGGGATTTCGACCAGCCTCAGCATTTCGAGCGCCCGGCTGCGCGCCTCGCTGCGGCTGACCGGTTCGTGCAGCGCGATCATCTCGCCGATCTGGTCGCCGACCGTGTAGAGCGGGTTCAGGCTGGTCATCGGCTCCTGGAAGATCATGGCGATCTCCCGGCCGCGGATTTTGCGGAAGTCCTTCGGGCCGAAGGCGGCGAGGTCGTGGACCCGCTCCTTGCGATCGCGAAACAGGATGCTGCCGCCAGCTATCGCACCCGGCCGCGACAGCAGGCCCATGATCGACAGGCTGGTGACCGACTTGCCCGAGCCGGATTCGCCGACCACGGCCAGCGTCTCGCCGCGCTTCAGATCGAAGGTGACGCCGTCGACCGCCTTGGCCGTCATGCGGTGGGTGACGAACCAGGTCTTCAGGTCGCGGACCGAAAGGATCGTGTCGGCGTCGAGTGTCATGACTTCCACCCGCAATGCGGGCAGGCATGCCCGCCGGCCGAGCCTTCCGCCGGAACGTGCCGATGGGCAGTGACAGGTTCCGCGCCGATAACGGCGTAGCGCGGTTCGAAGAGCCGGGTGAGCCTGCTGGTCGCGCCTTGCGAATCCTTAACCGTCAGGTCGGAATCGACCACATCGAACAGCGTGAACTCGGCAGGCTTGCCAACCTCCAGCAGATTTTCCGCAGGCAGGCGGATGGCGCGGCGGGGCGCGGTGGTCGAGGCCGCCACGACATCGTCGAGCTTCATGCCGAGCGACAGCAGCTTGGACATGGTGGTCGCCATGTCCCAGACCGAGCCGTCGAGCGAACGGTTGTGCAGGTCGGTCGAAATGGTCTGCGGCTTCAGTCCGCGCGACAAAGCCGCCTTGGCCACGTCGAAGGAGAAGGACGCGCCGCCATGGCCGACATCGAGCACGATGCCGCGCGCCGCCGCCTGCTCGGCGAGCCGGTAGAGATCCTCGTCCTCGAGGATCGAGCCGCCGGCCTTGCCATTGAAGCAGTGGGTGACGATGTCGCCCTCAGTCAACACGCCGAGCACGTCATCATAGAGCGGCGGCGGCTCGCCGACATGCACCATCAGCGGCAGCTTCAGGATGCGGCAGAGTTTTTTCGCGAGCTTGACCGGCGCGAGATCCCAACCGCCGGTGATGACCGCGCTGGCCCTGACCTTGAGCCCGACGATGACATCCCGGTTGGCCTCGACCGCGGCGATGGTGCGGTCGATGTCGATCGAGCGCATGTCGATGAGTTCGCTGACCCGGTTGCAGGCGACGAGACCGATCGAGCCAAGATTGAGGAAGGCGTAGATGTTCTCGCGGGCGGGCTCGATGATGAATTCGCGCAGGCCGTGGAAATTGGCCTCGCCGGCTGAACCGGCATCGACCATGGTGGTGACGCCGCGCGCCGCGCCGCACTGCTCCGGCTTCAGCGAGATATCGGTGCCGCCATACCAGACATGCACATGAAGGTCGGTCCAGCCCGGCGAGACGAAAGCGCCTTTCGCCTCGACGACGCGGACATCGCCGCCGGCTTCGATCCGCTGCGAGACTTCGGCGATGCGGTCGTCTTTGCCGATCATGATGTCGATCGGCGCGTCGGACGTGGACTTGTCGCCAAAGCCGAGCGGCTTTGCTCCCTTAAGAAGCAGAGGCTGGGCGGCGGGTGCGAAACGATTGCCGATCATGGGTCAGATGTCCTTCGCAAGTCGCGGGTCGAGGAGGTCGCGCAGGCCGTCGCCCACAAGCTGCAGCGACAGAACGGTGAGCACGATCGCCGCGCCCGGAAAGAACATCATCCAGCTCGCCTGGTCCATGTACTGGCGGCCGACACTGATCATCGTGCCCCAGGTCGGCGTGTCCGGCGATATGCCGACGCCGAGGAACGACAGGCCAGCTTCGGCCAGGATCGCATTGGCGAAGATGAAGGTCCCCTGCACCAGGAGCGGCGAAGTGACGTTGCGCAGCACGTGACGCAACAGGATGACCGGCGTCGGCACGCCGAGCGCCCTCGCAGCCTCAACATAGGGCAACTCCCGGATGACCAGCGTGGAAGCGCGGATGACGCGCGCCAGCCTCGGCGCATAGACGATGCCGAGCGCGATGACGACATTGGTTGCCGACGCGCCGAGCGCCGCGACCAGCGCGATGGCCAGGAGGATGTCGGGAAACGCCATCATCGCGTCGATGAGGCGCGAGACCGGCTGGTCGAGCCTGCGGAAGAAGCCGGCGGTCAGGCCGAGCACGATGCCGATGATCGACGAGAAAACGACAACCGCGAAGCCCACCGTGAGCGAGGTCCGGCCGGCATAGAGCATGCGGGTGAAGATGTCGCGGCCGAGATCGTCGGTGCCGAACAGATGCGCCATTTCCGGTCCGTGCAGGCGGCTGGCGATAGAAAGCTTCGACGGCGAATAGGGCGCAATGAACGGCGCGAGCAACGCAGCAGCGGCGATGATCGCCAGGATGATTATGCCGATAAGCGAGGTGCGCCGCCCGACCAGCCGCGACAGGATGTTCGGCTCGCTCTGGAGCGCTGGAGCAATCGCGGCCATCAGTAACGCACCCGCGGATCGATCAGGAGATAAAGCATGTCGATGCCGAAATTGACGAGCACGTAGAGGCCGGCGATGACCAGCAGCGCGCCCTGGATGACCGGGTAGTCGCGCCTGAGCACCGCCGAGACCACGAGGTTGCCGACGCCGGGCAGGCCGAAAACAGTCTCGGTGACGACGGCGCCGGAGATCAGCAGCGCGGCGGTCAAGCCGATCACGGTGAGGATCGGGATCAGCGCGTTCTTCAGCGCATGCTTCAGCACCACACGCCACTCGCCCATGCCCTTGGAGCGCGCGGTGCGCACATAGTCATCATTGAGCACGTCGAGCATGGAGGCGCGGGTGAAGCGGGTGATGAGGGCCGAACTGACCAGGCCGAGCGCGAAGGCAGGCAGCACGAGATAGTGCAGGCGCTCGAAGAGCGGCGTGCCCGGACCGCCATAGCCAGAGGTGGCGAACCAGCCGAGATGCACGGCGAAGAACTGGATGAACAGCAGGCCGAGCCAGAAGCTCGGCACGCTGGCGGCGAACATTGCGAGGGCGGTTGCCGCCTGGTCGAACATCGAGCCGCGCCAATAGGCCGACAATATGCCGACCGGCAGCGCGATAGCGGTGGCGATCAGCAGCGAGAAAATTGTGAGGAAGAAGGTCGGTTCGGCGCGGTCCATCAGCGCCTGGGTGACCGGCTGGCCGAGGAAGATCGACTGGCCGAAATCGGCGCGCAGCACGCCCGCGACATAGTTTGCGAACTGCTCGAGGATTGTGCCGTTCAGCCCCAGCTTCTCGCGCAATTGCTCGATGTCTTCGGCAGAGGCGTCGGGACCGAGCATGACCGCCGCCGGATCGCCCGGCGTGACGCGGACGATGACGAACACGACGGTGACGACCAGCGCCATCACGACGAGCATGCCAAACAGTCGGTTGAGGGCTGCACGCAACATGGATGCTTGCTCTGGTTGATCGGGGCGGATGCGGAGCGCCGGACTTCTGGTCCGCCGCCCCGCTCTCTTCCGCGCAGTGTGGGAGGATGCGCGGACGTGTGGAAGAGCTATTTCTTCTCGAAATAGGCATTCCAGAAATAGGGCCACGGAGCAGGAGGCACGCCTTCGAGATCCGGAGACTGCGCGGCCAGCGCGTTGAAGTTGCCGACCTTGTAGATCGGAGCCTCGTCGTAGATCACCTTCTGCACGTCTTCATAAAGCTTAGCGCGCTTGGCCTGGTCACTCTCGTTGTTGAAGGCCTCGACCGCCTTGTGCTTGGCATCCGTCGCCCACCAGCCGGGCGTCGTGTCCGACATGAAGCCGTTGAGCGACGGCTCGGGCAGGAACGGGCTGTGGGTGATGTAGATGTCCCACAGCGCCGGGTCGGCGCGGTTCTTGGTCAGCGTCGCCCACTCGACCACGTCGAGCTGTACCTTGAAGCCGGCCTGTTCGAGATACGCCTGAGCCACCTGCGCCATCTTGTAGTGGAACTCGTATTGGCGGCTGGTCAGGATGCGCAGCGGCTTTGAGCCGTCATAGCCGGCCTCCTTGAGCAGGGCGGCTGCGACTTCCGTGTCGCCGGCCGGCTTGTAGGGCTCGGTTCCGGCCTCGGTATGCCAGGCATAGCTTTCCGGATACATGGCGCCGTCGACGCTGAAAAAGTCGGTCGAGCCGAATGCGGCGAGCAGCATGTCCTCCGGCGCGAGCGCGGCCTGGATGGCCTTGCGGACGCGGATGTCGGAGTTCAGCCCCTCCTTGGTGTTCATGACGAAGACCGGCCAGCCGAACGGCTTCAAAAGGATCGCCTCGGTCTTGCCGCCGGAGACGCGCTCGAAGGATTCGACCGGAAGCTGATCGACGTAGGCGAACTGGCCGGCGACCGCGCCTTCGACGCGAGTGTTGGGATCGGGAACCGGCACGAAGCGGATCTCGTCGAGATACTGCTTGCGCGCGCCGCCATAGCCGTCGGGCTCGCCGTCGCGCGAGACATAGCCGTCGAAGCGCACCAGCTGAATGAACTGGTCGGGCTTGCGCTCCTTGAGCATATAGGGGCCGGTGCCGACGAAGGTCGCCAGCGGCTCCTCGGCCGCATTGGCGGCGGGAACGATGATCGCGGCGGCGTTGTTGAGCGACAGCAGCGCGAGCAGTGGCGCGAACGGCTTGCTGAGCGTGATCTTGACAGCGCTGTCGTCGACGGCCTCGATGCCGGTGATGGTCTCGGCGGCCTGCTTGCCGCGGGTTGCGATCTTCATCCAGCGCTGCAGCGAGGCGACGACATCGGCGGAGGTCATGGGATTGCCGTCGTGGAACTTGACGCCGGCGCGCAACGGGATCGTGTAGGTCAGCCCGTCGGCCGAAATCTGCGGCATGTCGGCCGCCAGAAGCGGGGTGACGCCCCATTTGGCGTCGAATGTGTAGAGCGTCTCGAACATGTGCTGGGTGATGATGCCGACAAGGTCGGCCGTCGACGCCATGGGGTCCAGCGTCGGCGGTTCGCCGATGGTGGCGACGTCGATCACTCCGCCTTTGGCGGGTTCGGCTATTGCCAGGCTCGTGGCCGACCACAGTACGGCGGTGAGCGAGGCGAATACTTGCACGATGCGCTTCATTCGTTCCTCTCTTCTATTCCATTTTTATGGAATGTATATCTTAGTTACGGATTAACTTTGCATCGAACTGTTCCCGCGTCAAGCGCATGCCGAATCGCAGGGAATGGCGCACCCGCGCGCTGTTCGCGCTGGACGCGGCCGCCGCCAAAGGGTTATCCAGCAGTGATGCAGCCCAGAAACGACGCAAGTGACGACAGCGGCTCGGCCTTCGACCGGTTCCGCGGCGCGTTGCGCGTTCTTTATCACGGCAGTTCACCGGCGGCGCTCCGCTTTCAGATGGCGGTGATCCTGGTCGATCTCGCCATCATCGCCTTCTTCATCGCCTCGCCAGTGCTGAGAGGTCAGCCGTCATTCCTGTGGGTGGATTATTCGGTGGCGGCGCTGCTGGCCGGCGACATCGTCATGCGTGGCCTGGCGTCGTCGGACGCGCTGCGCTGGCTGCGGCAGTCGACCGTATTTGTCGACATCTTCATCCTCGTCACGCTGCTCATGCCTTATACGCTTGCCAATCTCGGCTTCCTGCGAATCCTGCGCCTGTGGTCGCTGTCGCGCAGCGGCATGTTGTGGAAGCCGCTGCGGCGCGCGGGCTACGCGACATGGCGCGACGCCGCCCACGCGGCCGTCAACATCCTGACCTTCCTGTTCGTGGTCACCGGTTTCGTCTACACCTTCTTCTTCCGCGAGGGCTCCGGCATCGAAGGCTATGTCGACGCGCTGTATTTCACCGTGGCGACGGTGACCACGACGGGCTTCGGCGATATCGTGCTGCCCGGCCCATGGGGCAAGCTGACCTCGATCGCGACGATGATCATCGGCATATCGCTGTTCGTGCGTCTGGCGCAGGCGATGTTCCGTCCGAGAAAGGTGTTCTTTCCTTGCCCGGTCTGCGGGCTGCAGAGACACGACGTCGACGCCGTGCACTGCAAGGCATGCGGAACGGCGCTGAAGATCCCCGACCCGGGAGATTGAGAGCGAAGCGGCTGGAGCAATTCCAGGAAAAGTGGAAGCCGCCAGATCGGTTCAGCGCTTTCTGTGGAGCGGTGAACCGATCTAAGGCGCCGGCTGTCAGTGGTCCATCGCCTTGACGATCTCTTCGGTCATCTTCTTGGCGTCGCCTAGCAGCATCATTGTGCCGTCCTTGTAGAACAGCGTGTTGTCGATGCCGGCATAGCCGGAGCCGAGGGAGCGCTTGACGAACAGGCAGGTGCGCGCCTTGTCGACGTCGAGGATCGGCATGCCGTAGATCGGCGAGTTCTTGTCATCACGCGCGGACGGGTTGGTGACGTCGTTGGCGCCGATGACATAGGCGACATCGGCCTGCGCGAACTCGGAGTTGATGTCCTCGAGCTCGAACACCTCGTCATAGGGCACG
>NZ_AHAM01000056.1 GCF_000236565.1 Mesorhizobium alhagi CCNWXJ12-2 | reverse complement strand
TGCGGGCAGTGCCACCGTGCCCGCCACTTTCTCCGTTACGTCGGGTACGCTGACTGGCACAATTGGTTCGGGAGTAACAGTGGCCGGCTCCGGAAGCGACACCCTGACCCTGTCCGGCAGCATTGCCGATATCAACTCGTTTATCGCGGCGTCCCAGCTAAGCTTCCAGACCGCTCTCAATTCGACATCGAACGTGGCGCTTGCCGTAGGCATCGACGATGACGGCAATACCGGCGGCGGCGGCACTCTGACCGACACCGACATGGTGACGCTGGTGGTGACGGCGGTGAACGACGCGCCCGTGAATTCGGCGCCTACCGTGCGGGCGGTGGATCAGGATGCGGCCTTGGTGTTCAGCAGCGGCAACGGCAACGCCATCTCGATCTCGGACGTGGATGCTGGGGGCGGCGCCATGCGGGTGACGCTCACCGCCTCCAATGGCCTGATCACCCTGTCAAGAACCACAGGGCTCTCGTTCATCGTCGGCTCCGGCGCCAACGATGGCACCATGAGCTTCGAGGGAACCATCGCGGATATCAACGCCGCATTGAACGGCACGATCTTTTCCCCGATGCCCGGCTACAACGGCGCGGCCAGCCTGCAGATCGTTACGAATGACTTGGGCCTCAACGGCTCAGGCGGTCCGCAGACGGATACCGATACCATCGCCATCACGGTCGGCCAGCAGCCCGAAATCACCTCGGTGAACGTCACCAATCCCGATGGCCTTTACAAAGAGGGGGACGTCATTTGGGTGACGATGACCTTCGATCAGGCGGTGACGGTGGCAGGCGGTATTCCGAGCCTGGTGCTGGAGACCGGCAGCACGGATCGTCTGGCGACATACGCTTCCGGCTCCGGTACCGGCACGTTGACCTTCTCCTATACAGTGCAGGCGGGCGACCTGAGCGCCGATCTGGACTACCATCCGATCGGCATTTTCACCCTGAACGGCGCCACCATCCGCAGCGCCACCACCAACGTTGGTGCACTGCTGCGCTTGCCTATCGCGGAAGGCCCGAACTCAATTTCTGGGCAGCATGATATCGCGGTCGACGGCGTTGCCCCGGTTGTCGCCAGTGTTTCGGTGCCGGCTAATGGAACCTACACCGCCGGCCAGAACCTCGATTTCATTGTAAACCTTTCGGAGGCCGTGGTCGTCGACACGACGGGCGGCACTCCGCGCATCGCCGTCACCCTCGATACCGGAGGCACCGTCTACGCTAATTACGTGAGCGGAAGCGGCGGCAGCGTGCTGGTTTTCCGGCTGACGGTGTCAGCCGGACAACTGGATGCCAACGGCATTTCAGTCGGGGGCAGCATCGACTTCAACGGCGGCACATTGCGCGATGCGGCAGGGAACGATGCCGTGCTGACCCTCAACAGCATCGGGTCCACAACGGGCGTTCTGGTCGACAGCGTTGCCCCGGTTGTCGATAGTGTTTCGGTGCCGGCCGATGGAACCTACGTCGCCGGCCAGAACCTGGATTTCACGGTACACCTTTCGGAGGACGTAATCGTCGACACGACGGGCGGCACTCCGCGTCTCGCCATCACCATCGGAAGCGGCACCGTCTACGCTAACTACATAAGCGGAAGCGGCACCGGCGCGCTCCTTTTCCGGCTAACCGTATCAGCCGGCCAGCAGGATCTCGACGGCATCGCGATCGGGAGTATCGACCCGAGCGGCGGCACATTGCGCGACGCGGCCGGCAACAATGCTGTGCTGACGCTAAACAGCGTTGGGTCCACAACGGGCGTTCTGGTCAATACCGCAACCCTCGACATCACCGGCACGTTGGAAATCGACGAAGCGGCTGCGAACGGGTCTTCTGCGGGCACACTGACCGCCGCCGGGGGATCGAGCTACACCTTCTCGCTCGTATCCGGAGCCGGTGACGACGACAATGCCAACTTCTCGATAGACAGCGCGGGAAACGTCTCGGTGGTGAACGGGCTACTGCTGGACTACGAGCAGAAAAACACCTTCAGCATTCGGGTGCGTGTGGAATCCGACGGCCTGACTGTCGAAAAGGTGCTGACGGGAAGTGTCGGCGACATCAATCCGGAGAACATCACCGGCGATGGCGACCCCAACGTATTTGTCGGCGGCGCGCTGGACGATCGCCTGCCGGGGACCGGCGGCAACGACACGCTTTCCGGCGGCGATGGAAATGATTTGCTCAACGGCGGCACAGGCAACGACCATATGATCGGGGGCGCCGGTAATGACATCTATGTCGTCGCTGCGGCGGGCGACAGCACGGTCGAGAACCCTGGTGAGGGAACGGATACGGTCCGCGCTTATATCAACTGGACGCTGGCCGACAATGTCGAGCGGCTGGAGTTGCAGGGCTCAGGCAACCTCACCGGCGCCGGCAATTCCCTCAACAACACCCTGGTCGGCACTTCCGGCGACAATTTGTTCAACGGCGGCGCCGGCAACGACTATATGGTCGGCGGTGCGGGCAACGACATCTTCGTCGTGGACGCCAGCGGCGATCGGACGATCGAGGCGGTGAATGGCGGCATCGATACCGTGCGATCCTTCGTCAACTGGACGCTCGCCGACAATGTCGAGCGGCTGGAGTTGCAGGGCTCAGGCACCCTTAGCGGCACCGGCAATGCGCTGAACAACACGCTGGTCGGCAATGCCGGCAACAATTTGCTCAACGGCGGCGCAGGCAACGACTATATGGTCGGCGGCGACGGCAACGACACCTTCGTCGTGGACGCCAGCGGCGACCGGACGATCGAGGCGGCGAATGGCGGCATCGATACCGTGCGATCCTTCGTCAACTGGACGCTCGCCGACAATGTCGAGCGGCTGGAGTTGCGGGGCTCAGGCAACCTCAGCGGCGCGGGGAATTCCCTCAACAACACCCTGGTCGGCACTTCCGGCGACAATTTGCTCAACGGCGGCGCCGGCGACGACTATATGGTCGGTGGCGCGGGCAACGACATCTTCGTCGTTGACTCCAGCGGCGATCGGGTAATCGAGGCGGCGAATGGCGGCATCGATACCGTACGCTCCTACATCGACTGGTCGCTCGCCGACAATGTCGAACGGCTGGAGCTATTTGGCTCCGCTCTGAACAGCACGGGAAATGCGCTCAACAATACGCTGGTGGGTAGAGCAGGCGCCAATGTGTTCGACGGGGACGATGGCGAAGATTATCTCACCGCCGGCGCCGGCAACGACACGCTTTATGGTGGTGGCGGCAGCGATCGGCTTGTTGGCGGTGCGGGCGCGGATATCCTGTTCGGCGGCGCCGGGAATGATTTCTTCCGTTATGAAGCCGTGACCGACGGCCTGGTCGGTCCGGGCATGCGCGACACGATCATGGATTTCACGCATGGCGAGGACAAGATCAGTCTCCACGCGCTCCGTGATGACATAGGCAACCAGGCTTTCTCCTTCATCGGAACGGCAGCATTCTCCGGCGTGGCCGGCGAGTTTCGCTACACGAACTACGGCGGCAACGTAATCATAGACGCGGACGTGAACGGCGATTCCACAGCCGACATGCAGATACTGGTCGCCGGCACACACTGGATGACAGGCACCGATTTCATCGTCTGAGACTTGCAATGGGGGAGCCCGCTGGTCGTATACGTGCGCCGGCGCTCAGCCCAACCGAAGGGCCACGACGCCGGCGACGATGCAGAGCGCGGCGGCAACCCGCCATCCGGTCATCTTTTCGCGCAGCGCAAGGACCGAGATGAGCATAGCGAACAGGATCGAGGTTTCGCGCAAAGCCGCCACCGACGCGATCGGCGCCTTGGTCATCGCCCACATGGCGATCCAGTAGGAGGCGGCGCTCAGAAGGCCGGTGAGAACGCCGATATGCCATTCCGTCTTCATGATCGGAAGCAGCCTGCGCCCGCGGTAGTAGAACCCGATCGCCATCGAGACCAACCCGTCGCAGAGGAACAGCCACGCCGCATAGCTCGACGCGGTGGCGGCCAGGCGCGCGCCGCTGCCGTCGGTGAGCGTATAGCCGGCTACGAAGATCGAGGTCGTCAGCGCGAACCCGACCGCCCGGCGGTCGAGCCTGCCGAGCCCCACCCCGCCGCGAAACGACATCAGCAGCGTACCCGTAGACAGGAGCACGATGCCGAGTATCGCCAGCGGCGTCGGCAATTCGGCGAGCAGGAAGATCGCGCCGACCGTAGTCATCAGCGGCGCCGCGCCTCGCGCCAGCGGATAGGTCTGGGCGAGGTCGCCGGCCTCGTAGGCCATGACCAGGAACAGCCGGTAGCCGATATGGATGGCGAGCGAGGCAGTGATGAACGGCCATACCGCCGCGCCGGGAAATTCGACGAAGGGGATGACCGGCAGGGCCGCCAGGCTCATGCCGAGCGAGGTCAGCGAGATCGAGGCGAAGCGGTCGCCGCGCATCTTGATCAGCGCGTTCCATGCGGCATGCATGGCGGCCGCCGCGAGCACGGCGAAGAAAACGGTGAGCGTCATTCCGGTGCGATCCGCGAGGCCGGATCGTCGAGGTCGATGTCGACCCGGAGCGGATGGTGGTCCGAGGCGATCTCGGCATTGTCGGCGCTGACCGAGCGCACGCGCGACGCCAGCATCGAGCCGACAAAGCAATAATCGAGCCGGCGCTTACTGATGCGGCCGCCGATCTCCTTCACATGCGTATGGAGATCGCCAGGCCCGTGGCCTGCAATCGTCGCCGCATCGACAAATCCATCGAGATAGGCAGCTCCGGCATGGTAGGGCGTCGTGCCGGTGATGCGGCGGTATTCGGCGCTGTCCGGTTCGCAGTTGAAATCGCCCAGCCAGATCGCCGCCAGTGGGCATTCGGGCTCTCTCTCGCCATGCGTCCAGTCGCGCTCCGGCTCGTCGTCGACGCCGCTCCACGGCCCGCCCTGAAACGGCGTGCGGCGATGCAGGTCCTGCAGGAAGGCGATCTGCTCCAGCCGTTCCTCCGCGCCGATATGGGCGAGGTGCAGCGAAAAGAACCGCACCGGCCCAGCCGGTGTGCGGACCATGCATTCGAGCGCCGGGTTCTGGGTGTTGAGCGGCGCGACGGTGCGGCGCATCGGCAGCAGGTGCAGGCGCGACCAGACGATCGGCCAACGCGACAGGAGCATGGTTCCGAACTGCCGCCGCCGGTTGACGATGCGGCCGTCCACGCAGGTGCTGGCGTCCATGTCGAATGCCGGGCCATAGACCCAATAATGCTCCGGCAGGAGTTGGCCGAGAATTTCGGGCTGGTCGTCGAAACCGGTCCGCCGCCAGCCGCGTTCGACCTCCTGCAGTGCAATGATGTCGGAGCCGGCAACAACCCGCGCGATCCGCTCCAAATCGTAGCGGCCGTCGGCTCCGAAGCCGTACTGGATATTGTAGCTGACGAGCTTCACGCCAAGGTCCCCCACCCGATCGCAGTACGCCTTCGGTATTTAGCTGGCAATAAGAAGCGGAGAGGCGAAGCTTGGGCCAGCGAGGGACCGCGCAGTTTCTCACCCGCGGGTCAGCCTCCTTGAGAGGACGACCGCGCTACTGCAGTACGAGAAGGTCGGATGCGGCGAAGGTTATGTTGGCCGTCTCGCCAACCACGGGCGGCGGCGTGGCCGGGCTGTTGAAGGTGTCGAGCGACACGGCGTTCTTTCCGACGCCGACCCGCACGCGGATGACCGAGCCGAGGAAGCTCACGTCGGAAATCTCGCCGGCGATGCTGGCGTCGCGGCCGGGATGATCGCCGACCGAAATCGCCTCGGGTCGCAGAGCCAGCGAAATCTCGTCGCCCGCCGCCTTGCCATCGAGCTTGCGTTTCAACGCGATCTCGCTGCCGTTGACGCGGACCGTGCCGCTGGCGGGATCGGATACGGTGCCTTCGAGGATATTGAGCGTGCCGACGAAGGAAGCCACGAAGCGCGTGGCCGGCTTGTTGTAGATTTCGAACGGCGTGCCGACCTGCTCGGCCTTGCCGCCATACATCACGACGATGCGGTCCGACATGGACAGCGCCTCTTCCTGGTCATGGGTGACGAAGATGGTGGTAATGCCGAGCTTCTTCTGGATGCCACGGATTTCCTCGCGCAGCGAGACGCGGACCTTGGCGTCTAGCGCCGACAGCGGCTCGTCGAGCAGCAGAAGCTTCGGCCTTGGCGCGAGTGCCCGGGCGAGCGCCACTCGCTGCTGCTGACCGCCCGACAATTGGTAGGGATAGCGGCTACCGAACTCCGGCAGCTTGATGATCGACAGCATCTCGGCGACGCGCGCGTCCGACTCGGCCCGGGGAACGCCCGCGACCTTCAGCCCGAAGCCGATATTCTGCGCAACCGTCAGGTTCGGAAACAGCGCATAGGCCTGGAACACCATGCCGATGTCGCGCTGGTTGGGCTTGAGATTGGTGACATCCTTGCCGCCGACCATCACCATGCCGGCGCTGGGCTCCTCGAAGCCGGCGACGATGCGCAGCATCGTGGTCTTGCCGCAGCCGCTCGGCCCGAGAAAGGAAACGAACTCGCCGCGCTCGACGTCGAGGTTGAAATCCTGGACCACGGTGGTCGCGCCGAAGGCCTTGCGGACATTCTGGATCGAGAGAAAGGTTTCGGCCATGAGCGGGGCTTTCAGTGCGATGGATTGTTGGCCGATTTCGGCGCGAACCTTGAGAGAAGCTGGATGACCGCCATGCAGCCCCAGGTGATGGCGAAGGCGATGACCGCGAGCGCCGCCGGCTCGTAGGCGCGGTTGGCGCCGATGTTCTGCAGGTACGGACCGAAGGCAGGTCGGTTGAGCAGGCTCGCCATGGTGAACTCGCCGATGACGATGGCGAAGGTGAGGAACGCGCCCGACAGGACGGCAATCAGCACATTGGGCAGAATGATGCGTGCAATGATGGTCGTCCAGCCGGCGCCGAGTATCTGGGCCGCCTCGGTGAGCGTACGCACATCGATGGTTCTCAAGCCCGTGTCGACGGCGCGGTACATATAAGGGAGCGCCAGCGTCGCATAGCCGATTATCAGCAAGAGGTCGGTGCCGCGCCGCGTCGCCAGGAACGGCAGCGGCGACGACGAGCCGTACATACGGATATAGCCGAACACGATGACGATGGCCGGGATGATGAGCGGTAACAGCGTGATGAACTCTACGACAGGCCGGATATGCGGCATGCGCAGCCTGATCCAGTAGGCCGTCGGCACCACCAGCAGCACCCCGAGCAGGATGGTAAAACAGGCGACCACGACCGAATAGCCGAAGGTCTCCTGGAAGCGGATATCGCCGAACACTACGCGGTAGGCGTCGAAGGAATATTCGCCGCGCCGCATGCGCAGCGAGAACTCGAATGTCGCGATCAGCGGGATGAAGAAATAGGCCGCGCCGACCGCAAAGGTGAGCCAGGCCCAGAAGCGCCCGGTCTTCATTTCAGCCACCTTTCGCTGCGCGTCCGGAACCAAATGTAGAATACGTTGGCCAAGCCGGTGACGAAGATCATGCCGAAAGCGAGCGCGTAGCCGAGATGCGGATTGTGCAGCACGTCGCCACGTATCTGCGCATAGAGCAGGATCGGCACGATGTTGAGCGACGAGCCGGTGAGCGCATAGGCAGTGGCGATGGCCCCAAAGGCATTGGCGAAAAGCAGGATCACCGTGCCGAGGAAGCTCGGCCACAGGACGGGTATCGCGACCATGCGCCAGTACTGGAATTGGGTCGCGCCGAGTGTCGCCGCCGCCTCGCCCCACTCTTTCTTCAGCCCGTCGATAGCCGGCGTGATGATGACCACCATCAGCGGGATCTGGAAGAACAGGTAGGTGAGCGTCAGGCCCCAGAATGACAGGATGTTGAAGCCGAGGGCGTAGATATTCACGCCGATCTCGCGCAGCAGGATCGTGACGAGGCCAAGGCGGCCGAGCGTGGCGAGAAAGGCGAAGGCCAGCGGAACGCCGGCGAAGTTGGAGGCGACGCCGGAAAACGTCATCGTCGCCGAACGCACCCAAGCGGGCAGTCCGCCGCGCACAATGGCGAGAGCGATGGCAAACCCGACAAGCGCCCCGAGCAACGCGGAGGCGAGGCTGATCCGGATCGAAATCCAGTAGGCGGCAAGGATGTTGGGCTGGAAGAGATTGGCGATGTTTTCCAGCGTCCATTCGCCCTGATTGTTCTGGAACGCGCCGACGACCAGATAGATCGTCGGGAAGATCAGGAACATCAGCGCGAAGATGAAGAACGGCGCGACACCGAGCCAATGCGTCGGCAAGCGGAAGTTGCCGTCCGCAGCCTTTGCCACGGCCGGCTCGATCGCCGTTTCGGTGTCGCTTAAATGTGCCATGGGGGCGGGGCAGCAGATGAGACGCGGCGGGCTGCTTTCCGGCTGCCCGCCGCGTTTCGGATGCTTACTGCACGTTCGCGCCGACCACGGCGTCCCACTGCTTGGTGATGATCTCCTTGGCGGCCGCCTGGTCCTCGAGCGTCGGGAACACGGCGGCTTCATAGGAGGCGGCCGGCGGCAGCTTGTCGAGCATCTCCTGCGGGATCTTGCCGTTCTTGGCGAGATCGTTGAAGCGGATCGGGTGGCAGTAGCCCTTCAGCCAGCCTAGCTGACCCTCATCCGAATAGAGGTACTCCATCCAGAGCTTGGCCGCGTTCGGATGCGGCGCGAATGCGCTGATTGCCTGAACGTAGACGCCAGCGACGACGCCAGTCTTCGGCACGACCACGTCGACCGGCGGGTTGCCGTTCAGGGTGTCGCGGCCCGAGAGCGCATTATAGTCCCAGGTGATAAGGATCGGGGTCTGGCCCTGCGCCAGCGTCGCCGCCTTGCCGATGACCGGAACGAAATTGCCCTTGGCGTTCAGCTCCTTGAAGAAGGCGAGTCCCTTCTCGGCAGCCGACTTCGCGTCCGTGGCGCCGGAGCCGAGGCCGGCTGCATAGACGCCCTGGATCGCCTGGTTGGAGGCGCGCGGGTCGCCGGCAAGCGCGACGGAATTGGCGTATTCGGGCTTAAGGAGATCGGCCCAGTCGACCGGCGGGTTCGGCACCAGATCCTTGTTCACCTCGAACGACAGCACGCCATAGTAGTCGCCATACCAGTAGCCTTCGGCATCCTTGGCATCGTCAGGAATCGTATCCCAGGTAGCCACCTTGTAAGGCTGAACCAGGCCCTCCTGCTTGGCCGATGGTCCATAGGAAAGACCGACGTCGATCACGTCCGGCGCCTGCGGACCCTTATTGTCCTTGTTGGCCTTGATCGCCTCGATCTCGTCGCTGGAACCGGCATCCGGGTTGAGTTCGTTGATGGTGATTTCCGGGTATTTGGCCTTGAAGCCGGCGATGACCTCGCCATAGCCGCACCAGTCATGCGGCAGCGCGATCGTGGTCAGCTGGCCCTCGGCCTTGGCGGCGGCGACCAGTTCGTCCATGGACTGCGCAGAGGTAATTGCCGTCGCTGCCATAAGCGATGCGGCGGTAAGGGAAAGGACCTTTCCCGTAAACTTGAACATGTTTCTCTCCGTTGAACTGGCGCCATTGGACGCCTGCGATGCGGTTATCGGCATTCGATGACAGACAGATGAAAATGCGGCCGCCCGGACCCCCCAGGCAGGAAAAAGTTAACTACTTTTCGGTGTTTGTGGCAATCGCGCCATTATTTTCCGGCTTGCCTGTTCGATTTGTCCCCCCTCCTTCATGTTTGAGCTCTAACCGGCAGCGCCTGGCACCGTGCCGGCGATCGAATTGTCGAGCAGCGTCAGCGCCGCCTTCTGCGTCAGCTTCACGGGGTTCCCGCCCGCCGTCGGGTCGACGATCGCCATGTCGGCGATCAGCTCTTTGCGCTTCTCGTCCATGTCGAGCCCCTTGATCAGGTCCGGCAGCGCATGCGGCACGCCCAGTTCCTTGCGCAGCTTGAGCACAGCCTTGGCGAAGCCGTCGAAACCACCCTCGATGCCGATATAGGCGGCGAGCCTGGCGATGCGCTCTTCGATCGCGTCGCGGTTGAAGGCGAGCACGTAGGGCATGAACACGGCGTTGGTCATGCCGTGATGCGTGTCGTAAAGCGCACCGACCGGATGCGACAGCGAGTGGATGGCGCCGAGGCCCTTCTGGAAGGCGGCCGCCCCCATGGCGGCTGCGCTCATCATATGGGCGCGGGCGGTCAGATCCTTGCCGTTGGCGTATGCCTTGGGCAGGTTCTCGAACACCAGCCTTATACCCTCGACCGCGATGCCGTCGGCCATCGGATGATAGCCCGGCGCGCAATAGGCTTCGATGCAGTGGGCGAAGGCGTCCATGCCGGTCCCGGCCGTGATGAAGGGCGGCATGCCGACCGTCAGTTCGGGATCGGCGATGACGATCGCCGGCAGCAGCTTCGGATGGAAGATGACTTTCTTGGTGTGCGTTTCCTCGTGGGTGATAACGCCTGCACGGCCGACCTCGGAGCCGGTTCCTGCCGTCGTCGGCACGGCGACGATCGGCGCGATGGCGTCGGAATCGGCGCGCGTCCACCAATCGCCAATGTCCTCGAAATCCCAGACCGGCCGCGTCTGGCCGGCCTGGAAGGCGATCAGCTTGCCGAGATCGAGTCCCGATCCGCCGCCGAAGGCTATGACGCCGTCATGCTGGCCTCTTTTGAAGGCCTCGATGCCGGCGGTCAGGTTTGATCCGACCGGATTGGGCTTCACGTCGGAAAACACGCCATACTGGATTTTGGCGTCGTCCAGCAGTTTGAGCGTGCTGGCCACGACCGGCAGCTTCGCCAAGCCGGGATCGGTGACGAAAAGCGGCCGCTTGATGTTCGCTGCGGCAAGCGCGTCAGGCAGTTCGGAAATGCGCCCCGCGCCGAAACGAACGGTGGTGGGGTAGTTCCATTTGGAAACGAGTTCGGTCATCAAATGTGCTTTCGAAGAAATCAGATTGTTTCGCGCAGGTGATACGATTTCGGCCGGGTCAGGTTCTCGTAGCCGACGACCGACATCGCGCCGCCCTTCCCGGTCTCCTTGACCCCTGTCCAGACCAGGCCGGGATCGACATAGTCGCAGCGGTTCATGAATACCGTGCCAGTCTCGATGCGGTCGCCGATCGCCGCTGCGCGGTCGGTGTCGGTGGTCCAGATCGACGCGGTCAGGCCGTAGGGACTGTCGTTCATCAGCGCGATGGCCTCCTCGTCGTTGCGCACCTTCATGATGCCGACGATCGGGCCAAAACTCTCCTCGCGCATGACGCTCATCTGGTGGTCGACATTGGTCAGCACTTCCGGCGCCAGATAGGGCGAGCCTTCCCTGTCGTTTTCGACTTTCATGCCGATATGCGCGGTCGCGCCCTTGCGCAGCGCCTCGGCCTTCTGCTCGCGGATGAAATCCGCGAAACGGGCCTGCGCCATCGGCCCCATCGTGGTTGCCTGGTCGAGCGGATTGCCGACACGATAGTTCTTCGTTTCGGCGATGAAGCCTTCGACGAATTCGTCGTAGACTTTCTCGTGGACGTAGACGCGTTCGATGCCGCAGCAGCACTGGCCGGAATTGTAGAAGGCGCCGTCGACGAGGTTGGCGACGGCATGGTCGAGCTTCACGTCGGGCAGCACATAGGCCGGGTCCTTGCCGCCGAGTTCGAGGCCGAGCGTCATGAAGGTTCCGGCCGCAGCCTTCTCGATGGCGCGTCCGCCTGCGACCGAACCGGTGAAATTGACGTGGTCGATCTTGCCGGAGCCGAGCAATTTCTCGGTCTGCGCATGATTGAGCACGATGTTCTGGAAGACGCCTTTCGGCAGGCCGGCCCGTTCGAAGGCCTTGGCGAAACGCTCGCCGACCAGCAGCGTCTGCGCCGCATGCTTGAGGATCACGGCGTTGCCGGCCATCAAAGCGGGCACGATCGAATTGACGGCGGTGAGATACGGATAATTCCACGGCGCGATGACGAAGACGACGCCGAGCGGCTCCTTCTTGAGGTAACGGCGGAAGCCCGGCCGGTCCTCCGGGACGTAGGGCGCCAGCGCCTTCTCGGCTAGCGCCACCATGTAGCGGGTACGCTCCTCGACGCCACCCTTCTCCCCGCCATAGCGCGTCGGCCGGCCCATCTGCCAGGCAAGTTCGGGCACGATCTCGTCATTCATGGCCAGCAGCGCCTCTAGGAAGGCGAGCAGGTATTTTCCGCGCTCGGCGATGGACGTCTGCGCCCACGCGGCCTGCGCCGCCTTGGCGCGCTCGACTGCGGCATTGACCGCCTGATCGGTGGCGACCGGCCGCTCGGCATAGATCGAGCCGTCGATGGGTGATTTGAGCTTGATGGTTTCCGTCATGTCGTCCTCGTATTCTTCTTGTTCTTGAGCCGATCAGTACCGCTCGAACCCGCGGTGCAGCTCCCAGTCTGTGATGCGGCGGTCGTATTCGAGCTGCTCCCAGCGGGCCGTGTGGAGGTAATGCTCGATCACGTCTTCGCCGAATGCTTCCTTCAGCATCTGCGACGTTGCCAACGTCTCGGTCGCCTCGCGCAGGGTCTTGGGAATTTCCGGTAGTTGGGAGGCCTGATAGGCGTCGCCGACGAAAGGCTTCTGCAACTCCAGCTTCTCGTCGATGCCGGCGAGCCCGGCCGCAATCAGCGCCGCGAACGCCAGATAGGGGTTGAGGTCCGCGCCGCCGATGCGACACTCCATGCGAATGCCCTTGGTGCCCTCGCCACAAAGGCGGAAGCCTGCAGTCCGGTTGTCCTCGCTCCACATGATCTTGGTCGGCGCGAAGGTGCCGGACTGAAAACGCTTGTAGGAATTGATGTAGGGAGCCAGGAACCAGGTGAATTCCTTGGCGTATTTGAGCTGGCCCGCGGCCCATTGCTGGCCGAGCTGGCTCAGCGTCCATTCGCTGTTCTTGTCGTAGAAAAGCGGTGTCTTGCCGTCGGCGCTCCACAGAGAATTGTGGATATGGCTCGAATTGCCGGCCAGGCCATAGTTGTACTTGGCCATGAAGCTGATCGCCTTGCCCATGCTGTCGGCGATTTCCTTGGCGCCGTTTTTCAGGATGACGTGGCGATCCGCCATTTCGAGCACTTCGGCGTAGCGGACGTTGATCTCCTCCTGGCCAGGGCCCCATTCGCCCTTGGAGTTTTCGATCGGGATGCCGGCCGCCTCCATCTCGTTGCGCAGCCGGCGCATCACGCCCTCTTCCTTGGTCGTGATGCCGATCAGGTAGTCGCCGATGTAGGGCGAGGCCGTCTCGAGGTTTTGCCAGTGCTTGGAGCGGGCGGATTCATAGGTCTCGCTGAACAGGTAGAATTCGAGTTCGGACGCAAAAAAGGCGAGGTAGCCGCGCTCCTGGAGGCGCTTGACCTGCCTGCGCAGGATCGCCCGCGGCGAATGCGGCAGATCGTCATGAGTGTGGTGGTCGAGCACGTCGCAGAGGACCAGCGCGGTCTTCTCCAGCCACGGAACGCGGCGGATCGTCGACAGGTCAGGCTTCATGACGAAGTCGCCATAGCCCTTCGACCAACTCGCCGCCTTGTAGCCGGGGACGGGCTCCATATCGATGTCGTTGGCCAGCAGATAGTTGCAGCCATGCGTCTCGTCATAGGCCGACTCGACGAAATACTTCGCCAGGAAGCGCTTGCCGACGAGCCGCCCCTGCATATCGACGGCGCAGGCGAGCACGGTATCGATGTCTCCCGCCATCACGTCCTTCGTCAGCTGATCGAACGTCAAATTTCCGGCCATTCTCTTCCCTCATCGCATGAACGCCGGTTGATCGGCATCGTCTTGTTCGCACGATCAAGCCCGGCTGCTAGCAGCCGGGCTTGACCCATAATCTGTCGGCGTTATCCCTGCGTATAGACGCCGCCGGCCTTCTTCAGGATCTCGTTGTACTGCTTGAAGATACCGACCACCTTGGCCCGGGTCTCGCTCTCGGCCGCGATCTCGTCCCAGAATTTCAGCGCAGCATTCTCTACCTCCGCCCATTCGGCGGCCGGGATCGTCGTGAGCTTGAGCTTGTCACCGGTGGCGCGCAGCTTCGCCTCGCCGCCCCAGTACCACTGGTTGCGGTAGGTGTGGCTGGCGTCGACGCAGGCGAGCCAGAGCTGCTTCAGGTGCTCCGGCGTGTCCGCCCACTTCTTTTCGTTGACGAACCACGATCCGATCCAGGCGCCCGAGATGTTGTTGGTCGTGAAGTGGTCGGTCACGTCGGCCCATCCCACCGTGTAGTCTTCGGTGATGCCCGACCAGGACATGCCGTCGAGCTCGCCGGTCTGCACGGCGACCTGCACGTCCTCATAAGGTATGGATACCGGCACCACGCCGAACTGCGCCAGGAAGCGGCCGGCGGTCGGGAAGGTGTAGAGGCGCAGACCCTCCAGGTCGGACAGGCTGTTGAGCGCCTTCTTGGTGTTGAAATGGCAGGGATCCTGACCTGCCGCGGAGAGCCAGACGACGCCGCCTGCCTTGGCGTATTCTTCGCGCCAGATGTCGGCAAGCCCGTATTGGCTAAACAGCACCGGCACGTCGAGGATGTGCTTGGTGGCGAACGGGAAGTAGCCGCCGAACACCGAGATGTCGACCGGCGCCGCCATGGAGTCGTCGTCAGAATGGACCGCGTCGATCGTGCCTGCCTGCATCGCGCGGAACAGTTCGCCGGTCGGCACGAGTTGATCGGCGAAGTAGAGTTCGATCTCCATCTCGCCCTTGGCGGCCGCGTTGAACATATCGACCGCCGGCTTGGTAACGTGCGGTCCGAGCGCCGCCCCGGCATAGGTCTGGAGGCGCCATTTGATCGGCGTCTGCGCCATCACGTAAGGAGTCGCCAGGGTCGAGGCGCCGGCGGCGCCTGCCGTCACGAGCCCTGCCTTCTTCAGGAAGCTGCGTCTATTCTGGATTTTTTCCATTGTCTTTCCCTCTGGTTGAACAGCCTTTGGCCTACTTGGAATAGTAGTAGTTCGGCAGCCACGTCGCAGTCTCCGGGAAGACCCCGATGATCAGCAGCGTGAGCAGCATGATCCCGACAAACGGGAAGACCGACCGGTAGATGTCCGGCAGCGTCACTTCCGGAGGCGCCATGGCGCGCATCAGGAAGAGATTGTAGCCGAAGGGCGGCGTCAGATACGCAATCTGGCAGGTGATCGTGTAGAGGACCCCATACCAGACCAGATCGAAGCCCAGCGCTCCGGCAAGCGGGATGAAGAGCGGCGCGACGATAACCAGCATGGCCGTGTCGTCGAGGAAGATGCCGAGACCAAGGAAGGTGAATTGCATCAAGACCAGCACCTGCCAGGGCTCGAGTCCAAGCTCGCCGAGGAACAGATTTTCGATCGAGCGCACCGCCCCAAGCCCGTCGAACACGGCGCCGAAACAGAGCGCGGCGGTGATGATCCAGAAGAACATGCAGGAAATGCCGAGCGTCTTGCGCGTCGTGTCGTGGAGCACCGTCCAGTTGAGCCCGCCCCGCAGCCAAGCGGCGATGATGGAGGCGACGGCGCCCACCGCCGAGCTTTCGACGAGGCTGGTCACGCCGGTCAGGAACAGCCCGGTCATGGAGAGGAAAATGGCGAGCGGGATCAGACCGGCCCGCGCGAGCGCCACCTTCTCCCCGAACGTGTACTGGTCACGTTCTTCCTTCACCAGCGGCGGGCCGAGCGTCGGCTGAAGCCAGCATCGGGCCGCGATGTAGGCGATGAAGAGCGCGGCCATGATCAGGCCGGGGAACACGCCAGCCATCCAGAGATTGCCGATGGGCTGGCGCGCGATCATTCCGTAAAGAACCAGCACCACGCTCGGCGGCACGAGAATGCCGAGCGTGGAACCAGCCTGGATCACGCCGGTCACCATGATCTTGTCGTAGCCGCGCCTCAAAAGTTCCGGGAGCGCGATGGTTGCGCCCACAGCCATGCCAGCGACACTGAGCCCGTTAATGGCTGAGATGATCACCATCATCAGGATGGTTCCTATCGCCAGCCCGCCCCGAACCGGCCCGAACCAGACGTGGAACATCTTGTAGAGATCGTCGGCGATGCGCGATTCTGCGAGCATGTAGCCCATGAAGACGAAGAGCGGCAGCGTCAGCAGCGGATACCACTTCATCACCTTGATGATGGCGGTGAAGGGGATCTCTATGCCTCCGGTGCCCCACAGCAAGACCGCCGCGGTCGCGCCGACGAAGCCGATCACGGCGAACACCCGCTGCCCCGTCAGGAGCAGCAGCATCATCGATGAAAACATCAAGGTTGCAATGAGGCTGTAACTCACGAGAGAGGTTCCCCCCGGAGCGTCGCCCAGTCCTTGAAAAAGATCGCGACTGCCTGCAGCAACGTGCAGAAGATGCCTATGTTGAGCACGACCTTGATCGGCCACATCACCGGCGCCCAAGCCGAGAAGCTCTTCTCACCATACTGAAACGCGTAGATCAGCGAGGCTATTCCGCCGATCTGGAGCATGACCAGGAAGCCGATCAGCACGATCGAGGTGAACAGGTCCGTCCGCGCCCTGCCGCGGATCGTGAAGCCGCTATAGAGCAGGTCCATGCGTACATGGTCGCCTTCGCGAAGGCTGTAGGCTCCGCCCAGCGCGAAATATGCGACCATGACGAACTGGGCCAATTCGACGGTCCAGTTCGACGGCAGGAAGAACACCTTCATGACCGAGGCATAGAACAAGATGCCGATCATGAGGAATACGAGATACATGGTGAAGAGACCGAGGTATCGGCTCCACGAATCCACGATCCGGACGTAGGCTCTCACAAGTTCAGGCAATGGTTTGTTCCCGTTCGGAGGCCACGGTTATTTCCGCGAGGATCCGGGCAAGCGTCTCACTCCAGCGGCGCTGGCCGGCTTCATCGCCAATCTCATCATTGCGGATTTCGATCATCGCGCAAGGGAGCCCGCGCGAGCGCCCGTGACGCTCCAGCGTGAAATAGACCCGATCAGCCGGCGAATACGGCTCGTTGTCGCCGACGACGATGCTACCCGACGATTTCAATGCAGCGATCAAGGGATCCGCAATGCTCCGGCCCTCGTCATGCAATATGCCGATATGCCAGGGTCGCTTCACCCCCTTGTAGACAGGGGTGAAGGAATGGATTGAAACCAGCGTGGTTTTCCGATCCTGCAACAGCCGATCCCTGATCAGCTGTTCGACCGCTTCGTGAAAGGGTTGCCATGACAGGGCGATGCGAGCCTGGCGGTCCTCGAGCGAAAGGTTCGCATTGCCTGGGACGGTCGTCGTTTCGCTGAGCGGACAGATCAAATCGGGCGCATCGAGGGGCCGGTTGCAGTCAATGAGCAGGCGTGAGAGCCGGGATTCGACCAGCGTCGCATCGAGCGCCTTGGCAAGTCTGCGGGCGACCGGCAACGCGCCCGGATCCCAGGCGATATGGCTTTCGAGCTCGCGCTTTCCGAGGCCGAGATCGCTGAAGCGCTTGGGAATGAAGTTCGATGCGTGATCGCAAATGAGGACGATCGGACTACGACCGTTGCGGTTCGTGATCCGGACGGCATTGGACGTTGCGTGCTCGGCTTGCAGCGCGGGTTCCATAGTGTCGTCGTCCCCTGAAGCGCCGTATCGTATGTTACGTATCTTCTATCATTGCGCCTCGATGAATGATTTCATACACATTCAGAAGCTTTGTCAAACGCGTTCGCGCTGTTGATGGCGCAAAGGTGGGAGATGCGTAGGCCGGGGTCGGCCGCGCGGTGTGGGAGGATTCTTTGGCGTCAAGCGTTGCGGAACTGATCGCCGATCGCATCGACGCGATGCCGGCCGGCGAACGTCGCGCCGCGCAGACGCTGATCGCCAGCTATCCGCTGATCGGGCTGAAGACCGTCGCCGATTTCTCCCTGCAGGCAGGCGTCAGCTCGCCGACGATCCTGCGCTTCGTTGCCCGCCTCGGCTTTCAGAATTATCCGGAATTCCAGTCGGCGCTGCAGGATGAGCTTGCCGCGCAGTTCCAGTCGCCGCTGTCGCGCGCCGTGTCGCCCTCGCTGCCGGGTCGCGGCGAAGCTTCGCCTATGCTGGAGGCGACGCTCGAGAATATCCGCGAGACTTTCCGGCATGTCTCGGAAAAGCAGATGCGCGAAATCGTGATGCTGCTTTCCAATCCGCGCGCCAAGACCTTCCTGATCGGCGGCCGTTTCACCGACCCGGTCGCGAGTTACATGGCCGCGCACCTGACGATCATCCGGCCCAACGTCTTCCATCTGACCGGCCAGGAAAGCAATTGGCGCGACCAGTTGATCGACATGGGCAAGCGTGACGTGCTCCTGATCTTCGACATCCGCCGCTATCAGGACAGCCTGATCCGCTTTGCGGAGAAGGCGCATCAGCGCGGCGTGCAGATCGTGCTCTTCACCGACCAGTGGCTGTCGCCCATAGCCCGCTTCGCCCGCCATGTCATAGCCGGGCGCACGGCGGTCCCCTCTCCATGGGATTCGTCCTCCGCCCTCTTCGTGGTCGCTGAAGCGCTGATCGGCGAGATCACGCGCGAACTGGAGGCCGACAGCGCCAGACGCATCCGCGAGATGGAAAATCTGCGCTGAAATCAGACTTTCGTGATTTTGGCCAAGGCGGGGTGCGGTGTGATATTACAGATATTTAAGGTGCGCACCGGCCTGCGAATTGTCATAAAGGCCGCGTACTGATTTCCGGGTGCTTTTGCGCCCGAAAGTTCCCCGGCTCGCTTTTCGGTACGGCAGAAGCCGGGTGGACGCGAAACCGACTGCCGACCGGAGTGCCGATGGCCGCCTGGAAACAATTTCTTATCGCCGCCGTCATCCTGGTGGCGGCAGCCGTGGCCTGGGTGAGGTTCTTCCCCGGCGCGCCTGAAATGCTTGCGGGCTGGGGAATGGAATGGGCGGTGGCCGCCACGTCCAAATCCGACGACACAGCAGCCGGCGAGCGTCGTCGGGGCGGCGGGCGGGGTCCCGGCGCACAGACGGCAGTCGTGACGCAACCGGTCGTTCCCGCCACCATCAACGATAAATTGTCCGCGATCGGCACCGGCCGCGCCGACAAGTCCGTTGTCGTAAAACCCTATTCGGCCGGCCGGCTGACCGAACTGGCCGTCGCCTCGGGCAGCCGCATCCGCGCGGGCGACGTCATCGCCCGGCTCGACGCCGATACGGAGGAGATCGCGGTCGACCGGGCGCGCATCGCCATGGCCGACGCCGAGGCGCGCGTCGAGCGCATCAAGGCGCTGCGTTCATCCAACACCGCCACCGCCGTCCAGATGACGGAAGCCGAACTGGCGCTCGAAAATGCGCGCCTGGCTGTGCGCGACGCGGAGCTTGCACTCCAGCGCCGTTCCATCGTCGCGCCGATCTCCGGCATCGTCGGCATATTGCCGGTCGAGGCCGGCAACTACGTCACCACCGAGACGGCCATCGCCACGCTCGACGACCGCTCAAGCATCATCGTCGATTTCTGGGTGCCGGAGCGCTACGCCAGCGCTATCACCGTCGGCATGCCGATGAGCGCCACCTCCATCGCGCGTCCCAACCAGGTGTTCGAAGGCGCTGTCAGCGCGGTCGACAACCGTCTCGACGAGGCCAGCCGCACGCTGCATGTGCGGGCGCGCATCGGCAATCCGGACGATACGCTCCGGGCGGGCATGTCCTTTCAGGTCTCGATGCGCTTTGCCGGCGACACCTACCCTTCGGTCGATCCGCTGGCCATCCAGTGGGGCGCCGACGGAGCCTTCGTCTGGGCGATAGGCGAGGACGGCAGGGCTAAACGCACGCCGGTTCGCATCGTCCAGCGCAACACGGAGAACGTCCTGATAGACGCCGACATACGTGCCGGCGTCGAAGTGGTCACGGAGGGCATTCACGTCGTCCGCGAAGGCGCCGAGCTGCTGATTGCCGGCCGCGAACCTGCGGCATCGGCCATGCCGACGCCGCTCGCCTCCGGCAGCGGCTCCTGAGGCGCCGCTATGGCCGCAAACCAGGATCCCAACAGCGAAAAAGGCATGACGGCGCTTTTCGTGCGCCGTCCGGTGCTGGCCTTCGTCTTGAACACGCTGATCGTGGTGGCGGGTCTGGCGGCCCTAGCCGGCGTCGAGATTCGTGAATTGCCGGATGTCGACCGGCCCGTCATCTCCATTTCCACCGACTTCACCGGCGCCGCCGCGGAAACCATCGACCGCGAATTGACGGCCATCGTCGAGGGTGCGGTCTCGCGCGTGGCCGGTGTGGAAGCGATATCGTCATCCTCTTCCTTCGGCCGCAGCCGGGTCACGGTCGAGTTTGGCGATGATGTCGATCTCGACACCGCAGCCTCGGATATGCGCGACGCGGTGTCGAGGGTCCAGAACCAGCTTCCCGATCTCGCCGACATACCGCGCATCGTCAAAGCCGACGCCAACGCGCAAGCGGTGCTGCGTCTGGCCGTCACGTCGCAGGACATGTCTGTCGAGGACATGACCGTGCTGATCGAGGAGGAGGTGGTCGACGCGTTTGCCGCGGTTCCCGGCGTGGCCGATGTGCAAGTCTACGGCGACCGCGACAAGATCTTCCGTGTGGACATCAATCAGGCGCGCCTCGCCGGTCATGGCATGACTGTCGCCGACATCAGCAGCGCGCTCTCCTCTATGGCCTTCGATGCGCCTGCGGGGTCGCTGACCAGCAACACGCAGGATCTGGTCGTGCGTGCGACGGCCTCGCTGACGACACCGGAGGCTTTCGAAAACATCATCATCGGTGGCGGCCGCACCCGTCTGGGCGACGTCGCGACGGTCACGCTCGGTCCCGATATCGGCGAGTCCAGCCTACGCGCCAACGGCGCCACCGGCATCGGCCTGGGCATCGTGCGGCAGGCTCAGTCCAACACGCTGGACATTTCCGAGGGTGTGCGCGCGGCGGCGGCGAAGCTCAACGAGACGCTCCCCGAAGGAATGGAAATCCGCGTCACCAGCGACGACGCGACCTTCATCGAGGGCGCTATCCATGAGGTCGAGATCGCCCTTGGCATTTCGGTGTCGCTGGTGCTGCTCGTCATTTTCCTGTTCCTCTGGGATTGGCGCGCGACCCTCATCCCGGGCTTCTCCATGCCGGTCGCGCTGATCGGGACCGTCGCGGCGATCTACCTGGCCGGCTTCTCTATCAACATCCTGACCCTGCTGGCGCTCGTTCTGGCGACAGGCCTCGTCGTCGACGACGCCATCGTCGTGCTCGAAAACATCGTGCGCCGGCGCAACCAGGGCATGGGACCGCGCGCCGCCGCCGTGCTGGGCGCGAAGGAAGTGTTCTTCGCGGTGATCGCCACCACGGCGACGCTGATCGCCGTGTTCGTTCCCTTGTCCTTCTTGCCCGGCCAGACCGGCGGCCTGTTCCGGGAATTCGGCTTCGTGCTCGCGTGTTCGGTCAGCCTCTCCGCTGTCGTCGCGCTTTCGCTTTGTCCCATGCTCGCCTCGAGAATGCTCCGGGGCCATGCCGGCGAGGAGCGGACCGGCATCGCCGCGCGCGTCGGCCAAAGTCTCGCCGACCTCTACCGCCGCATGCTTCGCGGCTGCCTGAACGCTCCGGCCCTGGTCGTCCTGGCGTCGGTACTTTTCGGCGCGGCGGCGTTCGGCATCTCCGGCTCCATCCAGCAGGAACTCACTCCGCCCGAGGACCGCTCGTCGGCCTTCCTGCGCATCACCGCGCCGCAAGGCGTCAGCCTCGACTACCTGTCGCAGAAGATGCGCGAGATTGAGCAGCTGATTGCGCCCATGCGCCAGTCGGGCGAGATCCGCAACACTTTCGGCATCGCCGGATCGAACAGCTCGTCCAATAGCGGCTTTATGGTGCTGTCTCTCGCGCCATGGCACGAGCGCGAGCGCACCCAGCAGCAAATCGTCGACGAGGTCGAAAGTCTGATGCGGCAGGTGCCGGGCGTAAGGGCCTTCGCCGCCCAGCCGAACAGCCTGGGCATTCGCGGCGCCGGCAGCGGCCTGCAATTCGCGGTCGCAGGTAACAACTACGCCGACCTCGGCAAGGCCGCGGCAGCAATCGTCGCGGAGATGGAGAAGGACCCCCGCTTCCAGCAGCCCAGGCTTTCCACCGACACGACGCAGCCGCAGCTTTCGGTGCGTATCGACCGCGAACGCGCATCCGACGTCGGCATCGACATAGCCGGGCTGGCCGAAGCCATGCAGTCCATGCTCGACGGGCGCGAGGTCGGCTCGGTTTTCATCGACGACCGCGCCTATGACGTCAAATTCGTTTCAACCACCAACCCGATCAACGACCCGACGGACCTTGAGAACGTTTACCTTCGCGCCGGCGACGGCCGTTTCGTCCCGATGTCGACGATCGCCAGCCTGACCGAGCAGGCGGTGCCGCCGTCCCTGGCGCGCGAGCAGCAATTGCGCGCCGTTGCCGTCACCTCCGGGCTGCGCGACGACTTTGCCCTAGGCGAAGCCTACGAGGTCGCACAGGAGATAGCCGCCCCGCTGCTCCCTGCGGGCAGCCGTATCATCCCGCTAGCCGAAACCGCGACGCTCGGCGAACAGTCGAGCAGCATGTTTGCGGTGTTCGGCTTCGCCATCGTCATCATCCTGCTTGTGCTCGCCGCCCAGTTCGAAAGCTTCGTCAGCGCCATCATCATCATGGCAACGGTGCCGCTCGGCCTCGCCTGCGCGGTTTTCGCGATGCTGCTCACGGGGACCAGCTTCAACGTCTACAGCCAGATCGGCCTGGTCATGCTGGTCGGCATCATGGCCAAGAACGGCATTCTCATAGTCGAATTCGCCAACCAGCTCCGCGACCGGGGCATGGGCGTGCGCGAAGCGATCGAGGAGGCGTCGAATATCCGTCTGCGGCCCGTGGTGATGACCATGATCTGCACCATCCTGGGTGGGCTGCCGCTGGTTCTGGCCGCCGGCGCCGGCGCCGAGGCGCGCGTCGCGCTCGGCTGGATCATCGTCGGCGGGCTTGGCCTGGCGACCGTCTCGACGCTGTTCCTGACGCCGGTTGCCTATCTGCTGCTCGGGCGCTTCGTCACGCCAAAGATCGAGGAAGAGGCGCGACTGAAGCGCGAACTCGACGAGGCCGCCTATACCGGCATGGAGCCGGCCGAGTAGCCCGGAACATACCCTCGACTTCGCTCGCGCTCTTCGGCCGACCTCAGATCTTTTCCTGCGTATATTTCCTGAGTTCCGCCCGTGCGACCTGCCGCCGGTGCACGGCGTCGGGACCGTCGGCGAGGCGCAGCGTCCTCAGATGCGTCCAGGAGCGCGCCAGCGGCGTGTCCTGGCTGACGCCCGCCCCGCCGAACATCTGCACCGCCTCGTCGACGACCTTCAGCGCCACACGCGGCGCGACAACCTTGATCTGGCTGATCCAGGGGGCGGCGGCGCGCGCGTCGCCCTGGTCGATCATCCACGCCGCCTTGAGGCAGAGCAGCCGCGCCATCTCGATCTCCATGCGGCATTCGGCGATGATGTCGAAATTCGCCCCGAGTTCAGCCAGTTGCTTGCCGAACGCCTCGCGGCGGAGCGACCGCTGGCACATCATCTCCAGCGCCCGCTCGGCCTGCCCGATGGCGCGCATGCAATGATGGATGCGGCCGGGGCCGAGCCGCCCCTGCGCGATTTCGAATCCCCTGCCCTCGCCCAGGATCAGGTTCGCCTTCGGTACGCGCACGTTTTCGAAGCGGATATGGAAATGACCGTGCGGCGCATCGTCGTCGCCATAGACGGTCATCGGCCGCAACTTTTTGACGCCGCCCGTATCGGCCGGCACCAGGATCATCGAGTGCCGCTTGTGCTTCGGCGCGGTGTCATCGCCCGTCCGGACCATGACGATGTAAATCTTGCAGCGCGGGTCGCCGGCGCCCGTAGCCCACCATTTTTCGCCGTTCAGCACGTAATTGTCGCCGTCGGGCTCGCAGCGCATGGCGATGTTGGTGGCGTCGGAGGAGGCGACATCCGGCTCGGTCATCAGGTATGCGGAGCGGATCTTGCCGTCCAGCAGAGGCCGCAGCCATTTTTCCTTGTGGTCCTCCGAGCCGTAGCGTTCCAGCACCTCCATATTGCCGGTGTCGGGGGCAGAGCAGTTGAAAGTCTCGGCTCCGAGATGTGCCCGGCCCATCTCCTCGGCGAGATAAGCATACTCGACGGTCGAGAGGCCGTAGCCGCTTTCCGAGCCGGTCAGCCAGAAGTTCCACAGGCCGCGCTCGCGCGCCTTCGCCTTCAGCCCGCCGAGGATTTCGGTCTGGCGATCGGTATAGCCCCAGCGGTCGCCGGCCTTGCCGACTTCGGCGAGGAATTCCGCGTCGAGCGGGATGATCTCTTCCCGCACCATGCGGGCGACGCGTTCATGGATCGGCTTCAGCCGCTCCGTCATGCCGAGGGCCATCTCAGACATCCGATTTCTCCTCCGTGAAGCCGAGCCCACACAACGCGGGGTCACCACCTGGTTCAGACATGAACCGAAAAGACTCGGCCGAACAAGCCGCGTTCGGCCTTTACGGCGGGCGCAGCATCAACATACTGGCTTGCCATTGCAACGCCATCGCGAAGAGCGCCGCTGCGTGCGGCTGGGAGGTTTCCATGTCCTATCTCGACGAACTTTTCTCGGTGACGGGCAAGACCGCCCTGGTTACAGGGGCGGCGACCGGCATCGGCCGCATGGCCGCGACCGCGCTGGTGAAGGCCGGGGCGAGCGTAATGATCGCCTCGCGCAAGGGCGAGGATTGCGTTCGCGTGGCGGGCGAACTGAACGCGCTCGGCGCGCCGGGCAAGGCTGAAGGATTCGGCGGCGATGTCAGCACGGAAAGCGGCGTGCTGGCGCTCGCCGCTGCCGTCAAGGAGCGGACGGACCGGCTGGACATACTGATCAACAATGCCGGCACGTCGTGGGGCGAGCCGCTGCAAACGTTCCCCTACAAGGGCTGGGCGAAAGTGTTCGACGTCAATGTCACCGGGCTTTTCCACCTGACACGCGAACTGCTGCCGCTGCTGGCCAAGGCGGCGAGCGATGACGACCCAGCGCGTATCATCAATCTCGGCTCGGTGATGGGAACCCAGCCGCTGGCCGATGACGCCTATTCCTACACCGCCTCGAAGGCGGCGGTGCATCATTTGACCCGGACGCTGGCGATCGAACTGGCGGGCCGTCGCATCACGGTAAATGCCTTCGCCCCCGGCCCATTCCGCAGCCGCATGACGGCGTTCGCCACCGGCACCGACGAGGGCGCGGATCGCGTGGCGAGCCACGTACCGATCGGGCGGATCGGCGCGCCCGATGACATTGCCGGCGCGACCCTGTATCTGTGCAGCCGTGCGGGCAGCTATGTCACCGGCGCCATACTGCCTATCGACGGCGGACAGTCGGTGCAGCACGGCATGACGCTGTTCAAGGAATGACCTGTACCGGGAGCCTAAAGCTTGAAACCCATAACCGTTGATCAACTCGTGGCCGGCGTCGGGTCCGAAATCATATCGCCCTGGCGCACCGTCACGCAGCAGATGATCGACCTGTTCGCCGACGCGACCGACGACCACCAGTTCATCCATTGCGACCCGGAACGGGCGGCGGCGGAGACGCCTTTCGGAGGCACCATCGCGCACGGCTTCCTGACACTGTCGCTGCTGTCGGCCATGGCTTACGAGACCATTCCGCCGCTCGAGGGCGCGGGCATGGGCATCAACCAGGGATTCGAGAATCTGAAATTCGCTGCGCCGGTGAAGACGGGGGCGCGCATCCGGACGAAATTCGTGCTTGCCGACGTGAAGGTGCGACCGTCCGGCTGGGTCCAGGTCGCGCATGAGGTGACCATCGAGATCGATGGATCGAAGAAGCCGGCGCTGACGGCGCGGTGGCTGACGCTGACCATGGTCGAGCCGGAGAAAGCTACGGGATGAGCGACCCGAACGCGCTCGACCAGGCGGCGCTCGCGCCCTACCTGGAGGCGGAAGTCCCGGGCTTTTCCGGGCTCCTGTCGATCGAGAAGTTCAAGTCCGGCCAATCCAACCCAACCTATCTGCTGACCGCCCGATCCGGCCGCTATGTGTTGCGGGCCAAGCCGCCCGGCCAATTGCTGAAGTCGGCGCACCAGGTCGACCGCGAGTTCCGCATCATGAAGGCGCTGGCCGGCACGGCGGTTCCGGTTCCCGAAATGCTGCACCTTTCGGCCGAGGATTCGCCAATCGGCCGCATGTTCTACGTGATGGCCTTTGTGGAAGGGCGCATCCTCTGGGATCCGGCGCTGCCCGAGATTGCGTCCAACGCCGAACGCCGCGCGATTTATGATGCGATGAACGCGACGCTCGCCGCCCTGCACGATGTCGATCCGGCGGCTGTCGGTCTCGGCGATTTCGGTCGACCGGGCAGCTATTTCGCGCGCCAGCTCGGCCGCTGGACAAGACAGTACCGCGCGACAGAAACCGGCGCGCTCCCCGACATGGACCGGCTGATCCACTGGCTGGAGGCGCATATTCCGCCGGATGACGGCGTCGTCTCGCTGGTGCATGGCGACTACCGGCTCGACAACATGATCTTTGCGCTGGACCGGCCGCAGGTGCTCGCCGTGCTCGACTGGGAACTGTCGACGCTTGGCCATCCCTATGCCGACCTCGCCTATCAGTGCATGCAATGGCGATTGCCGCATGCATCCGGCTTTCGCGGCCTCGGCGGCATCGACCGGGAGGCTATCGGCCTGCCCGCAGAAGAAGAGTATGCCGCCGCCTATTGTCGGCGGCGGGGCATCGAGGGCATCTCCAACTGGACCGTCTTTCTCGCCTTCTCCTTCTTCCGTCTCGCGGCGATCTGCCAGGGCGTCTACAAGCGCGCGCTGGACGGCAACGCCTCCAACCCGGATAAGGCAAAGATGTATGGCGAGGCGGTTAGGCTGCTGTCGGGGTTGGCCGCAGAACTCATAGACAAAAAGTGAGCCACAGTGGCCAGGTGCACCCTACTCAGGCTTCCGCTCCGGCGGTGCACCCGGAATGGCGGTGGAGGTGACCGAAACCGGATCACTGGCAGGAAACGAGTCTTCCAGGCCTTCCTCGAGTTCGCGCTCTAACTCACGCTGATCTTCGCTGCGATCAGGGACGTCTGCTGTCTTCCTGGGTTTTCCGGGCTTCTTCGCATCAGGCATCGGATCGCCTCCCAATTGCCGGTCGTCGAACCATCCTGCCACGACGCGACGCAACGCGATAGTCATCAGCCGCTGCTACGCCGCAGCGTCGCGCGCGGCTTCGATGAGGAAGGCAAAAGCGTAGTCGGCAAAAGAACGCCAGCACTCCACGCGGAAGGCGTCCTCGGCGGTCCGCAGAAGCACGATTTCTACCTTGCCGAGAATGGTGCGCGAGCAGGCGCCAACCGGAAAGGCTGCGAGCGAA
>NZ_AHAM01000057.1 GCF_000236565.1 Mesorhizobium alhagi CCNWXJ12-2 | reverse complement strand
CCCCCCCCAGCATCTCCTTCGACATGGAACTCGGTCTGGTCCTCCGCTTCCTGCGCGAGTCGGCGCAGTTCATGACCCTCGAGCGCGAGCCCCGCGAAATGGTCGTTGAGGCGCAGCCGGCCATGATCGTCGGCCCCGAGCCCGTTTCCACCGTGCGCACCCCAGCCAACGAGGTTTTCTGATGCTCGGGACGTACACGAAAACCCCCAGCGACGTGATGCCCTACGACATCCGTTTCCACCGCTGGCTCGGCGACGGCGACAGCCTGCTGTCGGCTACCGCAACGGTCGCCGGCAGCACCGCCGTTGTCGACGAGGTTGAGGTGTCGCTCACCATCGCCAAGGTCTGGATCTCCGGCGGCGCCGATCTCGACGAGGCCACCATCACCGTAACCGCCGTGACCGAACTTGGCTTGACCAAGGAAGTCTGTTTCCGCCTTCGCATCAGGGATTGCCACTAAATGGGCTTGCTCGTCGCCAATAACGCCACCTCGACGCTTGCCGGCGCGATCGCAGACGACGCAACATCGCTTACGGTGGATGCGGCCGATGCTGCCCTATTCCCGACGCCAGGCGCCGACGAGTGGTTTCCGCTGACGGTAGTCGACGGCGATGGCTCCATGGAAATCATGCGCGCCACGTCGCGCGCTGGATCTGTCATCAACGTGTCTAGGGGCCAGGAGGGCACCTCCCCGCTGGCGCTTGGCGCAGGCGCGCGCGTGGATCTCCGCCTGACCAAAGCGGCGCTCGACGCCAAGCAAAACACCTCGGCAAACCTCACCACGCTTGCTGCCTCGCTATCCGCGCCCCGAATAAACTCGTGCACCAGTGGCGCGACGCTTGATCTCTCCGGATTCGATCAGGTCATAGTCAACCGCTTCGCGAACGGCACCCTGCTTGCGCCGGCGCTCTACACCAAAGTGGGAAGTGAGCCGAGCCATGGCCTGAAGTTCCAGGACAGTGTAGGCACATGGTTCGAGTTCGCGGGGGGCGAGATCGACATCCGCTCTGGCGGGTGCCTCGGGGACGGCACGGATGATACCGCAGCCTTCGTGCGGTGCCTGATAGCCGCAGAGGCGAAGGGGATCAGAAGGCTCGTCAACCGCGATGCATCGAAGCGGTTCATGCTCAAGCGGATCTATCTCGACGACTATATGACAGACAGCATCCACGTCGACCTCGGCGGCGGAGCGATCGTCGGAGAGTTCAAGGGAGCGGATGTACCGAACAACGTTGCTAATATTTTCCGCACGCGTGGCGGCTACGCTACAGGCTCGTTCACCTTTACGGGCGGCGCCACGAACACGAACACTTTCACCGTTGGTGACACTACCTACACGCTCACCACCGCTGGCGACCCTGCCGCGCTCAATGAGTTCTGGCGGGGTGAGAACGCGGAAATCTCGAAAGAGGCTACGGCCTTTGCTTTGGCTGCGGCCATAAACGGCGAAGGCAGGTTCAAGCTCATCAGCTTCACTGGGGCGTCGGGAGCGTTCGTCGAGGGTGAGGACATCACCGGCGGAACTTCTGGTTCGGTCAGCCGAATTGAAGCCGTCTTCTACGAAAGCGGCAGCTCTACCGACGGCATCATGTTCGTCCTCGATATGACGGTGAACACCTCTAACGGCGAAACCTTGACCAGCACGAGCGGCATCACTGCGATCTCGCACGGCATTTCCCGGAATCTGCTGTTCTCGACGGCGCGAGTGAACCCCAAGGCACGGGCAAGGCAGGTCGGCGATCAGGTCATCGTCACGGCGCTGAAAGAAGGGGCTGACGGCAACACAATTGCACTGGCCGAAACCTCAACCGGCGCATCGGTATCCGGCGCGACACTGACAGGCGGCAAGGCTGGCCTGAATGTCACGGTCAGCAACGGCATGATCGACGGGCAGGACAATGGCACATCTTCGTCAGGTAGCGGCGAACCGCTGATCGAGTTCCTTGGCGGCGACAAGATCATCTTCAATGACCTTGAGATCAAGAACGGCGGCAATCGGTACTCAGGCGCAGATGTGCGTCGGCTGCTGGAAGCAAAGCCGGCTGAGGTGATCATCGACGGCGCTCGGCTGTTCCAGGTGTTCGGCGGTAAAATCTGGTCGCACTGGGGCGAGGCGCTACAAGTCCAGTCGCACGACGCGTCGATTGTTTATCAGATCATCGGAACGTATTTCTCCAAGCGCCGCAGCTCCAACCCGCTCGCGCTGTTCTCAAATTCCAGCTTCAACGCTTTCAACTGTTCGCCAGCATCCTTCATGCTGGGTGCACAGTTCGTCGATCACATCAAGTCGGCTACGAACATCGTCCACCACGGCGGAACGTTCACCAAACTGCTGATCGACGGCGTCTACGACAGTAATGGTTTGGACTTCAACGAGGCAGGAAACTTCCGCTTCGAGGGCGCGAAGGTCATCGACATAACATTGCGGAACATCTTCGGTGTCGGCATCCGTACGTCGGGCTCCAACGTCTCTATCGACGGCGTGGACGAAGAGAATGTAACGAACGCGATCCGCTTCGAAGCGGCCTTGGGCTCCGGCCGTCGGGCATGGTTCGAGCCTTGGCTCAATAACGCGCAGGACAGCGAGCTTTCCTGCGAGGTCAAACGGGTGATCTCGCGCGGCTCGGGCGTTCGTATCGCCTACGATGCGCAGACAGCGGCCTTCACGGTCGGCGCGACGCTGACTGGCGGAACGTCAGCTGCGACGGCAACAATCTTGCATGTCTACGACAACGGCACGACTGGCGTTCTCCTGCTTCGCCCGCCTTCGGGAACGTTTGCCGATAACGAGACGATCACCGACAACAAGGGCGGATCGGCGCTGGTCAATATCCTCCCCACGACAATGCCCGTAAACGAAGCGGTGATCGACGTTCGTGGCGTCTCGGCTGATCTGCCGGTGCAGCTAACAGTCGACGGGATGCTTGACCAACTCAATCCGCTTTTGGAGCGACACAACTATGGCATCGACGCGGGCAACTGCGATCTGACCGTCAAGGGTCACCTCAACGTCGGTGACGTCGCTCCTGTCCGTCAGGATGGTTATACCCGCCTGACGTCCTGGGCAACGATCAAGTGCGATATGGATGCTGGTGCTCGCCATGGCTTCCTGTTCGATGGGGGCACGATTGACAACATCACGCTGCATGATTTCAAGCGTTTTGGGGTTCTCAATGGTGGCGCCAGCGATATTCGCTTCCTGAACTCACCAACACTCAATGGTGCGATCCATCTTCTTCGGCCGGTCACGACTCCGGTTATCAGCGATGCCTCGAAGATCGTGTACAAGGACGGCGTGGCGTTCGCCGATTATGTGCCTGTGCTGTCGGGCGCGACTTCGGCGGGGGTCGGGACATACTCGGTGCAGAAAGGCTCGTGGGTAAAGACCGGCCGGCTGGTCAAAGGCCACGTCGAACTCACCTGGTCGGCTCACACGGGAACAGGTGGGATACGGATCAGCCTTCCGCCCTTCTTGGCGTCTGCAGACGCACTAGGCGCGATCGAGGTCTGGTATGAAAACATCACGCATTTGAACAAGCTGCAGGGCCGGATCGGCACAACATCGCAGATGGCATTGTCCACGATTGCGAGCGGCGGCGCGGCCACCAACTTCAACGTGGTTGCGTCCGGAACGCTGATCCTTGCGTTCAGCTATATCGCGGCTTCTTGAGCGGGGTGCGACGTTGGTATTCGTTTTTTCCCTCGGCTTGCCGGTGTTACTTTAAGCTGATCTGCGACCACCTGCATCGCGCTCACCCGGTCGTGAATGGGATTACCCCAGACGATTTGTGTCTTGGCGTGCCAAATGTCCGATCCATCCGGGTTTCGGCGCCATGTAGTGGATATTGAGGTCGAGACCAGAAACGTCGGTGTTCCGACTGCGCCGGCTAGCTCACCGGCTGTGGCAAATGGGGAGATCACGTAGTCCAGGTTCGCAGCCAGGGCGAGCTGGCCCTCCATGTCGTTCACTAGGTCTAGGTCTTCGGGGATGTGGAGAGTGAGAAACGAGCGGAGGTGTTCGATCTCTTCCTGTGTGGCGCCGGGCTGGAAAAGCCAGAAATCGGCGTCCACGTCAGCAAGCGGCGCGAGGTCGTTCACCGTCAAATAATGGCGGTCGCGGGCAACCGATTGCAGCATGCTACGCCAGGAGAGACCGACACTAGGCCTCCCGCCGACTTTGGTCCTGGCCTTCCAATGCTTCTTCAACGCTGGGTCCGGCTTCAGCGGCGCGCGCTTCGTCCTCCGGAACGCCTCTCGGTCAGGACGAAGATCAGCCAGTGTGTCGAGCAGAGAGCAAACGAGGTTGGCGTCTTTCGCCGCGATGATCACTTGGTCCGATACGAGTTGGAACAGCCTCGCATCGGTCAGCGTGCTCCGGTCGCTCATGTCTTTGACGATCTCGCGCCTGTGCCGTGCGGTTGGGAGAAAAGTTATATCAGGGAAATTCCTCTCCATGATGCTTTGCAGGCGCGGCTCGCAGGTGATGGTGAGATGGTCGAAACATGAGGCGAGTTCCCCATAAACCGAGCACATCCGCAGTTCGTCAGCCGGACCGCCCTCCGCCAATATCAGGGCCTTCTTGTTCCGATATTCTTCTGACAGGATGTAAAGGTCCAGCGGGTGCTTCTCGGCTTTGAACGTCTTCGCCAACGCCAAGCTGATAGGACGCTTCCTGTAGAGCGCATAAGCTTCGCGGATATCTCCCTTGGCCTGCAGAAGGTCCATGGTCAGCGGGGAAAATGGCTGCGGGTCCGGTCCGCCAACATACGCCCGTCGCAATATCGCCTCGCCCTTCTCCGGCTGCCCCAACTCCAGAAGACATCTGGCGATGGGAACAACGCTGCGCTCTTCAAAGGTGCCCGAGGACATGGCCTGATAGAGACTGAGAGCCTGCTCATGGCGGTGCATGGCCTCAAGCGCGTACCCTTTGTGCAGTAGCAGGTTGTAAAGCGTCTTTGCTCGCCGCTCGCCCTCCTTCTCGGCTTCGGCAACTGCGAGGCCCATTTCGCAAACCTGCAAAACGGCGTCGAATATCCCAAAGAAATATAAACACTCCGCAGCGCGCAGGTACGCCGTTGAAGTGCCGCCCATGCAGTTCACGGCCTCAAGCGCGATTTCCATCGAAACCGGAGGGAGCTCCTCGCCGAGAGCCCTAAGCTGGCGATATCCAGCAATGTCGAGAGGATTGAGAGCGAGCAGTTCCCGGTTCGCTTCAACCGCCCGCACTTTGTCTCCCATTTGGGCAAGGATCGTAGCACGGAGCCGATAAGCCGCTTGCGACGGGGCAATCGATAGTGATGCGTTGACTTTTGCGAGAGCATCGCCGAGCCGCCACGCTGCGGCAAGCTCTTTCGCTTCCGCTATTAAGGTCATTTTAGCGTTAGCCGCTATCTTGACCAGCGCCTTAGCTTCGGCGCGGGAGAGCCCGGGCACCTCGTTGAGGCGGCCCATGTCGATTAATATTCTCGCGTGAACGCGCAGTGCGCTTCCGCTTTTTGGCGAGCGGTGTACGGCCTCGGTCGAGAGAAGCAGCGCCTCTTCAAGTCGCCCCGCAGCATGAAGCTCGCCCGCTAGTCGGATAACCTCTGGAATGGAATTTTTGATCGGTTTGTTAATGGGCTGGGTAGGCGGGCGCTTTATTAACGAATACCGCTTGGCCAACCGCCACAGCATCTTTTTCATTGGAAAGCTCGTGGTGACCCTACGGTTGATCTGAGCTTTCGGGTTGGCTCGTGTGCCGCGAACAAATTTGATCGTGTTTCGGATCTGTTGGCGGGTGTTCTCTGGAAAAGAGCGTCGATAAAGTGTCTTCAAATTGGTCAAAACCTGCGCTTCGATCACTATCTACCCCGCTGTGAAGACGACAACGTTGTCGTGTGATCGCGGATCGCGCGATTGTAGTTCGATGATGTAGTCGAGAAGCACTCGGCAGCTATCGGCGTCCAGTTGTACGCCAATGCCGCGCTGCGGGTTTTCCCGCAACGAGTTCAATAGCTTCCGACGATACTCGGCATCTGAATGCATGGCTGGCTCCCCACATCCGGCATTCTGTTCGCACACTATTTTGGCAAGATCAACCTGTCACTGCCGAGGAGCCCGGCGGGGCATTGGAGAAGCACCCTTTCGGATTTGTCGCCGCCGGTGCTATAGTGCCGCGACTTCCAGCGCATGACGTGCCGGTCCTCGAGAGGATAGGCCCATGGCGCTCAAGCTTTCCAACAACGCATCCTCGCTGCTGGCAGCCAACATCAACGATTCCGTCACCACGATCGCCATCACTTCGGGCGACGAAGGCAAGTTCCCGGTGCTCGGCGTCGGCGACTGGTGCCCGCTGACCGTCTTCGACGGGTCCGGCAACCGCGAGAACATGAAATGCACCGCCCGATCGGGCGTCACGCTGACGGTTGAGCGCGGGCAGGAGGGCTCGACGGCCGCATCGTTCCTCGCCGGCGCCCGCGTCGATGTCAGGCTAACCAACGCCGCGTTCGAGGCCGGAACGACCGATGCCGACAGGCTGGCGACGGGCGAGGTGGCGAGTGCCGTGCTGCCGGCGCGGCTGCGCGACCTGGCCGGGCTGGTCGACGACGCCGACGACATCACCAAAACCGGCTTTTACCAGGCCGACGCCTCGACGTTGAACACCCCGCTGGCGTTGGTTGCCATGATCTGGCACATGGGCATCGACGCCAACACCGCCTATCAGGAATACCAGCCGGCTTCGACGACTGCCCGCTACGCCCGCAGAATGGCCGCCGCCACGTGGGGGGCTTGGTATTTGAGCTATATGCCGCATGCCGAGGTTGTCGAGCGGACGCCGGTGGGCGGCATCATTGATTATGGCGGATCCACCGCGCCGACCGGATGGCTGCTCTGCTACGGCCAGGAGGTGTCGCGCACCGGCGAGTCCGCCCTGTTTGACGTCATCGGCACCACTTTCGGCGCTGGCAATGGCTCGACCACATTCAACGTGCCCGACTATCGCGGCCGCGTCGGAGCTGGCCAGGACGATATGGGCGGCACCTCGGCCAACCGCCTAACCAACCAGAGTGGCGGCTTGAACGGAGACACGCTGGGCGCAACCGGCGGCTCCGAGACGCATACGTTGACGCTCGCGCAAATTCCCGCGCACGATCACGGCGGATCGACGGGTAGCGGTGGTGCTCACAGCCACACAGTCGAAAACACGCTTGCCGGCAGCGACGTGACGACTGCAGTGTGGGAGAGCGGCAATTCCGGCTCCCGCACCACCACAACGAGCACCGCTGCAGCCCACGTCCACTCCATTCCCTCCGCCGGTTCCGGTCAGGCTCACAACAACGTCCAGCCGACCATCATCGTCAACAAGATCATCAAAACCTGATGGCCGCGATCAAGCTAACGGGCTTCACCGGCGAGCAGCCCCGCATCATCCCCCGCCTGATGCCGGCCGCGGCCGCGCAGGCGGCGCTCGACACCAGGCTAGACGATGGCGGCCTGACACCCATGCGCAAGACCGCGCTGATCGCGACGGCGGCTTCTTCCGCCCTGCAGACCATCTACCGGCACGGCGTCGACTGGTTGGGCTGGGAAACTGTCGTTCATGCCGTTCCCGGACCCGTCGCATCCGACCGGCTCTACTACACCGGCGACGGCGTGCCGAAGATGCGCGTGGGCGAAGACATCTACGAGCTGGCGATCGATCCGCCGGCCGTCGCGCTGACGGCCGCAACCGATGGGGCCGGATCCGGCGACGTCACCACCCGCGTCTACGTCTACACGTGGGTCACGTCCTTCGGCGAGGAATCGGAGCCATGCCCGGCGTCAAACGCCATCGATTGGCAGCCGGGCGACACCATCACCCTGTCCGGCTTCGGTGCGACGCCGGCCGATCGCGCCATCACGCACCAGCGCATCTACCGCTCGCAGACCGGGCAGAGCGGCACGTACTTCTATCTGATCGCCGAGCGCGTCGCTGGGACGGGCGATTTCACCGACGACATCGCCGTGGATGCCTTCCAGGAGCCGTTGCCCTCGGCAAGCTGGAACGCCCCGCCCGACACGCTGGAAGGCCTGATCGCGCTCCCAAACGGCATGATGGCTGCATTCTCCGGCCGCGATCTCTATTTCTGCGAACCCTACCGCCCGCATGCCTGGCCGCAGAAGTACGCGCTCGCGGTCGATTCCGACATCGTTGGGCTCGGCGCTGTCGGCACCACGGTCATCATCATGACCGAGAAGCACCCCTACATGGCAGCCGGCGTCACCCCCGAAACCATGCAGATGCAGAAGATGGAGCAGAACCTACCCTGCATCAACGCGCGCGGCATCGTGGATCTCGGTTATGCCATCGCCTATCCTTCGCACGAGGGCATGGTCGTGGTGCGAGCGGACGGCGCATTCGCGATTGCGACCGGCAATATCTTCAACCGGGAGGGTTGGCTGGCGCTGTCGCCTTCGACCATGATCGGGGCGCAGCTCTCCGGCCGCTATTTCGCCTTCTACGACACCACCGCAACGGACGGTTCGATCCAGACCGGTGCACTGCTGCTCGACCTTTCCGGCGAATCCTTCCTCATCCGGACCGAGGCCAGCGCCACCGCTGCATTTTACGAGGTGTCGAGCGGCGGGCTTTTCTTCCTCAAGAGTGGAACGGACGAGATCCGCCAGTTCGATGCGCCCAACGCGGCCCGCAGGACGCAATACTGGAAAAGCAAGCAGTTCGTGCTGCCCCAGCCATTGAACTTCGGCGCTATCCAGATCGACGCCACCGGCATCGTCACCAACCAGGAGGAGGAGAACCTTGAGGATGACATCGCGGCAGTCATCGCGGCAAACGAGACGCTGATCGCGGCGGGTTCTGTCGGCGGCGAGATCGATGGCGGATTGCTCGACGCTTACCCGCTCGATGGGGACATGCTGACGCCGATTCCCCAGCCGAGCCCGAACATCCTCACCGTGGGCATCTACGCCGACCAGGTGCGTGTGGCCTCTGTCACCCGCGCCAACCGCCCGGTGCGCCTGCCGGGGGGCTTTCTGGCGCGCACATGGGAAATCGACGTATTCGGCGACGTCCAGGTCGAACAGATCGTCATGGCGCAGACGATCGACGAACTGAAGCAGGTAGCATGATCGATCAGCTGCTCAAGGAGAAGATCGAGACGCTGGACGGCTCGCGCAATCGCGGCGCCATCCGCCGTGCGGCCGTGCGCATCGACGACGTGTCGGCGCTGCTCGAGCTGCAGGCGAAGCTCAAATCCGCCAAGGCCGCCGGCGCGGCCCCGACAAAGGCCGAGTTCGACGCGCTGGTCGATGACGTGACGGCGATCTTCAACCGCCTCACGGCCATTGCCGACGCGCTGCAGGCCCGGTTGCTGCCTTGACGCCTGCCGCCCTCCTCCGCCTCATGACGCGGCCGTTTCTGGCCCCTACGCTCAAGCTCGGCCCCGAGGACCGAATCTGCATCGAGTTCGCCAACCGGCTGCGCGCGTGGACGCTCGAGGGCCGCCCGGTGGCGGTGTGGTCGCATATCGGCAACGAGATCGGCGGCGGCACGAAGAACGCCAACATCCGCTACGCGATCGCCAAGGCGCTTGGCATGATTACCGGCGCGTCGGACTATGTGTTCCTCTGGCCGGGCGGCAGCGCCGCGCTCGAGGCGAAAGCGCCCAAGGGGGTGCAGACGGCCGGGCAAACCGATTTCGAGGCCTGGTGCACCGCACGGGGCGTTCCATACCGCATCATGCGCTCGGCCGACGAGGGCGAGGCCATCCTGCGAGAGATGGGCGTGCTGAAATGAGCGCGTCGGAATACGTCTACGGCGAGGATGACAGGCTGATCGCCTGGGCCGAAAGCCGCGTCGCCAACAGCCGATTCCGCGATGATGCCCGAGCGATCGGGCATGAGCGCGCCGGTGAGCTGCGCGGCGTCGTTGTTTTCGACACCTTCACCACCACCACCTGTCTGGTGCATCTGGCGTCGGACGGCTCCAAGCGGTGGATGACGCGCGAGTTCATCACCCGCGTGTTTGCCTATCCATTCATCCAGTGCAAATTCCCGCGCATCACTTGCGGCATCCCCGAGACGAACGCCGAGTCGCTCCGGCTGACGCGGCACATGGGCTGGGTTGAGGAAGGCCGCCTGCGCGAGGACAGCGAGGACGGCAGCGACACCATCATTTTCGGCATGCTGCGGCGTGAATGCCGCTGGCTCCCCGCCACGATCGGCGGCACTGGCAAAATCGTCCGCGCCACGGTATAAGGCCACATCCCCCAGCGCATGACGTGCCGGTCCTTCATGAAGGAACACGTACATGGGCAAAGGCTCTTCCAGCGCACCCTCCCCTGATAAGAATATCGGCAAGGCCGCGCTCCTGCAGGCCGAAACCGGCGTGGAGTGGATGAACTTCGCGAAGGATGCCTTCGCGGTCTCGCAGGAACGCCAGGTCGAACTCGACGCGCTGACCAAAGAAGTCACCGGCATGCAGCTCGGCATTGCTAAGGACCAGGCGGACTGGTCACGGGCGGATCGAGAGCGATACGAGACGACGTTCAAGCCGATCGAGGATGAGTTCATCGCGGGGGCGTCCGAGTAGGGCGCGAAAGAGCGGCAGGAAGCGGCCGCGGCCGAGGCTGCGGGCGATGTCCAGTCGGCGGCCGCTGCCTCACGTGAAACCGCGCGCCGCGAGGCGGCTTCGATGGGCATTGACCCCCGCTCCGGCCGGCATGCCGGCATCGAGCGCGCCGGCGAGATGGGCACGGCGCTGGCGACGGCCGGCGCGAAGAACACCGCGCGCACCGCGACGCGTGACAAGGGGCTGGCGCTCAAGGCTGACGTTGCCAATCTCGGCCGAGGCCTGCCGTCGCAGAGCGCGCAGGCGGCGCAGGTGGGCCTTGGCGGCGGATCTTCGGCGGTGGGGCTCAACCAGGGCAGCAATGCGCAGTATCTCGCCTCGACCGATATCATGGGCAGCGGCTTCCGCGGCGGAATGCAGGGCTATGCCGGTATGGGCTCGACGCTCAACCAGCAATATTCGACGCAGGTTTCCGCGTGGAATGCCGAGCAGCAGCGCGAAGGCCAGAACGCCGCCGGTGTCGGCTCATTCCTCGGCGGCCTTGCAGGCATGTTCTCATTCCCGTCCGACGAAAACGTGAAGGAGGACAAGGAGCCGATCGCCGAAGGCGAAGCGCTCGAGGCCGTCAACGAGATGCCCGTCGAGGAGTGGACTTATAAGGACGGCGTCTCGGACGAAGGCCGCCACGTCGGCACCTATGCACAGGATTTCCAGCGCGAAACCGGCAAGGGCGACGGCAAGTCGATCCCTGTGCAGGACGCCATCGGTATCACCATGAAGGCGGTGCAGGATCTCGACGGCAAGGTCGATAAGCTCGCCGACGCGATCGGGCTGGGCGGCACTCCCGCCAAGCCGCCGGCGCAGCGCCGCAAGACGCAGCAGCCCACCGCAGCGCGTCCTACCCGTGCCCCCGCGCGTGAGGAAGAAGAGATCGGGCTGGGAGCGGTCGCATGAGCCTTGCCGCCGTCCGGCCAGTCATGCATAAAGAACGGGCAAAAGGGGTGTTACGAGCACCCGCTTTCGCCCTGACCAAGCCCGAACGCAGGAGGTTCGAGATGGCTAGACGCGGTGTATGCTCGCTTGATGGCTGTGACAAGCTGCATTGGGCACAGGGATATTGCCGAAACCATTACCACCGGCTCCGCACCCATGGTGCCCCGACCGCAGGCCGCGCCCCAAAGGGTGCAGCAAAGCAGTGTTCAGTGGCGGGATGCAAAAACGGTGGGCCCTTTAGGAAGGGACATTGCAACGCCCATCATCGCCGTTTTCTCCGACACGGAAATCCAACAGCGGGCGGTCCCACGCGCCCGCCGCGAGGGTCCGTCCTTGCCTACGTGCACGCCCATATGCATGCGGGCTGCTCTGTTCCCTGGCCGTTCACGACCTGTGGAGCTGGCTATGGCCAAATGAAGGTCGCCGGCGAGCGCGTGCTGGTAAATCGGTACGTATGTGAAATCGCCCATGGCCCAGCCCCCTCACCGGAGCATGAGGCGGCGCATGAATGCGGGAATCCGTCGTGCTTCTACGCAGACTGCCTGCGCTGGGCTACTACCGTCGAAAACAACGCCGACAAGTTGAAGCACGATACCCACAATAGGGGTGAGCGTCACAACCTGGCCAAGCTGACCGAACACGAGGTTCTCCAGATCCGCGAGTTGGAAGGGTCGGCATCGCGGAACGAGATCGCCGACAGATTTGGCGTGAGCTACCGTCACGTCTACAGCATCCACAAACGTGCCGCATGGCCGTGGCTCGAATAGCGAGGGCATTCAATTGTCAATAGGAATTGGATTGGGCGCCTTCATGGAGGGCTTCGAGCGCGGCCAGGACATGCGCGCGAAGATGGACCAGCGCAAGCTGGCCAAAGACAACCGGCAGGCGCTCGAGAAGATCGAGACGGACGCCCAGGCGGCGTTCAAGAGCGAGGTCGACGCCGGCAACGAGGACGGCAAGAACTACGACCAGTTCTGGAAAAAGTACGCGCTGCCGAAACGCAAGACCGAACTGCTCAAACAGGGCGACATAGCCGGCGCCAAGCAGCTCGAGGAGTGGGGCAACAGCGATGCGGCCCTGCAGGGCGGCCGCCTGTTCTCGTCGGCCATGCTCAAGGCGCAGACCGGCGACGCCGGCGGCGCGCTCGCCGATGTCATCAAGGCCGGCCAGGTGCAGGGCTACATCGAGCACGGTTACGAGCTCGTCGGGCAGGACGAGCTGGTGGACGAGCAGGGCAACACCATCGGCTACAAGCTGCGCGTGAGGGACCAGGACGGCAAGGAGCTCGAGCAGGATATCCTCTCGGGCGACGTGCCACGCATGATCTCCACCTTCGCCAACCCCGACGCTGCATGGCAGAGCCAGGTGGCGAAACGCGCCGAGGCCGAAAAGCGCAAGGAAGGGCTCGAGGATTTCGAGACGAAGGAGGGCATCAAGAAAAAGTACGGCAGCGGCACCGATGACGCCAAAGCCTACAATGATGCCCGCAAGGCGCTCGAGGAGAACGATCTCGACTTCGGCGACATGAGCGCGGAGGATCAGGACGCGGCGGTGCGCGAGCGGCTCGCGTCGGCCGAGGGCTACGCCAATGAGCGCGGCGGCGTCAGCGGTGGGGGCTCAACCGGCCGCGGCAAGACCAAGACTTCTCCCGCGCCCCGCAAGGAGATCCTTGTGGACGAGACGACAGGCGAACGCCTGCCGGATCCCGAAGCGGCGGTTTCGCCACGGCAGACTGATGCCGCTCCCGGGTTAGGCGGCGGTGAAGCCCCTCCGCCTGCGGAGGCGGCGCCGGGCCTTGGCGGAGCGCCGACACCCTCTCCGAAACCCGCTCCGGCGCGACAGGAAACCCGAGCCGCCCCTACGCGGCAGGAGATCATCGCCGACGCGGCCGACCACATGGTGAACGGCGGCAATGCGGAACTCGTCGGGCAACGGCTGTTGCAGGCTGGCATCCCCGAGGACCAGTGGCCGCCGGTGGTGCGTCAGGGCATGAAGAAAAGCACGGCGATCGGGCTCGGGCAGTAATCAGGCCGAGCCCTATTCGTTCGCCGGACCGTCGCGCGTAGACGCGCACCTAACAGCGCTGCAAAATTTGATTTCGCCAGTCCACCGGTCAACGATATAGGCGCCGGGCCATCCGTCCCCCCTGCTCACGCCGTTGACGTCAAACCGAGCAAGCCACGCCAACCCGATCAAGACGACCATCCCTGCTACCATCCAGCGACCCAGCATCTTTCGTGCCCTCCTCAATCAGGGCTGATATAGCCGTGTCCTACTAGCCAGTCACGCAGGATTCGCCGGATACCTTCGGGTCGCGACGGAGCGTCTTTTTGCTCGGCTACAAACTGATCCAACGGCTTGAGCAAATCTTCCTGCAGACGAGTCACGATCTGCTGTCCTTTGCCCGTCGGCGTCGGCCCACGCCTCTTTTTCTGTGCTACCATAGTTATTGACCCTCACTGAAAACTCTGCTAGCACAGTAGCGGACCGATGGAAAGGGGCTCTTTCCAATCGGCCCTAACCTCAACCGACCTCGCGGGAGATCGATCATGGCTATTTTTACTCCTATCACGTCATCACAGGTCGTGGCGACGATTCTTAATGGGGCTGTAAACCCCATTCCTTCGCTATTTGCCGTTCGCAGTGGCTTAATCTCTCTATGCGACAGCCTGCTTCGCCAGAGCAATGATGTTGCCGATGCTACGGAGAGCGCGGACGAGCTCGAAGCTGCATTCCAGAGGGCGTGCGACGAACTCTGGCGGACCGACGAGGCGATCATGCGCGCGCATCCGCAAAGCCTGTCCGATATCCGGATGCAGATGATCGTTTGCCGTTATCGGACGAGTGATGGGGATTTTGCCGAGGAGCACGTCAACCTCTTGTTTGAGAACATCGAGAGGCTGGCGGCGTGATGGCTTGGCCAGTATAGTCCGCGCATCCCGACAGCGCATGACGTGCTTGGCCTCACCAGGAGGAATCCGCCGTCATGCCGCCCATCGTCATTGGCCTTGGAACTGAACTCAGCGACCCCTTCGGCCTCTATAAGGAATCGCCCGGGCTGGGTGGCGGGCAGGCAACACAAGCCCCGGCCACCGCTGGGGCGACTCCTCCGGCCGGCACGGCCGCAACACCCCCGCAGGCCACGGCGCAGCAGCCTTCCGCACCCGCTGGCGCGGCCATTCCTCCGCCAAACGATTCGCCTGACTTGCCCGCCGGCATGCGCAACAACAACCCCGGCAACATCAAATACCGGGACGATGTGCCGTGGGAGGGCCTGCTCGGGCCTTCCGTCAACACCGACCAGGGCGACCCGCAGGCGGTGTTCGACACGCCGGAAAAGGGCATGCGCGCCGCCGCCAAGCTGGCGGTGAACAAGTACGCCAAGGGCCTGACGACGCCGCTGGACATCATTGCAGGCGACGGTGGTTGGACCCCCGGCAATACCCGGGCGGCCGCAAACATCGCGGCGACCATGGGCGTGGCGCCCAACGAGGATATGCGCCTCGACGATCCGGCGCGGCTGCAGAAGTTCATGCGCGCGCTGGTGACGCAGGAACACGGCAAGGCCTCGTCGCTCTATCCCGACGAACTCATCGCCTCGACGGTAACGGCCCTGCAGCAGGAGATGCAGAGCGCGCCGCCGGCGGCGAAGGCCCTCGACAAGCTTGCCGCCGGAGGCAAGGGCGACGGGATGCTCGAGCCGGGCAACATCGACCTGCATAACCGGCCCGTGGTGAAGAATGCGGATGGCTCGATCAGCACCGTGCGCTCGGTATCCTTCAACATCGGCGGCAATGAGGTCCTGATCCCTACCGTTTCCCCCGATGGGAAGATCTTGTCTAACGAGGACGCGCTGCGCCTGTACAAGCAAACCGGCCAGCACCTCGGCAAGTTCGCGACGCCGGAGGCCGCGACGAAGTACGCAGAGCGGCTTCATGATGACCAAGCGGAGGAATACCTGCCTGGCGTCTCCGGCGATCGCGTGCGCGGCAACCCCGATGCGAAGGGTTTCGCCCGCCTCACCCCGCCTGAAACCGTCCCTCCGTCCGGCAAGGGCGGCAAGCTGCATTTCCGGCACGCCGGGCAGGACAAGCTCGAGCCGGGCTTTCAGTCCATCCTCGCCGACGCCTCGGCTGCCATGGGCAGGGATTTCACCATCACGTCCGGCTACCGATCGCCCGACCATCCCGTCGAGGCGCGGAAGAAAAGCGGCCCCGGCGAGCATTCCCGCCACCATGCTTCCGACATCTCGATGAAGGGCATGAACGAGGAGCAGCGCGCCCAGCTCGTCGCCGAACTGCACGCCCGCGGCGTTAAGCGCTTCGGGATCTACAAGAACAGCCCCGACATGCTGCACGTCGATATGAAGGACCAGACCGGCGATGGCTCGCCATGGTTCATGTACGACACCACGAACAAGAAGATCGGACAGGCCCCCGGGTGGTTCCGGCGCATTGCCGCCGGCGACATGCCGGAAGCCGGCGCTCGAGCAGCCCCGCAGCGCATCGCGGTTGGCGCCGACTACAAGCCGCGCGATCCGATGGGGCTCTACTCGACGGGCGCCAACCCGTTTGCGCAGTCTGGCGCGCCGGCCGAGGACGCCGCGCCGCCCGAGCCTGAACCCGTACTGGATCCACGCCGCGCCGGTCTCGAGCAGAGCGACCCGGGCCGCTACACCGCCATCGACGAAAGCGAGTACGAGGCGTGGAAGACCGATTGGGAGGAGCGCAACCGCTCCACGGGCCTTGGCGGCGACACCACGCGCCTGCTCAAGTCCGGTGCTGCCGGCCTGGCGCTGGGCGCGCGTGAAGCCGTTGCCGCCATCCCAAAGGTAGGCCCCTCGATCGTCGAAGGCCTCGACAGCATCAGCGAGTGGATCAAGGGCGACGGCGTTCCGACCGAGCAGCGCCTCGAGCGCGCGCAGCAGAAGGCGATCGCCTCGATGACGCCCGAGACGATCGCGGCGCGCGGCAAGGATTGGGTGACGGAAACGACCACGGAGGAAGGTGCGGTCCAGTACACCGCCGGCCCGGCGTGGCGCGATCCCCGCAGCTATTTCGGCGGCCTGGTCGAATCCGTGCCCGGCACTGTGATGAGCATGGGACCGTCCATGTTCCTCGCCAGGGGCGCATTCAAGGCCGCCATTGCTAGAGGTGCGACGCAGAAACAGGCCGCGGCGGCGGCCGCGCGCACGGCCACCATCGCCGGCGGCATCAGTGAAGGCACGATTTCGGGCGGCATGGCCGCGCGCGGCGTGCGCGAGCAGATTGCGCAAATCCCGACGCAGGCACTGCAGGAGAGCGACGCGGTGCAGCAGCTCATGGCCGAGGGCATGTCCTTTGACCAGGCTGTCGAGACGCTGACCAACGACGCGGCCGCGCAGACCTTCGTGATTGCCGGCGTAGCGACTGGCGCATTCGGCGGTATCGGCGATCGCGCTCTCGCCAAGATCGTGGCAGAGGGCGTCGGCGGCAGCGTGGGCAAACGAATCCTTCGCGGCGCTGGGCGCGGCGTGGTTGCCGAGGGCCTGCTCGAGGAAGCGCCGCAGGAAGCCGCCCAGCAGGCGGCGCAGAACCTTGGCGTGCAGGGGATCGACCCTTCGCAGCGCATTTCCGAGGGTGTGGCCAATGCGGCCGCCGGCGGCCTTGCCGTAGGCGGCACGATGGGCGCAGGCATGGGCGGCGCCGGCGGTGCTGCCCGCCGTGCGCCAGAATCGCCCCCACAGCCGAAGAAAGGCCCGCTGACCAGCGCGCTCGAGAGTGCGCAGCGCCAGGCGGCCGAGAAGGCGGCTAACACCTTCACCGTCAATGACCCAGCCATGGGCGACATGGGCTCGGGCGACCTTCACGGGCAGAACGTCACGCTCGACCCGAACCAGACGGGCGTTCCTGCCGGCATGCGCCGCGTCAGGACGGGCGACGGCACCCAGCGCGTGCTGGGCGAGCGCCTGCTCGTCCAGCAGGGCGGCGCTGTGCCGGCCGCGCGGGAGCAGCCGAAGACTGCGCCGGCGAAGCCTGCCGCCATGGCTGTACCAAGTGGTGCGCCGGCGATCGGCGCGACAGTGCGCGTGGATGCGGACGGCGTGCCGCCCTTCATGGCGCGCGTGGAAAGCTACGAGGGCGACGAGGCGGTGCTGTACGACAGCGCCAGCGGCGAAGTGTACCAGGTGCCGGTGTCGAACCTGACGCAGATTGCCGACAAGGTGGAGAACCTGCCGCCGGTGCTGCAGGAGAAAACCGCCCCTGACGCACTGCCGGAACGGCCGGTGCCGACGGTCATCACCCGTGGCATGCGCGCCAACCTGGGCGATTTGGGCTGGTCCGAAGATGCCGTGCGCAAGATGACGCCGGCCGAGGCCGACGAAATCCTGCGCAACGGTTCCCACCCAGCGGGCTCGCCCGTCGATCCTAATGATGCAGCGCTCGAGCCGCAAGCGCCGCAAGCGGCCGACAGCAAGAGCGAACTGCCGCCTCGGGACAAGCAGAAACCGGCCATGGGCCGATTCCCCGGCCCGCCCAAGCCCGGCCAGCGCGTCATTGTCGATGCGCCCGGCATCGTCGAGCGCTTCGCCGGCCGCATCGAGGCCTACGAGGAAGGCGCGACCGAGGCGCTTGTCACTGCGGATGATGGCCGGTCCCTGCAGGTGCCCGTCGAGCACCTATACGTCGATGGCACCACCCGCAAGGAAGCCGAGGCCGAGGATCTGCGCCGCGACCCGCCGGTGGAGCGCGAGCCCGTGACCGGCGGCACGTCCCGCAAGGTGTTCAAGCACACGCTGGTCATGCCCGACGAGAAGCACGCCGCGCTCTACGACCTGGGCAAGATGCGCCGCGAATCGCAGCGCATGGTTGGCGCTTCCGCGCTCGATCGCGACAAGGTGATGCCGGCTGAGCAGATCAAGCTCGCCGATGCGTTCGGCGTGACGCCCGAGGCGTTGGGCCAGATTGCCGACGACTACCGGTACCGCGTCGAGCGCGCCTCCAAGGAGGCCCGCTCCGAGCTCCCGGTGAAGATGCACGCGGTGAACGCGAAGCGCCTCAAGCAGTGGCAGGCGGAGCGCGACAAGGCCGCCGGCGGCCTAGCCGCCCCGGCGACCGATCAAGTCGTTGTCGACAACAAGTTAGATCGGGGTGAACCCCAAGATGCGCCGCTGGCCGACGACGCAATCGACGATGCGGCATTCGACGCCGCGGCCGCGATCGACGTTGCCGCGCACCAGGCGGCGACGTCGCCGGAGAACGACAGGCCCGAGCCGAGCCAGGCGCAGAAGGAAGCCGGAAACTACGCGCTGGGCCATGCGCGCCTTGGCGGGCTCGATATCTCGATCGAGAACCCGGCCGGCTCCGAGCGCAAGGGCGTTTCCCGTTCGGGTAAGGCCTGGTCCGTCACCATGAAGAGCCATTATGGCTACTTCAAAGGCACGGTCGGCCGCGACAAGGATCACATCGACGCCTTCATCAAGCCGGGCACGGCCGAGCTGGACGATTCCGCGCCGGTGTTCGTGGTCGACCAGCGCGACCCGTCGCGCGGCCAGTTCGATGAGCACAAGGTGATGGTGGGCTATGGCGACGAGGCCGAAGCGCGCGCCGCCTACCTCGAGAACTACACCAAGGGCTGGAAAGGCCTTGGTGCCATCACCGAGACAACGCTGGGCGGCTTCAAGGCCTGGCTCGAGGGCGACACCACCAAGCCGTTCGCCAAGTCCGCGCCGGCGGCCGCGGTCGATCCGGCCGAAGTGGGTACTATACCCACTCAAGTGGGCACGACACCCGAGAGCCCGCCACAGCCGATCGAGCCGACGGTGACAGAAACTGTCACCCCCGTTGAAAAACCCGCATCTGAACAGAAGCGAGCATCGACAGAAAAATCACAACAGCCCGCAAAGAAACCGAAAGCCCCGCCGCTGCTAGGCCGGCTTGAGAACTATTTTCGGCCCGGGCGCATCGTTAGCAGCTACGGCGGCGGCGAAGATCGCGTCATAGGCTTCGATCGCCGCGAGAACGGCAATTGGCAGGTCCGCGTCATCCAGGTCGGGCCTGATGGCGAACCGCTGCCGCGCGAGCGCGAGCGGACGCATTCCACGGCCCCGACTGGCCGGGACCTCGACCGCTGGGAGAAGGACAACCCGGTACCGGCACCGTCCAAGACCACGAAGGAAGGCAACGCGGCGGCCGTCGACGCGCTCTTCGCCAACAACAAGCTGTTCACTGCCGATAAGGTCGAGGCCGCCCGGGCGCGCCTCAAGGCGAAGATGAGCCAGATCAACAGCGGCGTGGATCCGGAGACGCTGATCGACGGCATGACAATCGCCGGCGCCTACATCGAAAGCGGCGTTCGCGCCTTCGCCGACTTCGCCACTCGCATGACGGCCGACTTCGGCGAGGGCATCCGGCCCTACCTGCTGTCGTTCTGGGAGGGAGCAAGAAACTACCCCGGCCTCGATGCCGCCGGCATGACGGACCCGCAGGAATCGGCGCGGTTGGCGGGGCTGTCACCGGCCGAACTTGCTGCTATAGTGGCGCAAGAGGCCGCCGAGCCGGCAGTGGAGGCTGAAAGTGGACCAGAACAGGTCGAGCCCGCAGTTCAAACGCCAGATCGAGCTGGAATACCGGCAGATGCGGCTGGACAAGAACCGGCTGCACAATCGCGACCTTCACAAGCGAATCCTGGCGACGTGGAAAAGCGAGAGCCCAACAATGTGGGCCGAGCTCGAGCGCAAAGGGATGACGGACAGCTTGGCCTACGTCTCACAGCAGAGGATGTGGGACCGGATGGAGCAGCTGCAGGACAGCGGGATGGCGGTGACGGACGCCCGCGAGATGGCGGAACGGGAACACCTGATGCTCGAGCCGGAGACGCCGGCGACGACGCCGTTGGCCGACGCGTGGGCGGAACTGGCGGCAGTGCTGCAGGAGGGCCAGGAGACGCTCGCCGAGTACCGAGCCAACCGGAACTAATCAAGCAACCCGAGACTGTCAGCCCGGCCAACGCTGGGCCAGGCGATTTCCACATTGATGATCCCCTGCGCGTCGTTGGCGGCGGCCAGGTGGCGCGCTTCGAGAAGAACCGCGCGGCGATCGACATGCGCAACACGCTCATCGATGACGGCCGCAAGCCGACGCGCGAGGAGCAGGAAGTGCTGGCCGGCTACACCGGCTGGGGCTCGTTCGGGCAGGAACTGTTTCAGGGCACGTGGGAGCGTCCGGCGCCGAAAGCCGGCTGGGAGGCGCGCGACACCTGGTTGAGGGAAAACCTCGGCCAGAAGGAATGGGAGGGCCTGCAGCGCTCCATCATCAACGCGCACTACACCGACCCCCCGACCGTTCTCGCCATGTGGGACATGGTGCGCCGCATGGGCTTCACCGGCGGCCGCGTGCTCGAGCCGTCGATCGGCATCGGCAACTTCTACGGCATGATGCCCGTGGATATGGCCGCGCGCAGCCAGCGCGCCGGCGTCGAGCTGGACCCTGTGACGGGCTCCATGGCGCAGCTGCTCTACCCGAACGCGGCAATCCAGATCAAAGGCTACGAACAGTCGACCACGCCCGACGATTTCTACGATCTCGTCATCGGCAATTGGCCGTTCGCCGACTATTCCCCGGCCGATCGCCGCTACAACCGGCTTAGCCCGCTGCTGCACGACTATTTCTTCCTGAAGGCGCTCGACCAGGTGCGCCCGGGCGGCCTCGTCGTCGGTATCACCACCAAGGGCACGATGGACAAGAAGGCCTCCTCCATCCGCAACGCGATGGCGAAGAAGGCCGAGCTCGTGGCCGCATTCCGCCTGCCGACCGGCGCTTTCGAGGAATATGCAGGAACGAAGGTGGTGACGGACATCATCATCCTGCGCAAGCGCGCGGAGCCGGCCGGCATCGTCGCCAATGAAGGCTGGATCCAGGTCAAGGACCATGCGACGCCCGAAGGCACGCCGATCGCCGTCAACGAGTATTTCCACAACAACCCCAGCCACGTCATCGGCGAGATCGACTTCGGCAGCGGAATGAACCGCGCTGGGCTGGTGGTGCGCAGGCCTGCGAATGTCGCGGAGGAACTGCGCCGCGTCATCGACCTGGTGCCCGAGGGCGCATACCAGGCCGACACACGCGGCAAGCAGATCTCCTACATCGCCAATCACACGAACGACCGCACGAACTCGCTGGTCAAGACGAAGGACGGCCTGTTCATCGTTCGCGGCGAGCACATGGCGGCGGCCGAGGAGGTGCATAAGTACAGCCTGAAGAGCGCGACCGAGACGGCCGAGCGCGTGGCCCAACTCGAGGCGCTGGTCGGGATGCGCAAGCTCTACGGCGCGCTGATCGAGGCGGAGCGCACCGGCGCGGCCGAGGACGCCCGCAAGGCGCTGCGCGACGCCTTCGCGGCATTCCGCAAGGCCCACGGCAACTACTCGAAGAGCTTCGGCCTGCAATACCTCAAGAAGATCGACGATCCCTTCTATCCGGCGCTGGCGGCCCTCGAGTCTTCCACGCCGAACGATAAGGGCGGCCGCAGCTATCGCCCGGCGTCGATCCTGACCGAAAGCACCATCCGCGGCGCGCGCAAGCTCGAGAACCCGAGCGTGCCCGAGGCCTTCGTGCTGGCGCGCAACGAATCCGTCAATCCGACGCCCGAGCGCATCGCCGAGCTCGCCGGAAAGACTGTCGAGGAAGTCCGCTCCGAGTTGATCGACGCCGGCGCGGCGTTCTCGACGCCGGCGGGCGAGTTCATCCCGGCCGATCTCTACCTGTCGGGCAATGTGCGCGAGAAGATGCGCCAGGCGCGCGCCGGCCTCGAGGGGGGCAACGAGGACATGCAGCGGAACGTGGCGGCGCTGCAGGAGGTCATTCCGGCCGACATCCCCTACTACAAGATCGAGACGCAGCTTGGCGCGACCTGGGTGCCTCCGCACGTCTATGGCGACTTCATCGCCCACATGCTGGGCCTCGCCGACACGTCGCAAATCAAGGTGGGCTTCAACGCCGGCGCCTGGCGCATCGACTTCCCCGGCGAATACAACCATCGCACCGAGGCCTCCGCCGGCTTCGGCACGCCGCATGTGAAGTTCAAGCGCCTGGTGCGCGCCGCGATCGCCAATCAGACCATCACCGTCAAGCACAAGGACAGTGACGGCAAGGAGTACGTCGACGAGCAGGCCACGAAGGAGACGAACGCCAAGATCTCCGAAATGCGCCTGAAATTCGGCGAGTGGCTGTGGAGCGATCCCGAGCGCCGCGTCGACCTCGAGCAGGAGTACAACGAAACCCGCAACGCCTACGCCACGCCGAGCTTCGACGGCTCCTTCCTGACCTTCCAGGGCATGGCGCTGTCAGTAGGCCGCGGTCCGTTCAACCTGCGCGAACACCAGGTCAACGCCATCTGGCGCGCGTTGGTGACGCGCAAGAGCCTCAACGCGCATGAGGTTGGGACCGGAAAGGCGCAACCGCTCGACGCCAAAATCCTGACGCCTTCTGGCTGGAAGCGGATGGGTGACATTCAGGTTGGCGATCAGGTTGTCACGCAAAGCGGCCAGCCCACGACTGTCGAAGCCGTGTTCCCTCAAGGCGAGAAGGAAATATTCCGTGTAGTGTTCTCGGACGGCTCGTCCACGGAATGCTGCGACGAGCATCTGTGGCTGACGCAGACCTATCGGGAGCGCAATCAAGCCATCAATGCCAAGCGTGCCGGCAAGGACTGGGGCTGCGCGAAGCCGAAGGTGCGCTCGCTGGCCGAAATCCGCGAGACGCTGGTATCACCGCATCTGGCCGCCAAAAACCATAGCATCCCGATCGTGGGGCCGGTTCAACTTACATCCCGGCCGGTTCCGCTCGATCCCTACCTAATGGGCGTGCTGCTGGGTGACGGCGGCATGAGCCATCGTTCCGCGACGATCACCAACATGGATGAGGAGATTGTACAGGGCCTTGTCTTGCCCGAGAACGTGGAGCTGCGCCGCCAAGAATCCGCTGGGCGCTGCCCGACGTGGGCGCTGCGGATGAAGAAGCTATCCGGTTTCGGTGCGAGCAGGAAGCCAAACCCGGCAGTGGTTGCTCTTGAGCAGCTTGGGCTGATGGGTAAGGGCGCGAAGGACAAGTTCATCCCTGAAAACTACTTGTTCAACGACATCGAGGCTCGCATCGCCCTCTTGCAGGGACTGATGGACACGGACGGATCGGCATTGCAAGGCGGCTACTCGGTCTACTACTACACCGTCTCTGACCGCCTTGCCGATGATGTGGTGGCGCTCGTTCAATCGCTCGGCGGTACGGTCAGCAGAACCACCAAGACACCAAAATATCGCCACAACGGCGAGGCGCGAGATGGCGCCCTGGCGCATATCCTTTGCATCAAGCTGCCGCCGCAGATCAACCCCTTCCGGCTGGAGCGCAAAGCGGCGCTGGTCAAGCCGAAGGAGAAGTATCGGCCGGTACGCTACATCGTTGACATTCAGCCGGTGGGACGGAAGCCGGCACAGTGTATCCGGGTTTCCGATTCTTCGCACCTCTACGTGACCGATGACTTCGTCGTCACTCATAACACCTTCACCATGGGCGGCATTGCCGTCGAATCGCGCCGCTACGGCATCGCGAAGAAGCCGCTGCTGTTCGCCCACAACGCCAACTCCAAGACCGTCGCGCACGAGATCCAGCAAATGTATCCGGCGGCCAAGGTGCTCTACGTCGACAACCTGTCGAAGGACAACATCAAGGTCCGCATGATGCAGATTGCGAACGACGATTGGGATGTCGTGGTGCTGCCGCACTCCCTCATCGATCGCATCGGCTTCAAGGAAGAAACCTTGATGGTGATGGCGCAGCAGGAGATCGACGATCTCGAGGCGGCGGCAAACGAAGCGGCCGAGGATGATGGCGTCGAGATCACAAAGGAGATGCTGGACGATCCGGAGGAACTGAAAAAGCTCCGCTCCGTGACGGCAAAGCACCTGGTGAAACAGCGCCAGCGCATCATCAGCACCATCCAGAAGCTGGGGCAGCAATCGAGCCGGGACGATTCCGTGTCGTTCGAGGATCTCGGCGTCGACATGGTGCTTGTCGACGAGGCGCATGAGTTCAAGAAGCCGCCGATCGCGACGAAGATGAACATGAAGGGCCTGCAAACGCAGGTATCGAACCGCTCCATCTCGATGTCCTTCGTCACCAAGTACGTGCGCGGCATGAACAATGGCGGCAACGTCCACCTCTTCACCGGCACGCCCATCACGAACACCATGACAGAGGTGTTCCACATGATGCGCTACATGATGCTCGAGGAGATGGAGCAGATCTCGCTGGCCGATTGGGACGGCTGGTTCGGCTCCTTCGCCCGCGAGGTGGAGGACGTCGAGCTTTCCTCGACCAACGAGTACGAGACGGTCACGCGCCTCTCCGCCTTCATCAACGTGCCCGAGCTGCGCCGCATGATCGGCCAGTACATGGACGTGGTGTTCTCCGACGACATGCCGGAAATGCTGCCCCGCTCGGTCAACGGCAAGACCATGGCCGACAAGGACCTCACCGCGGCCGAGCGCGCCGAGCTGCTCAACGGTCGCACCGAGGGCGCGAACGACCGGCCGTACAAGAAGGTCATCAACGATTCCGCCGATATGTCGGCCGAGCAGATGGCCGTGTTCGCCGAAGTCCAGTCGCTGGCGCGTCAGTGGCGCTCTATGACGAAGAAGGCCCGTAAGGATGCGATGGCCGCCGGCGACAAGACCGTGCCCATCATCCATGACGCGATCGCCGAAAAGGCGTCGTTTGACGTGCGCCTGGTCGACGCGATCGAGAACGCCGGCCTCGAGGGCACGCCGGAGATGGAGCCGCACCCGCTCTCAAAGCCTGCTCGAGTCGTCGCCAAGCTGATCGAGATCTACCGCTCCGACGATCGCGCCACCCAGGCGGTGTTCATGGAGCAGGGCATGGCCCGTTCCGTGTCGCGCTCCGTTGGCGCGCCCGGCGAAAAGACGCAGAAAACCTACAAGGCCTTTTCTACGCTGGTCGACATGGTGGAGCGCCTGGTGCAAGCGGGCATTCCGCGCGAGCAGATCGCGACTGTCACCGGCGCCACCAGCAAGGACAAGCGCAAGGAAATTGCCGAGGCGATGAACGCCGGCACAATCCGCATCGTGTTCGGCTCGACGGATTCGCTGGGCGTCGGCGTCAACATGCAGCGGAATCTGCGCGCCATGCACCACATGGACGCGCCGTGGATGCCCGGCGACCTCGAGCAGCGCAACGGCCGCGGCCACAGGCAGGGCAACCAGTGGAACACGGTGCTCGAGCACCGCTACCTCACCGATCGCCTCGACGGCCGCCGCTGGCAGGTCCTGGCGATCAAGCAGCGCTTCATCACCGATTTCATGAAGTCGAGCGGGGATACCCGCGTGATCGAAGGCGATGCTGCCAGCGACGAGCAGAGCGACATCCTGTCGACCTTCGCTGACGCCGCCGGCGATCCCCGGATCCTGCTGCGCGAGAAGTACAAGAAGAAGCTCGACCAGCTCCAAAGCCGCGAGCGCATGCACGGCCATGCCATGGCCGACGCCGCCCGCAAGGTTCGCCAGATCTCGGAGAGCCTGCCCAAGACGGAAAAGCGCCTCGCCGAGCTCGTTCAGAGCGGCGCGCCCGAAAAGGCCGGCGAGATCCTCGACGCGCAGCGCGGCGATTCCTTCCGCGCAACCATCCTCGACAAGCCGTTCGAGAAGTTCGCCGAGGCCGACGCCTTCATCAAGAAGTCGCTCGCGGCCGATATGCGCATCGGGCAGGATCGCCAGATCGGCACCTATGCCGGCGAGGCCCTGCACGCGCATTGGGGCCAGTTCAGCGAGGTTCCGGACCTTTACCTGAAAGTCGGCAACCAGACCGTAGAGAGCCACGGCCCGAGCCTGCTTAGCCTGCACGCCGCGCTGCGCGACGTGCGCAACAAGATGGCTCCGGATCTCGAGACGCGCGTGGACAGCGATCGCGCCACGCTCGAGCGCATGCGTTCGGCGGCCGAAGAACCCTTCCACATGGCCGACCAACTCGCCGGCGTGGAAAAGCAGCTTGCCGACCTCGAGACGGACATTGCGGCGAACCCCGTTGCGCCGCCCTTCTGGCTGCGCTCGGGAGCTCCGGCCGAGACGCTGGTGCGCTGGAACGACAAGGAGTTCACCGTCGCCGGCCACCGCTGGACCGATGACGGCTATTTCGTCCTCGCCGAGGATGCCGAGGGCTCTGTCGCCATCCCCTACATGGAGGCTCGCGACAGCCAGGGCATGACGCTCTACGAGGAGCATCCGTTCACCGCGCCGATTGTCATCGAGAAAGAGGACAAGAAGGCAGACGGGAAGCCGGCCGATGAGGATCTTCGGTTCACCATGGCCGCCGGCGGCTCCGCCCCGCTGACGCGCGAATCGTTGATTGCCGAGTTGAAGGCAGGGCCGGCCGCCAACCTGGTCGACAAGCTGCTCGCCAGGGGTTGGCTCGAAATCACCACCGCGAAAGAGTTCGCCAAGCAGACATGGGTACCGGCGCTGGGCGCTACGAACGGCCACGGCAAAATCTTCCTCATCGTCGACAAGATCCCGGCCGGCCGCGCCTCGTCGGTCCTGATGCACGAAGCGTTCCACAGCGGCCGCGACGCGCTCTTCAAGGGCAAGACGTGGGAAACCCTCATGGACCGGCTGGAAAAGCTTTACCGCCAGTTCGAGCGGTCCTCCGGTCAGGGCCGTGCGTTCTTCGATGCGGCCTTTGCCGGCTCGTCGGTCGCAAGCGGAACGTATGGGGAATTGTCGCGGGCGAAGCGCATCGAGGAGTTCGGCGCCTACGCCGTTGAGGCCTACGATCGTGCGCCGGGCGCAGCCAAGCGCTGGGTTGACGATCTCGTCGGCGCCGTGAAGGCTTGGGTGCTTCGCCGTTTCCGCCGCCAGCTTGGCAATATCACGCCTGCGCAGTTGCATGCGCTTGCCGTCGCGGCGCTGCGCGATCGCTCCAGGTACCAGTTCCCGACCGAAGACGAGCGCATCGCCGCGTTCGAGAAGGGTCTCTCCACCAGGCGCGCCGCTGCGCGCAAGGGCCGCAAATCGCCAAAGGGCTTCCGCTACCAGGTGGCGTTCCATGGCACGCCGCACGAGTTCGATGAATTTTCGCTCGACCACACGGGAAAAGGCGAAGGCACTCGGGCTTTCGGCTGGGGCCTGTACTTCGCGAGCAGGAGGGAAGTGGCGGAGCATTATCAGGATAAGCTCTCGGGCCGACTGGTAAAGGTCGACGTTCCCGAAGACAACGAGCTACTGCGATGGGACGAGCCGCTAAATAGACAGCCTGGCGGGCTTCTGAAGAAGCTCAACCAGGCGATGTCGAAACTTGAGCCGGGTTTGAACTTCAAAGCGATGAACGACATGGGTGAGGCAGTCGATGAACTGACCTTCATGCAACTCTATCACCGCCTTGAGGACGGCCAATACGATGAAGACGGTTCGGGCTTCTCGGACAGGCAGATTTCAGAAGCCCTCCGTGCGGCCGGCATTCCCGGCCACAAGTTCCTAGACGGCGATTCCCGCAAAGACCGGGAAGACCCCGATGGCACCTACAACTACGTCATCTATGACGAAAGTCGCGTCAGGGTGCTTGACCGCAATGCGCTCACCCGACAGCAGGAGTATGAGAGCAGCGACGAAGGTTTCGACTTCTCGCTCGCCGGTGCGCTGCCGCCGGCGGCCGCTCGCGCTCCGCTCACCACGGAACGCATCACCACCGAGTTGCGCGGCAAGCTGACCGATTTGCAGCCGTGGGCTCTGCGGGCGGTACCGCTCAACTACTTCCCCGAGCTTGCGCGGCCGAACATGACGGCCGTAACCGACTATCTCAAGGTCAAGCGCCTCATGGACGCTTTCCGAGGCAAGAAGCACTCGGAGATGGACGAGATCGCGCAGGCCTGGCTGAAATACGCCCGGCTGGGCAAGGACAAGACGGCTGCCCTCGCCGATCTCATGCACGAATCGACGCTGGCCGGCGTGGATCCGTCCAACACCGCGAACGACGAGAAGCCGGGCTATGCCGTCCTGCGGGGCCAGTACCTGGCGCTGCCGCCGGCGGGCAAGGCGCTCTATGCGCATGTGCGTGACGCCTACAAGGCGCAGGCGGCCGAGCTGGACAAGATCCTGCTCGACAACGTGCGCAAGGCGCAGGAAATCGCCTCGAGGCGCGCCGAGGAGCGCTACAAGAAGGAGCTCGAGCGCATCGCGTCGGCGAAACTGTCGAAGGAAGCCCGCAAGGACGCGGAAAGGGAAGCCTCCGAGGCCTTCTCGGTCGAGCAGACCCGGGCCAAGTGGTCGATGAAGGCGCGCCTCACCAAGATGCGCATTGCCTTCGAGAACAGCCGCGTCGAAGAGCCGTATTTCCCGCTGGGGCGCTTCGGCCGCTACTTTGTCACGGTCCGCGACATCGACGGCACTGTGATTTCGTTCTCGAGGAAGGAAAGGGCGGCCGATCGCGACCGCCTGGCGGTCGATATGCGCGCCGCCTATCCCCTCGCCAAGGTCGAAGTCGGCGTGACCGAGAGCGGCGGCGACCTCCGCTCCGCCATGGATCCGCGCATGGTGGCCGAGATCGAGGAGATCCTCGGCGGCGCCAACGTCGATTCCTCCGTGATGGACCAGATCTGGCAGCGGTACCTCGAGACGATGCCTGACCTGTCGACGCGCAAGCGCTTCATCCACCGCAAGGGCACTGCCGGCTTCCATGAGGACGCGCTGCGCACCTTCTCGTCGCATATGTTCCACTCCGCCCACCAGATGGGCCGCCTGAAATACGGCCTCGAGCTCCAGGAGCTCACGAACAAGGTGGCCGACCAGGCGAGGGAATCGGACGATGTGACGCGCGGCATGACGCTCTCCAACGAGCTCCGCAAGCGCCACCAGTGGGTGATGAACCCGATTGGCGGCAAGGTGGCGCAGGTTATGACGTCGACCGCGTTTGTCTGGTATCTCGGCACGACGCCGGCGGCCGCGGCCGTGAACATGACGCAAACCCCGATGCTCGGCATTCCGATCCTCGGCGCTCGCTTCGGCGGGCTCGCCAAGGCGGCGGCCGCGATCGCGAAGGCCTCCAAGGATTCGGTCGCCGGCCGCGGCAGCGTCACCAAGGCGAACCTCGCCCCGGATGAGCGCAAGGCGCTGGATGCGTTCTACGAAAGCGGCCTGATCGACCGCACCCAGGCGCACGATATCGCCGGCGTCGGCGAGACGGGCGTGGAATACTCGCCGGTGCGCGCCAAGGTCATGGCGATCATGTCCTACCTGTTCCACAAGGCCGAAGTCTGGAACCGTGAGGTGACGGCGCTGGCCGCCTATCGCATGGCGAAGGCCTCCGGACAGAACGATACGGCCGCGATCGACACGGCGCACGATCTCACGTGGAAGGTCCATTTTGACTATTCCAACGCCTCGAGGCCGCGCCTGCTGCAATCGGACTTCGCCAAGGTGGCGCTGGTGTTCCGCTCGCACAACATCAACATGCTCTACCGGCTCGGCCGCGACCTTCACCAGTCGTTCAAAGGCGAGACGCCGCAGGCCCGCAAGGAAGCGCGCTATCAGCTCGCCGGCATCGTCGGCATGATGTCGCTGCTTGCCGGCACCACCGGGGTTGTAGGCTTCAATCTCGCCATGACAGTGCTTGGCTCGCTGTTCGGCGACGAGGATGATCCGATGGACTTCGAGGTGACGTTCAAAAAGAACGTCATCGACATTCTCGGCCCCGAGCTGGGCGGTGTGGTGCTGCACGGTGCGCCCGGGCATTATCTCGGCGTCGATCTGACGGGGCGCATAGGCATGCCGGATCTGTGGTTCCGCTCGCCCTACCAGGACCTGCAGGGCAAGGACGAGTTCCAGTATTGGGTGATGAGCCAGCTCGGCGCATCCGTCGCCATGGTGGGTGACATGTATTTCGGTCTGTCCCTGCTTGCCGAGGGCAAGACCGACCGCGCCGCCGAGGCGCTGACGCCAAAATTCGCCCGCGATCTGCTACGGTCCTACCGCTACATGAACGAGGGCATCGTCAGCCTGGGCGGCGACCAGGTGCTTGACCCCTCCGCGATCGACGCTTGGGATGCGATCGCGCAGGCGGTGGGCTTCACGCCGGCGAAGGTGGCCGAAACCTACGACCGCAACAGCGCGCTCAAGACGGCCGAGAAACGCCTGCAGCGCCGGCGCCAGTCGCTCATCAACGATTTCGCCCTTGCGGTGAAGATGGGTGACAAGGACGGCCGCGCCGACGCCCTCGAGGCGATCAAGCGGTTCAACCGGGCTCCCATGACGCGGCCGATGGCGATCAAGCCCGACACGCTGCAGCGATCGCTCAAGATGCGTGAGGCCAATGCCCGCAAGCGCGAGGACGGCGTGCTGATCCAGAACAAGAAGCTCGGCCGGGATCTGCGCGAGCGCCTGCCGGCGCCGGTCTATCGGTGACAGTCGGGCGGGCTTTTGCTCGCCCGGCTTTTCTGCTAACAAGGCGTTCTCACCCGCGCATGACGTGCTGGAAGCCCCGGAGGCCCAGCATGTTCGATCGCAGCACCAAAACCCATGTCGCCCGAATCGCCCTGCGCCTGGCCGTCGCGCCGGCCGCGCTGCTGGCCGTTGCCGAGATCGAGAGCGCCGGCCAGGTGTTCGCCGTTGTCGACGGCAAGAACATGCCGCTGATCCGGTTCGAGGGGCACTATTTCGATGAGCGCCTGACGCCCGAGCAGCGCAAGACCGCCCGCGCGCAGGGGCTGTCCTCGCCGAAGGCCGGCGCCGTGAAGAACCCGCGCAGCCAGGCGGCGCGCTACAAGCTCCTCGCCCGTGCCATCCTCATCAACGCCCAGGCGGCGCTGGAAAGCTGCTCCTGGGGGCTGGGACAAGTCATGGGCGCGCATTGGAAGCGTCTCGGCTATGGCACCGTCTCCGAACTCGTGAACGACGCCAAATCGGGCGCGCTGGGCCAAATCGAGGTGATGGCGCGCTACATCGAGAAGTTCGGCCTGGCCGACGAGCTGCAGCGCCTCGACTTCACCGCTTTCGCCCGCGGCTACAACGGCAAGAACTTCCGCCAGAACGCCTACCACACGAAGATGGCGCAGGCCTATGCGCGCTACGCCGGCGGGGAAGCTCCCGTCTCGGCCGCCACGGGCATGCTCCGGATGGGCTCGAGGGGCGCAAAGGGGCCCGCGAGCTGCAGACGCTGCTGGTGCGTGCCGGCTACTCCGTCAAGGTCGACGGCGATTTCGGCGCCGCCACCAAGCAGGCGGTGATGATGTTCCAGTCGGGCGCTGGGCTGACCGCCGATGGCGTCGCCGGCCCCGAAACCATGCGCGCGCTGGGCGAATGGCGTCAGTCGGCCGAGGAGCAGCCCGGCGAAGTTCCGGTAAGCGAAGTCGACCAGGTGAAGGACGCCACCAAGGGCGGCGGCCTGCTGGTGCTCGTCGTGGCCGTGCGCGACCAGATCGCCGAAACCGCAAGTTACCTGACTGGCATCGAGGCGGAGACGTCGCAGACGCTCGCCAACGGCCTGATGGCAGGATCCGCGGCGCTGGGCATCGGCCTCGCCGCCTATGCGCTCTATGGCTGGTGGAAAAGCCGGCAGACGGACGAGGGGGACGTACCGGCATGAACGAGACAACCCCTGTGTGGAAACGCAAGAGTGCCTGGGCGCTCGCGCTGGGCTTCGTGGCGATCGGCGGCCTTGTCGTCGGCGCGTTCACCCTCGAGGACGCCGGCAGCATCGTCGAGCTCGCCGTGCGGCTGGCAAGCCTGGTGCTCTGATGGGCGGCGGCGGCAACGATCCCCGGCTTTGGGCTCGCATATTCGGCTTCATCGCGCTCGCTGTCGCGTGGCCGATGCTGCTGCTGATCGCCTTCGCCACCCTGGCTTCCGGTTGGCCGGATCCCCGGGTTGCGGTTGTTGCCGTGCTGGCGCTCGCGTTCGACACGCTGGGCCTCGTCATCCTCTGGCGGAGCTTCTGACGTGCTGGCCCGGCTGATTCCCCTGCCCTGGCTGATCGCGATCGCGATGCTCGTCGCCGGCGGCGCGCTGGGCGGCGCCTACCTGAAAGGCCGCGCCGATGGCCGGGCTGTCGTCAGCGACAAGCTCAAGGACGATCGCATCACGATCCTCAAGGACGGGAAGAAGGTGGACGATGAGGTTTTCAGCGCTGATGACCATTCTCTGTGTGCCCTTCTTGGCGGGTGCGGCCTGCCAAGCGACAAAGGGGCTGACTGACCCATGCGACGTTCTGGTGAAGCAAACACCGAGCCCCACCACCAATGCCTACCTGGTGGCGAACGATCGGCCATTCGCCGTCCAGGTGGCGCAGCATCGCGGGCGCTACACGGGCTATCGGTGTGGGGAATGATCTACGTACCTGCAAGGATGTTCTGATGACGCTCCACGAAATCCTTGTCAGCATGGGCATCAACCCTTCCGTGCTTGCCGCCGGCACCGCCGGCGGCATCCTGCGCGCGCTGTCACGCCGGCGCTTCAAGGTGCGCGAAATGCTCGCCTCGCCGGTCTGCGGGGCGCTGGCCGCCGCCTATCTCACTGAGCCGACAATCCACTACCTGCGCGCCGTGGGCTGGCCGCTGCCGCCCGACAGTGCCACGCTGGCGACGGAGCACGCGACGGCGTTCCTGATCGGTGTCATCGCCATGTGGATCGCCGACATCCTGTTCGAAGTCATCGTCAGACGCTTCAAGCCGCTCGATTCGGCCGATTAGGAGGAAACCATGGACACCAACAAAGCCGCCGTCATGGCGCTCTGCTCTTGCCTGTTCGGCTGCATCGGCTTGGTGGCAATGATCGCCTTCGGCGGCGACACGGCCCGCTACCTCGCCACCGGGTCGGCGTTCTTCGCCTGCGCCTCGCAGTTCGTCGGGCAGACGGGCGGCCGCCGATCCGGTCTGGTTTCGGTGGGGCTCGCTTATACCGGCTTCGCGCTGGCGTTGGGCGCACTGATCAAGTTCTAGGAACCGCGCCCGGCGGCACCGGGCAATCAAAGGAGAAACCCCGATGGCCTCGATGCGCGCCAAGATGCGAATTAGTTCAGTCACGCCGTACCCGCCGGCGCCGGAAGGCGCGCCGACGCAGGAAACCCTCAAGTTTCACGCCGTGGCGAAGGATGGCCCGTACCCGTCCGATGGCAGCGACGAAGACAACAGCTACGCGCGGTACTCGCCGTGTGGCGAGCTGTCGCTCACGGTCGCCAATCCGGCACTGATCGGCAAGTTCGCGGTGGGCGACAAGTTCTACCTCGACTTCACCAAAATCGACTAATCCGCGCCGGGCGGCTCCCCGGCATAGAAAGGAAAAAAGGCCCGCCGCGACGCGGGCCTTTTCACATGCCGAGTTCCTCGAGGAACGCGTCGAGACCTTCCGGCTTGTCCGGCGCGAGGAAAAGCGCCTTGATGTAGGTGTCCCAATGCAAATTGAGGCGCACAGACAGGGTGTCGCGGACCGCCCGCATCCTGCGAACCTTGATCTCATCGCCGGTCCGCGTAATGCGACGGTCCCATTTGCGAATTTCGCGCCAGTAGCCGCGATGTTCCTTTCGGGTGGCTTCCGGCAGGATCCGGAAGCACTTCCCGCAAATGATCTCGCCAGAGTGCTTGCCGGCGGCGAAGGTCCGCCGGCAGCGCGGATTGATGCAGCGGATTCGGTCAGTCACGCGGCTTCCAGTAGAGCGAGAACGACAGTGGTTTGGGGAGCAGCCAGATATGAAACATATCGGCCCCGTCGACCACTTCGGACTGCGGCGGATAGACCTCGACGGCCGTAGCCGTTTCCGAGCCGAGCTCGTTCTTGATCCGCTGCATTTCCCACCAGGTGGGACGCTGTTGCGACGCGCTTGTCACCGCTAGATGCACCACGCCTGACGGCAGCTGCCTCTCAAGCACGCAGAATACCCCGTTGCGGTGGGCGCGCGTGATTTCGCGCGTCCAGCCGCGGCCGCCCATCATATCGGGGGTGACGGGAACAACCTCCCACGGCCCCCATTTGCCGGTCGATCGCGCCCTCTGCTCGTCTTTGAGGATCTGCCTGCGCTCCTGGCGCGAGTAGCGCATCAGAATGTCCTGCATCATTCCGTCTCCGTTGGGCTGTCGGTGGCGGTCTTTTCGTGGGCCGCCACCATCTCGTCGACCCAGGCATTGATACCCGCGATGCCAACCTCGGATAGGAACCGGAGCCGCCCGTCAGGATAGCTTTCGTCCTCGGGGCTGCCGTTGCACGCATAGTCTCCGCTGGGGAGCTGGTACGACTTGCAGAGCTTCCCAGCCTCGTCGTCGGTCTTTGCGCCGCAAACGTCGCAGGCCCGATTCTCATAGTCGGGCTCGTCGAGCATCATCTGTTCAGTGCAGGTCCGCTTGACCTCATCCGCCTCGGCGTTCTGTCCATAATCGCAGTCGCCGCACACCTCGCATTCGTGGACGGGGACCGAGCAGCCGCAGTCGATGTTCTCACAGGCCGCATTACAGCCGCCGATGGATTTCCAACTATGGCCGATCTCGGCGCATGTTGCCGCCGCTGCCTCGCGCTCGAGGCGGGAAACTTCGGCCCGGGCCGCTTCCAACCTATCAGGGAGAGAGCCGGTCATGGTCGCACCGCCCGATAGAGATGCCCTGCGTACGCGCCAACGGCCTTCCAGTAGACCGCCATCGGTCCCTTGTTGCGCCGCCAACTTTCTTGGGCCCGCTGCCTCGCGTCGACTGAAAGGTCTCGCATCACGGCGGCGACAATCGCTCGCGTCTCCGGGGGCAACGCCAGTAGACGAGCGGTGGCCGGAAGCGAGAGCACGGGGTTGCGAACCTCTGGCGAGGATGATCTGTCAGTCACGATCCTCTCCTTTGCCGCGCCTAGTGGGTAGAGTGGCGGCCCCCCATTCGGCCCGGATTGCGGCGACGTGGCGAGTTACGGCCATCGCGCTAAGCTCGAGGCGCTCGGCAATCTCTGTCCGGGAAATGCCAAGACGGCTCGCAAGCAAGGCCCGCACTGCGGCTCGATTGCGCTCGCCAAGTTCAATCTGCTTGTGGTTCATTGCTGCCCTCCTCATTGGTGAGGGCGCGGGCGCGTCGCAAATCGCCCACGGTAAGGAAGCCGTGGTCGTACAGTTCGAAACTATCCGGCTCTCCATCGAAATCCTTTGCCGCGTCCGCAAACGGCGCCAGCGCGGCCAGCGCCTGCTTTTCGCGAGCCTCTGCGGCTTTAACGCCGGCAAGACAGCCTTCAACGAAAGCCATGTGGAACATGCTCAACTGATGCTTTCGAAAGCGATCCATGAGCGCATCGTCGGCCCATTTCGAGAATGTGGAGGTGACGGCGTTGGTGACGCGCTTGATGGCGTCGAGTTCTAGCCACGCCTCCGCGAGATCATCAAACTGGTCGGTGCCATGCCGATCGACAATTCCGGACCAGTTGACAGCTTCGTCCCGTTCCGCCTCTACGGCGCGAAGGTAGGACTCGGCCTTTTCGGTGCGGGCTACCCAATCACGGCAATGATCGCGCCACGTATCCAGTTCCGCCTGTTTCTCGCGAAGGGCTTCGGCGGCTTTCGCCATTGTCGTCTCTGCGGCGTCGATGTCGTAGAGTTCGGCCCCGCTTGATGTTTCGCCGCAAACGGCGACACCCGCCCGCAATTCGTCCACCATGTCGGCTACCCGGTCAGAAGGAAGACCGGCATAGGTGGCAGCATCGGCTTCGGCCTGAGAATACGGCCAATTCTTTTCGGCGTACTGGGTGGCAGTATGTTCTCCGGCGTAGCCGCCTGAGGCCGCGACAAAGCCCTCAAAATAAGCAGCCTTAATTGCACTAGCCGCATCGTCAGACGCGGTGGCTATGTCGCTGCCATATGGCTGGCAGGCGCACCGCTTTTCAGTCTGGTAGGTTTCGCCAGTTCCGCCGCAATCGGTGCAGGCTTGGTCTTGGGCGAGCATTTTCATTTTTTGTCTCCTACAGTCCAACCGATTAGACGGATATGTTCGTGGAACCCGCAGTCGCAGACCACGGAAGGAGAAACGCTGCCATCCTCGGCGATTTGGTGGTCGGCAGGCTCAAGCGAGCCGATTTGCTTGCACTTCGGGCAGCAAATGTTGGCTGTCGCGAAGCCATCGCGGATGGCTGGGCGCCAAGTCCCCGAATGAGGCCATGTATGTTTTTCAGATCGTGTGAAGTTGGCGCTCATTGGTCGCTCCCGGATTTGGGGCGGGCGGCAAGCAGGCGGGCCAAGCGTGGCAAGGAAGCGTTCGGTATTTCGCCTCCAAGCTCATTAGCGAACTCCTTCAAGATCACATAGTAATCGGCGGGAGCTCGGCCCCTCCCCTCCAGGCATGTGTCGCCGATAGGCTGTGGCGCTTCCCCCTCGACCGGGATCAGCCACTTGATCCCGTACACATGCACGATGTTCGTGCCGTCCTGCTGGAGCACCACGCCGCGCTTGCCGTCGAGCCGCTGATACTCGCCTATTTTCGTGCCAACGAAGCCGTCATGCTCGATGCGGTAGCGCTGGGGCGCTTCCCCTTGCTCTGCGAGGGCGGTGCGGGCGATTTCGTAAACCGCCACCGGGTTGGTGAGCGGCATGTCGCGGATTTCTTCTAGCGCTGCCGTCAGCGTTTCGACTTTGGCGCGGAGAGCTTCAAGTTGGGCTTCCTCCGCAATCGCCTTTGCGATGAGCTGTGATGCGATCTCCGTCCTCTCCTCGATCAGTGCAGGCTGTGGCGCTGGTGGGGTGGCGTAGAGGGCGACGCGCAGAGGGTCGTGATTTGGGTTTCCTGGGCCGCGCATGAGGACGTGAGTTTCGGCATCACTCCCCCGGAGAAATCTCTCAAATCCGGCAAGCGTCATGTAGGCGAATGGTTTCTCCGGTGCGCTAAGGCCGGCGATGGCGTCCCGGGCGCGACGGAAGTCACCAAGCGTGATGGGTGGATAGCCAGGCGAGAGTTTTAGTATGACATAGCTATCGGCATTCATTGCCTCGCGTGTGGCGCTTTGCATCCCGTTCGGCCCGTCGTGGTGTTCGATGAAGCGAGCGAACGGCTTCAGTGCCTCGGCATGGTCAGTCATATCGTCACCTTTGGAAATGAGTTGTGTTCGATGCCGTCGATGAGGCGGCCGGAGCGTTTCTTGCCGACGCGGGACATTGGCCGCATCTCCGGGTGGACTAGCCGCTCCCCGGGATAGGCCGGATGCCATTCCCGGACCCGCCCGTCCGGCAGTACGGTCGCCCCTTCGAAGCGCCATGGCTCGGGCACATCGGAGGACGGTAGCCACTCGCCGTTCTGCTTGTGGTGGAACGGCACTTCGGCGTCGGCGCAGTTGTCGCGGATATCTCGGACCCACCTCGGATGCCATGGACGGGCCTTGTGGCCGCCCTGGTCTGTTTCCCCGCCGGTGATGATCCAATCGATCCGGATAGCCTCGAACTGGCGAGGGTGCAGCGGATCATAGAACTCGTCGGACTTCATCGCCGGGAATAAGGCCCGCAGCGCTGGCGTGATTGGTGCCCTGCGCACCCACATCGGGCCGAGCAGCGGCTCCCCGGAAACGAACGCGAACGTCGGCCGCAGCATGTACTTCGCGACCGACAGCGCCGGGATGTTGATGTCCCAGCGCTTCTGGTCCTCGCAGGTAGTGCCGAGCGCACAGTTGGACGGTAGGCCGCCGGCGGCCTCGCTCATCTTCACCATGTTTTGCGGCCGCTTCGACAGAAACAGGAAGATCAGGTTCGGGCACTCGCGCGCCAGGTCGAACAGATCCTTGCGCCACTCCGGCGGCACCTGGTTGTCGAAGATGTCGGCGAGCGAGGCGCAGAAGATGAACCACTTCTCGCCGGCGGCCGCCGCCTGGCGCTGCCAGCGGCGTACCTTGTTCCAGTTCTGGACGCTGGTGCGGACCCGCTCGCCGTGCGGTCCCCACTGGACCTTGCCGTAGCGGAGATCCATCAGCGCCTCGGCGTAGCAGCCGTCGCAGGCCGGCGAGACTTTCGTGCAGCCCATCCACGGGTTGAAGGTGTGCTTCGCCCAGGAGATCGCGGTGTTTTCAGCCATTGGAGCCCTCCTGGCGCTGCTTTTCCTGCATGAAGTGGCGCAGCACCGCGTTGATGCGGGTCTGGTAGCCTCGGGCGCCGGCGTCCTTGAAGAAGGCCAGCACGTCGGCATCGAGGCGGAGCGATACCGCCCGTTTGGCGCGGTCGGGCGGAATCGCGACGTTGGACCAGTCGCAGGCCACGTCGTCAGGCTCGGGCTTGGGCTCCCCATCGGCAAGGGCGATGCGCCCGGCCGGCGTGAAATGGACTTCTCGGAGTTCCCGGCGTAGCCATTTCTTGCGGACAGCGACATCAACGGCTCGTTGCTCGTCGGGATCTTCGCGCACACCATGAAGCCACCCGCGCGGAATAAATCGCGCCAAGAACGCCCGCTGCGGTTCCGTCAGACCGTTGTTAGCGACCATCAGAACACCGGCTCTTCTTCTTCGCCGTCGTCGTACCGGTCCGGCGGCGCGATGTAGCGCTGCGCCGGCGCGTAAGGCTGGTTCGCCCGAAGCACGGTGGATTCGTCGGTGAGCGTCAGGGAGAAGATCGACGGGCCGCCATACCATTGCGTCACCCAGGTCAGCGACGGTTCCTCGGGCTTGCCCTCGGCGGCATCGAAGAGCGTCCGCGGTACCGTTGGCTTCGGCACGTCGATGCGCAGCATCTTGGCCCCGAACTTCTCCTCCTCGCGGACGCGGCCGTAGAGCTTGCGGTGGCCCATGATTTCGACGATCGCCCACTCGAAGGCGTCGTCGCCTGCCTCCGCAGGACTTTGCTCCGTCATCATCTTCTCCTTTTGAAGCCGCCGGTTGATTTGGGACGCTCGCCGTCGCGGACACGTGCGAGCCTGGTAATCGAACTCGGGAACACCTTGGCCGGCGCGATCTCGCCGCCGTTGCCGCCGGTGTAGATCCGGCGCTGGGTGGACGTGAAAACGCCGGTGGTCTCGCCTTCGAGCGCCAGCCGATCGGCCTCGTCCACCGCGTCGGGCAGCGCGGCGAAGTCCTCGACCTTCTCCGCCACGAAGGGCCGGAGCCACTTGACCACGCGATACTTGCCGATGGGGGCTTGGAAGGGGCTTTCGGTCAAACCGGAGCCCTCCAGACGATCGGCTGTTGATCGCGAGGTATCCGGTGCTTGCCGCGCGCCATGGGGTGCTTCGGCTTCCAGCCCTTGGTGGTGCCGAGGCAGATGAGCGTAAGCCTGTAGACCTGCAGGGCGCGATTGCAGAACCATTCGGCTCGGTCGTGATGGTCGCCGTGGTTGCCCCACGCCGCAAGCAGGCGGCCGCCATTGTCTCGAGCGTACTCCATGGCGTCGGCGATCGCTCGAGCGTTGCAGGGGCCGAACGGCTCGGACACCGCCATCATGTCCGCCGGCGACGGCGAACGGAACGCGAATAGGTTAATGACGAGCAGGCCGCCGTAGCCCCACAGCTTGCCGAAATGGATCAGCGCGAGGATGGTCGGATCGTTCTTGCGATGGTCCGCAGTCGAGGGATTGAGCATGCAGACGACGAGGAGCGGCAGATCGCTGTTCCAGACGCGGCGCAGCTCGGTGCGGTAGAGGCCGCAGTCGCTGATGATGGCCGACATCTCCATGTCGTCGAACAGGTCGGGCTGGGGCCGGATGCTCATTGCCCTTCGACCCCGGTTGACACTTCGGAAATTCTGTCGAGCACACCCGCGATCTCCTGGCAGAAACGCTCGACTGCTTCCGGTCGCGGGCTCCCTTCGGTGTCGTCGAGGATGTCGCGCGCCCAGCTCGCAGACCTGCTGGCAATCGACGCCGCATAGCGGGCGAATTGCACGTTGGTGAATGGCTTCCGGCGGGGCATCAGTTGAAGCCCTCGATCCAGCGCTCGACTGCTTGGACGTCGCCGCTGCAGGCCTCCCTCATGCCGATGATTGCAAGCCCGCCGCCGGCGAGGCCGGCCGTGGACGGGTGCTTCTGCACGTCGGACAGGAACGAGGCGACGGCGTTCCTGCAGTCGTCTCGATCGAGGTATTCCAGCGCCCGTTCCTTGCACCAGGCCAGATGGCGCTGGCGCTCCGTCAGCGGCTCGCCGGCGGCATCATCGGTCACGCCGAGCAGGCCGTCGCGCTCTGCCTTCGTCAGGAGGGCGAGCTCCTCGTCGGAAAAGGTTTCGGAGCGGGCCATCAGCAGCCCTCCCCTTCCGCACAGAAACCGCACAGAAACGTAGCGATGTTTCCGCGATGTTCTGGCTTTATGCGATGCGATTTCCCAATAAAATCAAGGAATCGCCTGCATTGACATTGCAGGGGTCACAGGTTCAATCCCTGTCACGCCCACCATCCCTTCAAAGAACCTGGCTCCTGGATCGCCCGAAATGCGCGCCAGTTTTTGCAATTCTGGGTAAGGCTTCGGTCTGGCCCATCGACTCGCGCGCGTGATCGTGCAAACCTTGGCGATGGGATCGGGGGATTCCGATAAGCGCTTATCCCTGCGGCCGGCCGGCGAGCTTTGCGAAAATGCGGAGCAAGTTACCCGGTAGCTGCTGCTATGGAAGGCTGGATCGGCTTCCTCCGACATATCTGGGGGGATGACCATGGCTGCGCCAATTACCGAAACGTTCGACGGCATTCCCTTGTCAGGAGACGGCGATCCCGACGACACCCGCAGCTTTGGCGATAGTCCGCGCATCGTCAATGGCTGGACGATAAATCTTCTTGATGCGGACGGGAATAATGCCCCCGGAGATGGGGGAACGCCTAGCTATCTGGATGTGACCGGTAACGCTGGTGACACAGTCCTTGTCGGCCCCGGAGACAATGCGCTTTCGGTCAATGGTTGGCTTGGTGTCGCGGCGCAGGCGCAGTTCTCGGCCACAACGGGCGAGGAATTTTGGCTTGAGAGCTTCGCAATCGTCAGCGGCGGCATGGCTCCGAATGCACAGCTTGTGGGTTATCGCGACGGCATTGCGGTGGCCTCTCAAAATTTTGAGGTGACATCGAGTGCCTCGATCATCTCGACATCGGGAGATGAGTGGAAGAACATCGACGAGTTTCGCATCGTCCAACAAGACGGCGCCTCCGACATCTCCTTCTTCATCGACGATATCACGGTTGCCAACGCCGTGCAGAATGTCGCCCCGGTCATCGGCAACCTCGGCGGCGACGGTGCTTCCTTCATCGAGGGCGGCACCGCCGTCCTGCTGGACGCCGGCGGCGATGCAACGGTCGTGGACAGCGATTCGCCCGATTTCGACGGCGGCAGCATCGTCGTCAAGATCACAGCAGACGGGACTCCCGGCGAGGACGTGCTGTCCGTTCGAAATGAAGGGAGCGGGGCGGGCCAGGTCGGCGTGAGCGGTTCCTCAGTGTTTTACGGCGCCGACAAGGTCGGCGACATGACCGGCGGTACCGGGACGAACGATTTGGTGATCAGCCTGAACGACCAGGCGACCCCGAACGTGGTGCAGGCGATCCTGCGCAAACTCATCTACGCCAACACCAACACGCTGGATCCGTCGACCCTCATCCGGGAGGTCCAGATCAGCGTCAACGACGGCGACGGCGGCAGCACCGCCCAGACCGTCACTATGAACGTTGTCAGCGTCAACGACGCGCCGACCGCGACTAACCTCACCCAAACAGTGACCTATACCGAAGATCCGGGCAGCAGTGTCGCGCTGAATGATATCGTCGTGTCGGACGTGGATGCTGGCGACACAATAACAGCCATCCTTACTCTCTCCAATCCCGCGGCGGGCTCGCTCCGCACCGGCACCTTTGGCTCGGCCACCTCAACCTACAATGCCGGTACCGGTACCTGGGCAGTTACCGGTTCCGTTGCCGATGTAAATGCTGCTCTGGCTGCCGTCGCGTTTACGCCTTCGGCGAACTGGGATCAGGACGTGACGATCGCAACGCGGATACGCGATGCTGCCAACACAGGACCTGCCGACGGGACAATTACGCTCGACGTCACGCCGGTCAACGACGCGCCCGTTGTCACGGCGCCGTCGTCCATCAACGTAACCGAAGATGTCCTCACCGCCCTGACCGGCATCAGTTTTGCCGATGTGGATGCGGGCGGTGGCGCGGTGACCGCGCGCTTCACTGTTGTGTCGGGTACGCTGACTGGCACCGATAGGCCGGGAGTAACGGTGACCGGCTCCGGAACCGGCACCCTGACCCTGCTCGGTAGCATTGCCGACATCAACGGCTTTATCGCGGATTCGGAGCTACAATTCCAGACCGCTCTCAATTCGACGTCGGACGTGCTGCTTACTGTACGCATCGACGATAACGGCAAAACCGGCAGCGGCGGCAATGAATTCTATGCTCAAGATTTGACGCTGTCCGTGACGGCGGTGAACGACGCCCCCGTCGTCAGCGTGCCGTCCAGTATCTCGGTCACCGAGGACGTGGCGAGTTCGGTCACGGGCATCAGCTTCAGCGATGCGGATGCGGGCGGTAGCAGCGTGACGGCAACCCTCTCAGTGGCGAGCGGCACGTTGGCCGCGACCAGTGGCGGCAGCGTGACTGTAGGGGGGACCAACAGTGCGATGACCCTGACCGGCACCATCGCCAACATCAATGCCTTCATCGGCGCCAGCAACGTTACATTTACGACTGCCTCCAACGTCACAAGTGACGTGACGCTCACGGCCGGCATCAATGATGGAGGCAATTCGGGCAGCGGCGGTGCACAGAGCGATAGCGACACCGTGACCTTGCAGGTCGCGGCGGTCAACGACGCGCCCGTTGTCACGGCGCCGTCGTCCATCAACGTCACCGAAGATGTCTTCACCGCCCTGACCGGCATCAGTTTTGCCGATGTGGATGCGGGCAGT
>NZ_AHAM01000058.1 GCF_000236565.1 Mesorhizobium alhagi CCNWXJ12-2 | reverse complement strand
CAGCCGGGAGCCGCTAATCCGTTTCGAGGGCCATTATTTCGACCGGCGGCTGTCGCCGGCAAACCGGCAGCGTGCGCGGACGGACGGTCTCGCCTCGCCGTCGGCAGGCGCAGTCGCCAATCCGAGAACGCAGGCCGGACGCTGGGCGCTTCTCGAAAAAGCTTGCGCGATCGACGCCAAGGCCGCCAACGAGAGCGTGTCCTGGGGCATCGGCCAGGTGATGGGCGCGCACTGGGCCTGGCTCGGCTATGCCGATGTCGACGCGCTGGTGGCGGAGGCGCGCTGCGGCGTCGCCGGGCAGGTCCGGCTGATGGCGCGCTACATCGAAAAGGCCGGGCTTGCAGCGGCGGTATGCAGGCGCGACTGGGAAGCCTTCGCGCGTGGCTATAACGGGCCGCAATACCGGCGCTACGGCTACCACAGGAAGTTAGCAGCGGCTTACCACCGCTTCCGTGCTGAATCCGGCGAGCCCTTGCCGGAGAAAAGAAATACGACGCTCAGGATCCCGAAAAGCCCTGCCAGGAAAGCGCTTCCGGCGACGGCGATTCCGACGAAGACGCAGGCGGCCAGGCCAGTGAAGCCGCGCTTCTGGAACAGACTTGCTCGGACATTTTCAAGCTTCCTCGGGCGGGGCTGAGCGGCCCGCTTTCGTGGACTTGGCGGGATGCTTCTGCTAATCCCGGCTGAAATCCCGAACGGCAGAAGGCGCAAATGGCCAGCAAGACTGAAAAACTCCTGTCGCTCCTCGATGGCCAGCCGGTGATCCCTGTGCTGAAGATCGACAGGGTCGCCGACGCCGTGCCGCTGGCGCGGGCGCTTGCCCGCGGCGGCTTGCGCGTCATCGAGATCACGCTGCGGACCGCGGATGCGCTGGAATGCATCCGCCGGGCGGCGGGCGAGGTCGAGGAGGCTATCGTCGGGGCGGGCACCATACTGGATGCGCGCCAATTCGACGAAGCGGCGGCGGCCGGCTCGAAATTCATCGTCAGCCCGGGCGTCACGCGCGAATTGCTGGCCGCCGCGGGCGGCAGCGAGGTGCCGCTGCTGCCTGGCGCGATCACGCCGGGTGAGATCATGACGGCGCGAGAAGCCGGGCTCGATTTCCTGAAATTCTTCCCGGCCGAGCAGGCAGGCGGCGCAGCGTTCCTGAAATCGCTGGCCTCGCCTTTCGGCGGCATGAAATTCTGCCCGACCGGCGGCGTCAGCGCCGGCAACGCCAGGGACTATCTCGGCCTGCCCAACGTGATCTGCGTCGGCGGCTCGTGGGTCGCGCCCGACGACCTGGTGAAAGCCGGCAAATGGGACGCCATCGAGGCTTTGGCCCGGGAAGCCGCGACACTGCGCAAGGGCTGACGTTCTCGATTTTCGACGTCGTCAGGCGACGATCTTCCCCATCACTTCGATCTTGGGATTCCGGAATCCCATGGCGATCCACGCCCGAAGGAGCTTTGCGTAGAAGGACACGGTGTGGCTTTTCAGATTGGCGATGTCGTCCGGCAGCTTGGAAGCATCGGGCAGGTCGCCTGCCATCGTGCGCAACTCGGCTTTCGGCCGCGCCTCGTCCGGCCAGAGATGCAGATAGATGCTCAGCCAATGCGCGCCCTTCATCTCCAGGAACACCGGCGTATTGCAGCAGGTCGCGACAACGCGCCGCGAACCCGCATCGGCGGACAGCCGGAATTCACTCATGTGCTCCGCGCCGGACAGGATCCGGACGCGATCCTTGCGATATTCCGCACAAGGCGTCGCGCCGTAGGATGTAAGGATATTCCTTGCGCCGGGGAGGCTCGCTAGACGATCCGCAGCCGCCCTGCAGCTGTTGCACAGGCATTCGGACACAAGGATCGGTGCTCCCAGCACTTCCAGGCGCGTCCGTCCGCAGTTGCATCCGATAATCGTAGTTCCGCTCATTTTGCATCATGCTCCGCGATTTGAGACAGGTGGCCGGATGCTTGCGCATGGACCTTCGGGCGGCCGGCTCATCTGCTGCCGATCACCAGCCGGTTGCCCTCGCTGTCGCGAAATTCCGCGACCGTGCGTCCCGGCTGCCACGGAGCCTCCTGCGGTTCGGTGATGATCTCCACGCCTTTCGATTTCAGGAATTTGACGGTCGCCTCGACATCGTCGTCGACCAGCACCAGGACCGGCTCCGCCGATGGCGCGTCGTCGTTGCGCCTGACGAAATGCAATGCCGTCTCGGCGCCCGGGAATTTGAGTTCGATCCACCGCCACCCGTCCTTGCCCATCGGAGCGTCTGCGGCGACCTCGCAGCCGAAATGGTCGGTGTAGAACTTCTTGGCGCGATCCTGATCGAACACGGGAAGCTCGGCGAATTGTATGTGCATGGTGGGTTCTCCTGCTCGTTTCCAAGGGCGACGGCGACGAATTGCCTGCGCGCTCCCTCCTCTTGCTGAACATCGGAATGCAAACTGGACCGTCCAGTACCGCAGTTGCGCAAAACTAGACTGTCCAGTACCATAGAGTCAATCGGAGTTTGGTTCAGAGATTGGCGGTTTTCGTGGCGGATCTGGCTTCATCAAAAACACAGGAGGGAACCGATGCCCCGAACCGCTCCGCGCGCAAGCGCAAGGCGATCCTCGACGCGGCCACGGAGGTGTTTCTGAAGAGCGGTTATCTCGGCGCCAACATGGACGAGATCGCAGCGCTTTCAGGGGTGTCGAAGCAGACCGTCTACAAGCATTTCGCGAGCAAGGAGGCGCTCTTCATCGAGATCGTGACCTCGATGACCGACAATGCGGGAGACGTTGTGCGCGACGAAGTGGCCGAGCTCGACGAAGGCGGCGATGTGGCGGAATACCTCGTCGACTGCGCGTACCGGCAGTTGAAGGTGGTGCTGACGCCGCGCATCATGCAGTTGCGCCGCCTGGTGATCGGCGAGGTCAGCCGCTTTCCGGAACTGGCCAGGGTGCTCTACGAACGTGGGCCGGCGCGCGCATTGGCGACACTCGGGGCGATGTTCGAACGGCTCGCGGCACGCGGTCTGCTCACGATCGACGACCCTGCGGTCGCCGCTTCCCATTTCAACTGGCTGGTCATGTCCGCCCCGCTGAACCAGGCCATGCTGCTGGGCGACGAGGCGATACCGAAGCCGGCCGAGCTTCGCCGGCATGCGAAGGAAGGTGTGCGCGTGTTCCTCGCGGCGTATGGCAGGCGGTGACTGTGGCTATTGCGGTGACGGGGCGTCACGCGAAGGTCGCCCGCAAGTTGGCTGCGGAAAAGTGCTGGTAATCGTCCGATAAACCTTGACCTTGTCGATTTTTTCGACCAACTTGTTGGTTAGAAAAATCGACAAGGAGTCGTTTTATGCCTTTAGTAGAAACGAAAATCTACCGCGACCAATGGGACGTTGACCTGCGGCTGAGCCAGATGGGTCTTTCCCGGGCGAAGCTTCTCGCCGCAGTCGCGGTTGCGATTCATGAACGGTCAAACGCCACGCCGTTCCATCCAGTAAATGCCGCCGGGACGTTCGCCTATCAGCATGGCGTTTGGGCCATTCGAAACGAGTTCGTCGGTGGCATGTGGGTAGAAGATAGGACGGATGGTGTCGAAGGCATTCAAAACGATACTCTGAAAATCAAAGTGGCATTTTCGAATGTCGATCTCGCCTGCGAGGACGATCACGTTCCCAAGCCGCGCTCAAATAAAGGGCCTGGGGCTGAGCGAGCAAGCGGCGCAATGCTATTTGACGATTTGCCCCGCTATGCACCTGAGCCGGCGGACGGAGTAGCGCTCTATTATCTCATGATGGATGATGCTGGCGCGTCTGAGTTGACCCGCCCCGTGGTAAAGGCCGGCAAGTTTCGTAGTCCCATTGAGCGCATCTATCTCTCCAAGGGCGGAAGCGAAGAGGGCGACATCCTTCTTAGCAACAACGACGACGTGGCGAACGACTTCGACCCTCAGGTCGCCCGCCGATAACGGTAGCAGCATGTTCAATCCCAAGCGCCTCAACCTTGCCCGAAAACGGCGTAGGCTGACAGCAAAAGCATTGGCCGAAAAAACTGGCTTGGCTCAGGACACGATCTCGCGTCTCGAAGCGGGAAGCCATGAACCCGATGACGCCACAGTCGCAAAATTTGTTCGCGAACTCGGCTATCCAGCAGCATTCTTTTATGACGCTGATCCAGAAGACATCGACACTGGCGCGGTGAGCTTCCGGAGCTTCTCCAAGATGAGTGCTCGCGAACGAGACGCGGCCGTTGCGGCTGGATCGCTCGGGTTACAACTAAGCGCTTGGGTGGAGGACAGGTTCAGCCTACCGGCACCAAACCTCTTAGACCTGAGTTACGAGACGGACGCAGAGGCCGCAGCATTTTCGTTGCGGCAATTTTGGGGATTGGGTGAGCGACCGATTGGCAACTTGCTCGCGCTCCTAGAAACCAATGGGGTTCGCATCTTCTCGCTCTCAGAAAACACGGCATCGGTGAACGCCTTCTCGTTTTGGCGCGATGGCAAGCCATACGTGTTCCTGAATAATTTCAAGACTGCCGAGAGCAGCATCTTTGATGCGGCGCATGAGTTAGGCCATCTGGTCATGCACAAGCATGGCGATCCGAAGGAGACGCGGTCGGCAGAGCGTGAGGCAGACCGGTTCGCGTCTGCATTCCTTATGCCTGCGCGAGATGTGAAGGCACGAGTTTCGCGGATGGTCACGATAGACACTGTCTTGCGGGGGAAGTTCCGATGGCGTGTTTCCGCAATGGCGATGGCGTATCGCCTGAGTACTCTTCGATTGGTCTCGGACTGGCAGTACAAGTCAATTTGTATCGAACTCGGCAAGAGAGGCTACAGACTCGGCGAACCGAACGGGATCGAGAGAGAAACGTCGCCAATCTGGCACAAGGTTCTTACGCAGCTCTGGTCAGAAAGAACCACAAAGAATGACATCGCAGCGAGCCTGCATCTTCCGCTTGATGAGCTAGAGGGCTTGATCTGGAACCTTGCGGGTGCAGATCAACGTCCTGAGCGAAATGCGCCAAGCGCTATTCGTGCTATCAAATAGCTGACGTTTCGTGTGCTTTGAAATCGCATCGGACACATCTCATTTCTTCAGTGCCGACGCTCTGGATTCCGGGTTCCGCTCCGCGGCCCCGGAATGACGAGCACGGCGCCAATCAGTGTACGCTTCCCTCGATGCACAGATGAACAGCACGCTCAGAGTTGATGACGGTGTTTGGAGCGGCAACGTTTGTCACCAGTCCTGAAGCGCCGGAGACGGGCGCTTTTTCAGCTTGCGTCCGCCGCTACTGGAAGCGGGCGACCGACAGGAATTTGACGGCCTTGCCGGAGAAGCGGTTGGCGTCTGCCACCTGGTCGTCCTGCTGGAAGCCGGCGGTATAGACAGCGCGCGGCGCGGTTCGCACGATGTTGTAGGCGAAGGACGGCGCGGTCGTGTTCTGCCCGGCCGTGGTGACATAGTCGCTGTGCAGCACCCAGCGCGCGGCCTGCGGCTGAGCGGCTACCACCACCGGTTTCGGATCGGGCCTGGTGTCGCGGGCGCTCGGCCGCGGCGATTTGCGCGTCGTCTTGACGCCGGAATCCAGCGCCGAAGCCGCGTCGGTTCCAGCCGGACGGCTGGCGACGGCCGCACGCGGCGTCGTCGTGGCGAGTGCGGCGACACGGGCGCCGTTGGACTTGATGACCGCTTCAAGCGCGGCTTTCGAATCGGCCGGGACCGCACCTGTGCTGGCCGGCTCGGACCGCGCGGCGGGAACCGCGGCGAGGTCGAAAACGGCGTCGGCGTCGCTCGGACGGCCGGACGGCAACGGCGCGAATGAGCTCATCGGACCCTCGTCCGAAGCGGCCATGGCGAGCAGGACCGGAGCGGTCGCGACATCAGCCTTGGCGAGCACCGCAGCCGGCGGGGCGTAATCGGGACGGCGCGTCGGCAGCGGGATGCCAAGGGCAAGCTCGGCCTTGGCGGCAGGCGCTTCCTCCGGCAACGGCGCTGCTGCGGCCCCGAACGGAACCTGCTCGGCCGTGGCGGCAGGCGCTTCCTCCGGCAGTGGCGCTGCTGCGGCTCCGAACGGAACCTGTTCGGCTTCGGCCAATGCGGCGACGGTCAGGTCGACCTCGGCGTCGGGACGCGGCGCGAGCATCGGCACCGGAACGCTGCGCGCGGGCAGCGCGGCGATAATGGTTTCGGGCGTCTCCTCGCGCGGCTCCTCGGCCTCGGCGACCTGCGGAATTTCGGTGCGCTGCGCCTGGTCGGGCGAGACGATCTGAATGCCCGGCAGCTGCTTCTTGTCAGCCTGCCGGGGCTGCGGCTGTTCCGCCACGGCCTTCCTGGCGGGCTGGGGCTTCTCGGCCCGCGAGCTTGCGGCCGCAACGACGGCGACCTCGCCGCTGCTCTCTTCTTCCTCGTCCGCGCCGCCGCCGAAAATGGCCGCAAAGAGATTGGTGCGCTTGCTGCTGCTGGAGGAGCTTGCAAGCGCCAGCGCCGTGGCGCCGCTCTTGCTGCGCGCCTTGTAGGAAGCCAGCGCCGTCTCGAAACCGGGCAGCGGCTTGCCGTCGGTCGGCACATGCAGCGTCTTGCCATTCGGGAAGACGGAAGCGAGTTCGCTGCGGCTCATGCGCGGCCAGTGGCGGACATTGCCGACATCCATGTGGACGAAGGGCGAGCCCGAGCGCGGATAATAGCCGACGCCGCCGCCCTGCGCCCTGAGGCCGGTGTCACGCAGCTTCTTCAGGCTGACGCCCGGAATGTAGAAGTCCATCGCCTTGCCGAGCATATGCTGGCTCTTGTTGGCGACGCCCTTGGAGCGCTTGCGCAGCATCGAATTGGTGGCGGGCGAGCGGTAGGCTGAAACGACGTGGATATAGTCGCGCGCGCCGACCGCCTTGTAGGTTTCCCAGACAAGGTCGAGCAGGCGCGGGTCCATCCGGGTCGGCTCGTTGCGGCGCCAGTCGCGCAGGAAGCGGTTGATCTGGTTGAGGCCGGACTGATCGTAGCGCCCGTTGCGCTTGAAGGTGATCTCGGCCTTTTCCTTGGTGTGGATGTAATAGAGCTTAAGCGTCCGCGTTTCGGCGCTGGCGACGGGCGCCGCCATCATGAGAAAGCTGAGGGCGAGCATGAAAGCTGCAAGCCATTTCGGCCAGCCGGTCGATACGAGTCGCCGGGTCGTGTGTGGCTCGGTTCTGTTCAAATCAAAAGGCCTTCAGCCGTTTGTCCCCGGATTTGAAGCCCGGACGCGTGATTGTGACGTCCGAATATCGATCCTAATGGTTAATCACTGTTTATTGAAGTCGAAATGCGGCAGCCCCATGGCGATATCCCGGCAAAAATACCGAACGAAGTTCATGGTAAACGGCACCTTATAGCGCGTGGCTTACGCGGTGCTGGCCGGGCCTTTTCTCAGGAAGCGAGCTTTTCGGAGCGGCCCGTTTCGGGGTCGATCCCGTACTCCTTCAGCTTGCGGTAGAGGGTCGAGCGGCCGATGCCGAGCCGGCGCGCCACCTCGCTCATCTGGCCGTTGTAATGGTCGATGGCCATCCTGATCATTTCGAGTTCGACCTCGGCCAGCGAGCGGACATTGCCGCGCTCATCGAGCGCCTTCAATATGCCGAAACGGATTTCCGCGGCGGGCCGGAACGGCGTGGTCCTGTCCTCGGCTGGAGCCTCCAGCGGGGCGGCAGCGGGTTCGGGCTCGCCGCGGTCCAGATTGACGGTGCCCTCGACCTGCGCCCTGATCTGCGGGAATTCCTCCTCGGTCAGCGTATCGCCTTCGCACAGCACGGTTGCCCGGAAGATGGCGTTTTCGAGCTGCCTTATATTGCCCGGCCAGTCATAGGCCTGAAGCATGGACAAAACGCGGGCCGAAATGTCGGTGATGCGGCCGCGCGCCTCGGTGGGCGCGACGCGGCCCATGAAATGGCGCACGAGATGCGGAATGTCGTCGCGGCGGTCGCGCAGCGGCGGAACGAAGATCGGATAGACGTTCAGCCGGTAGAACAGGTCCTCGCGGAATTTTCCGTCCTTGACCTGCTGCAGGAGGTTGCGGTGGGTGGCCGAGATCAGGCGGATGTCCACCTTGACTGTAGAGCGCCCGCCGACCGGGTCGACCTCGCCGTCCTGCACCGCGCGCAAGAGCTTGACCTGCACGTCGAGCGGCAGGTCGCCGATCTCGTCGAGGAACAGCGTTCCCGAATGCGCCTCGACAAACTTGCCGGCATGCTTTTCGGTCGCGCCCGTGAAGGAGCCCTTCTCGTGCCCGAACAGGATGCTTTCGACAAGATTATCGGGGATGGCGCCGCAATTGACCGTGACGAAGGGTTTTGAACGGCGCTCGCCGGAGCCCTGGATGGCGCGGGCGACGAGTTCCTTGCCGACGCCCGATTCGCCCTCGATGAGGATCGGAATGTTGGAGGCGGCGGCCTTCTGCGCCAGCCTGAGCACGCGGTCCATGGCCGGGCTGCGGGTGACGATGTCCTTGAAGGAGAGCGTGCCGCCGCCGCGTTTGGAGGAGCGCTTCGCCTCCATCTCGCGCGCCTCGACCTTGAGCGCATTGTCGATCGCGGTGCGCAGCCGATCCGGCGAGGCCGGCTTGACGACGAAGTCGAACGCGCCGTTGCGCATCGCCAGCACCACGGTCTCGATGCCGCCCTGCGCCGTCTGCACGATTACCGGCAGATGGATGCCGCGCTCGGCCATGGCCTTGAGCACGCCTATGCCGTCCAGCCCGGGCATTGAGAGATCGAGGATGACGACGGCGACCGGACGGGCATCCGGCCCCTCCAGCAGCCTGAGCGCCGCCTCGCCGCCATCGGCGACGAGCGCCGAGTGGCCGAATTTCGTGACCGCAGCCTCGAGCAGCCGGCGCTGCACGGGATCGTCATCGACTATGAGTATGCAGGCTGCCATGAATGACATATTTGGTTAGGAGATGGCGGGTACGGGCGTTATTGCCGTCTGGATCATCCTGGCACAGGGTTCTAAATAAATGGCTTCGAAAAAGCCGGGGAATCGAGCGGTCGGGTTTACGCGGCGCATACCTGGAATCGGAAGGCGGACATCATGGCACTGAACCCCGGCGCAAAGGCCGCGGCCCTGGCGGCAAGCCAGGTTTCCTCCGCACTCGGAGACCTGCCTGAGTGGGATCTCGGCGATCTCTATCCGGGCATGGATGCGCCGGAGCTGAAGCGCGACCTGGCGAAGGCGGCTGAACAGGCCATCGCTTTCGAGGAACGCTGGAAAGGCACGCTTTCGAGCGAAGCCGCGCGCGGCGCCGAAGGCCGCCTTGGCGAGGCGCTGCGCGAATATGAGGCGATCGAGGAACTGGTCGGCAAGATCGCCTCCTATGCCGGGCTGGTCTATGCCGGCGACACTTCCGACCCGCAGCGCGCCAAGCTCTATGGCGACGTGCAGGAGAAGATGACCGACGCCAGCGCGCACCTGCTTTTCTTCGCGCTCGAACTGAACCTGGTGGACGATTCGCTGATTCTCTCCGCGCTCGACGCCGACCCCGCATTCGGCCACTACCGGCCATGGGTGCTCGACCTCCGGAAGGACAAGCCCTACCAGCTCGAGGACCGCATCGAACAGCTCTTCCACGAAAAGTCGATCACCGGACGCGGCGCCTGGAACCGGCTGTTCGACGAGACGATGACCGATCTGCGCTTCGAGGTCGGCGGCGAGGAACTGACGCTGGAGCCGACGCTCAACAAGCTTCAGGATCCCGACGGCGAGGTGCGCCGCGCCGCCGCCGAGGCGCTGGCGAAGACCTTCAAGGCGAATCTGCGCACCTTCACGCTGATCACCAACACGCTGTCGAAGGACAAGGAGATCTCCGACCGCTGGCGCGGCTTCGAGGACATCGCCGATTCGCGGCATCTGGCCAACCGCGTCGAGCGGAGCGTCGTTGATGCGCTTGCCATGGCCGTTCGCGAGGCCTATCCGCGTCTGTCGCATCGCTATTATGCGATGAAGGCGCGCTGGCTCGGCATGGAGACCATGAACCATTGGGACCGCAACGCGCCGCTGCCCGAAACACCGCAGGCGACCATCGGATGGGACGAAGCAAAAAACACGGTTCTGTCGGCCTATCACCGTTTTTCGCCGGACATGGCGGATATTGCGCGGAAGTTCTTCGACCGCCGCTGGATCGACGCGCCTGTGCGGCCCGGCAAGGCGCCGGGCGCGTTCGCGCATCCGACGGTGCCGTCGGCGCACCCCTATGTGCTCCTCAACTACATGGGCAAGCCGCGCGATGTGATGACGCTCGCGCACGAACTCGGGCATGGCGTGCACCAGGTGCTGGCCGGGGCGCAGGGGCCCCTCATGGCCTCGACGCCGCTGACGCTCGCCGAAACCGCCTCGGTATTCGGCGAGATGCTGACCTTCCGTTCGCTGCTCGACAAGACCAGCGACCGTCGGGAGCGCAAGGCCATGCTCGCCCAGAAGGTCGAGGACATGATCAACACGGTGGTGCGCCAGATCGCCTTCTACGAGTTCGAGCGCAAGGTGCATACCGAGCGCAAGAATGGCGAGCTGACCGCCGACCGACTCGGCCAGTTTTGGCTGGAGGTGCAGGCCGACAGCCTGGGCCCGGCGATCAGGCTGCGCGAGGGCTACGAGACGTTCTGGACCTACATACCGCACTTCATCCACTCGCCCTTCTACGTCTATGCCTATGCATTCGGCGACTGCCTGGTGAACTCGCTCTACGCCGTCTACCAGAACGCCGAACGCGGTTTTCAGGAGAAGTATTTCGACATGCTGCGAGCCGGCGGCACCAAGCATCATTCCGAGATCCTGGCGCCGTTCGGGCTCGATGCCACGGATCCGGCCTTCTGGCAGATCGGGCTCGGCGTCATCGGCGACCTGATCGACGAATTGGAAGCGCTGGAGTGAGCCAGGTCGGCGTTACCCTGCCCCTTAAGGGCAGGGCAATCGCATATAATTGGAATGAGGCGCTGGCGACTCCCTCCCCCTTGAGGGGAGGGATAGAGGGTGGGGGTATGAAGACAGCTTTCCTATCCGATTTGCCGCAAAAACAGGGTGGTTCGGAGGCGATCGGCGTGGTTTCTACCCCCACCCTCTATCCCTCCCCTCAAGGGGGAGGGGGTCGTCAGCGTCGTGCTTCATCCATATGCAACAGCACTGCCCACACGGGGGGAGATTGGCTGTCATTGACGTCTTCGCCAACTTTGACCGTCGCAGAATGGGCGGCGCCTGAGGCATCAACTGATCTCCCCCCTTGCAGGGGGCGCGAAGGATCACCAGCCCTCCCCGTTAGATGGCATTAGAATTGGCGACAATGTCCTCACCCTTCGTCCTCTTCCGCGACGACCCGGCCGGGCGCGAGGTGCTGTTCGAGCAGCCGCGCGAAATCATCGCCCCTGATACGGCGGAAAGTTTCTTCCCGGCGCTGGAAGCGGCGCAGGCCGCCCATGAATCGGGAAAGTGGCTTGCCGGCTATTTCTCCTACGAGGCCGGCTATCTGTTCGAGCCGAAGCTCAGGCCGCTTCTGCCTGAAGGCCGGCGCGCGCCGCTCTTCTGTCTCGGCGTGTTCGACGGCCCATCCGATACCTCCCCGCCCGACCGGCAAGCGCCGCCCAGCAACGGGCCGATCTTCGACGCGCGAGCAAGCTGGTCGTTCGAAGATTACGAAAAACGGTTCGCGCGGCTGCACCGGCATCTGCGCGAGGGCGACTGCTACCAGGCCAATCTGACCTTTCCGGTAAACGCGCAATGGTCGGGCGAGGCGCTCGCTGCCTTCAATGCGCTGACGGCGCGCCAGCCGGTAAAATACGGCGCGCTGGTTTCGCTGGGCGAGCCGCTCGTCCTGTCGCGCTCGCCGGAACTCTTCTTCGAGATCGACCGCGAAGGCTGGATCGAGACGCATCCGATGAAGGGCACCGCCCCGCGCGGCACGACGAAGGAGGAGGACGAGGCGCAGCGCGAGTTCCTGCGCAACGACCCGAAGAACCAGGCGGAAAACCGCATGATCGTCGATCTGTTGCGCAACGACATCTCGCTGATCAGCGAAGTCGGCACGCTCGACGTGCCGGAGCTTTTCCGCATCGAGACCTACCCGACCGTGCACCAGATGGTGAGCCGGGTGCGCGCGAAACTCCTGCCTGACCTGACCATCGCTCAAATCTTTGCGGCGCTGTTTCCGTGCGGGTCGATCACTGGAGCGCCGAAGATCCGCGCCATGGAAATCCTGCACGCGCTGGAGGGCAAGCCGCGCGACGTCTATTGCGGCGCCATAGGCTGGATTGCGCCGGACGGCACGATGCGGTTCTCGGTGGCGATCCGCACCATCTCGCTCTTTCCGGGCGGCGAAGCCGTCTACAATATCGGCGGCGGCATAGTGTTCGATTCCACCGTCGAGGAGGAATATGCGGAATGCCTTCTGAAAGCGCGGTTCGCGACGGGAACGGTGCCGGCTTCGAGCTGATCGAGACGCTGCGCTGGGAGCCGGCACGGGGCTTTGTGCGGCTGGAGCGGCACATGGCGCGGCTAGCAGCCTCGGCGCGCGAGCTTGGGTTCGACCTGTCGCCGGCCGGGATCGACCGCGCGCTTCGGGATGCAGTGGGCGGCGACGCGGCGCTGCGCGTTCGCCTGACGCTGGCACGAGACGGTAAGCCGGAGGTTACGACGCAGCCGTTCACGCCGCTCGCGCCGGACGTCGTCTGGGCGTTGCGAATTGCCGAAACGCGGCTGGACGCGAACGATCCGCTGCTGCGCCACAAGACGACGCGCCGCGCCGTCTATGATGCGGCACGCGCGGAATTTTCGCGCGAGGAGGCGGACGAGGTGATCCTGCTGAACCAGCGCGGCGAGGTCTGCGAAGGCACGATTACTAACATCTTTGCCGATATGGGCGACGGCGTCCTGCTGACGCCACCGTTGCGATGCGGCCTGCTGCCCGGCGTGCTTCGCGGCGAACTGCTGGAAAGCGGCAAGGCCAAGGAGGCAATGCTGACCGAGGAGGATCTGCGTCGCGCGAACGCGATTTTCGTCGGAAACTCGCTAAGAGGTCTGATCAGGGCGCGCCTGGGTTAGACAGCGCATTCTTCTCCACCCCCTCTGTCCTGCCGGACATCTCCCCCGCAAGGGGGGAAATTGGCCGCCACAAATGCCGCGACCACCTTGCAGCGCCGAAAGATTGGTGGCGGCAGCGAAGCCGCTAATCTCCCCCCCTTGCGGGGGAGATGTCCGGCAGGACAGAGGGGGCGGAGAAGAATGCGCAGTTGCGCAGATCGTCTCATTATCTTCTACCGCCGCGAGATAAAACGCGCTACGATTCCGCCATGACTTTAAGCAAGCAATTGACCCTTCGTCTTCCCACCGCCTTGAAGCGAGAGTTGGAAGATTACGCCCGAGCGTCCGGACAAAGCAGGTCCGCCGTGATCAGGGAAGCCATCGCCGCCCACGGGCCGCAGCAGAGAGACAGCCGTCGCGAGTCAGCAACTTTGGACATCGACAACGGCCAGTAACAACCCTGCCTGATCGCTTCCCCTCGAATGACCTTGACGGAAAGTGGCCATCACACGCTATTTTCACGTGCGTTATGAAGGGTGCTACTGTCCGAAACACATGTGATTTTGACCTCGTAGCAATGTCTCCCCTCCACACCCCCTATGACGGCTCATCAAAACCGTTCTCGATCGGCCTGAAGCCGCTGAACCTCGCCGAATGGATTGAGGTCGGCGACGATCTGGACATGTATCTGGCCGAGAAACGCCGGCTCTACGCGACAGTTCCCGACAAGGTTTTCGTCGAGGAGCCGGATACGCGGGAAGCGCAGCGCGAGGTGCTCGACCTCATCGAGGCGCATCTGGCCCGATATCATCCGGAGCTCCTCGAGCGGTTGAGAGCCGACACGCGGACCGGCGACGCGGCGGAGCCGCCGCTCCTCACCGCATCCCTGCTCGTCCCGGAAGACCTGATCCTGATGCGCAGAGGCGAGAACGGCTGGCGGCTGGCGGCGGGGTCGCTGTGCTTTCCGTCATCCTGGTCTCTGCGCGAAAAATTCGGGCGGCCGCTGCATGAAATTCACGCGCCGGTGCCGGGCTTCGGCGGCGGCACCCGCAATGCCGATCTGATAAGCCGCATGTTCGACAGCCTCCAGGGCCAGGCGGTGCTGCGCTGGAATTGGTCGCTGCAGGCCGGCAACGACCTTTACCTGCCGTTCTCGCACCAGGAGCGCGTCGACCGGGCGACATACCGGCCGTCAAATTTCTCGAGCGACGAGATCGCGGCTCAGGCCTTCATCCGCGTCGAGCGCCAGACGCTGCGCAAGCTGCCGGTTTCGGGCGACATTCTTTTCACCATCCGCATCCATCTCGACCCGCTGGCGACGATCGAAAAACATCCCAAGCGCGCCGCGCTCGCCGCGTCCTTTGCCGGTCAGCTCGAAGGGCTCGACGCGGCGCAACTGGACTATAAGGGCCTGACCGCCGACCGCGACAGGCTGGTGGCGGTGCTGCGGGGCTTGGCTCGGCGCTAACCAGCTTGGCGGTTTTCGCTTTATTGTGACGAGGAACTATGGTCTTCAACTCGACCACCCGTCGAGATGCACGCATAACGCGCGAACCAGGAGTGTCTGAAGAATGGCGAAAGAAAAATGGCCCGTCCACGGTGAAATTACCGGCCCGGTGGTGATGATCGGCTTCGGGTCGATCGGCCGCGGCACGCTTCCCCTCATCGAGCGCCATTTCAAATTCGACAAATCCCGCATGACGGTCATCGATCCGCGCGACGACGACCGCAAGCTGCTCGACGAACGCGGCATCGCCTTCCTGCAGGAGTCGGTGACCAAGAAGAACTACAAGAAGTTGCTGACGCCGCTTCTGACCGCGGGCGGCGGCCAGGGCTTTTGCGTCAACCTTTCGGTGGACACCGGCTCGGTCGACCTGATGCGGCTCTGCCGCAAGCTCGGCGTTCTCTACGTCGATACGGTGATCGAGCCCTGGCTCGGTTTCTACTTCGATGCCACGGCCGACAATGCCAGCCGCACCAACTATGCGCTCCGCGAAGCGCTTCTCGAGGAGAAGCGCAAGAATCCCGGCGGCGCGACGGCAATTTCCACCTGCGGCGCCAATCCGGGCATGGTTTCGTGGTTCGTCAAGCAGGCGCTGGTCAATCTCGCAAACGACCTTGGGCTCGAATTCGCCGAGCCGGCGGAAGGCGACCGCGAGGGCTGGGCGCGGCTGATGAAGCAGGCCGGCGTCAAAGGCATCCACATCGCCGAGCGCGACACGCAGCGCACCAAGAACCCCAAGCCGATGAACGTGTTCTGGAACACCTGGTCGGTCGAGGGCTTCATTTCCGAGGGGCTGCAGCCGGCCGAACTCGGCTGGGGCACGCATGAGAAATGGATGCCGAAAAACGCCCGCAAGCAGAAGAAGGGCTCGAAGGCCGCGATCTTCCTCGAACAACCGGGCGCCAACACGCGGGTGCGGACATGGTGCCCGACGCCCGGGCCGCAATACGGCTTTCTCGTTACCCACAATGAGGCGATCTCGATCGCCGATTTCTTCACCCTGCGCGACAAGAAGGGCAAGGTCTCCTACCGTCCGACCTGTCACTACGCCTACCATCCCTGCAATGACGCCATACTGTCGCTGCACGAGATGTTCGGGTCGGGCGGCAACGCGCAGCCGGTGCATCACGTGCTCGACGAGGACGAACTTGTCGACGGCGTGGACGAACTCGGCGTGCTGCTCTACGGCCACGCGAAGAACGCCTATTGGTACGGCTCGCAGCTTTCGCTCGCCGAGGCGCGCAAGTTGGCGCCCTACCAGAACGCAACCGGCCTGCAGGTCACCTCTGCGGTTCTGGCCGGAATGGTCTGGGCGCTGGAAAATCCTCAGGCAGGCATCGTCGAGGCCGACGAGATGGACTATCGGCGTTGCCTCGAAGTGCAGACGCCCTATCTCGGGCCGGTGAGGGGCTATTACACCGACTGGACGCCGCTGGAGGGCCGCCCCGGCCTGTTCCCGGAAGACCTCGATACGAAGGACGCCTGGCAGTTCCGCAACATACTGGTCCGGTGACTGAAAATGGCGGCGGCGACGCCGCCATTTTCCTTTCGGTGGATGCTACCGCGACAGGACCCGGATGCGGCTCAGGAACTCGCCGCGATCGACATAGCAGCCGCGCAAATGGCGGCGTCCGGTGTTGGGGTTGAACGCCTGCCGCCCGTGGAGCACGCGGCGATTGTCGAACACCGCCATCTCGCCGGCTTTCAGCCGGTAGGCGATCATGAACCGCTCGCTGCGGATCATGCCCATGAGCTTTCGATAGGCAGCGTAGAACGATACCGCCTTCTCTGAAGGAAGGTCGATGACGTCGACCAGATGCGCATTGAAGCGCAGTTCGGTGACTTCGCCTCTGCTGTCGGTGACGATCACGGGAAACCGGCCCCTGATATCGTAATCCGCGTCATGGAACCGGAAGGGAATCTCGACTTCGCACAGCAGGCGATAGGCCTCCGGGTCCTCGTCCTTCAGCGCCGCCGCGACGGCGAACCCGTCGGCGAAGGTCGATCCGCCGCCTTCCGCCCCGTTGGAAACGCAATGCAGGAACTGGTAGCCGGGCGGCACCTCCTGATTGGCCAGGTCGGTGTGCAGCGGCAGTGCGACGGGCGTATAGGCGAGGTTGTTGGGATTGGGCATGGAAACAACTTCGAAAATCGTGCCGAAATTGGTCTGCCTGAGGAACGCGATCCGTTCCGCCACGAGCCTGCCCGCTTCGGGGTCGTCGTCGAGGCCGTCCACGATGGAAAGGCCGAATGCGGCAGTGGCCTTGAGCCAGGCAAGCAGGGCGTCATCGTCCTTCATGAGCGCCGGCGCGGCACGGCGCGGGACAGCCTCGAAGCGGAGCGATCCGTCCCAGAGCCGGGGGGCGATGTCGGCCGGGTCGTCGCGTGCGCGGCCGGGCCGATGGGCGTCGAAGAAACCCGCCGGCAGCAAGTCCTCGGCGGTATCGTTCGACCAGGTGATGGCGACGCCGTTGCCGGTCGCCTCGACCCGCAGCGGCTGGAGCGAGGGCTCGACGCTGGTCAGGTCGAAAATCCGCTCCTCGGTTTGGGGATGGAATGACGAAGGCGCGTTGTCCTTCAGCCAGAGCCACGGATAGGAAACGGTTTCGCCGGACGCGAAGGTGACGGCAAGCCCGGCCTCCCCGGCATTCACGGAAAGCATGGTGTTCATGGTGATGTCTCGTCAGCTGGAATTCACTTCTCTCGGATGAAAAAAGCTCATTCCGCCCGCGGCGGCGGCCACCACAGGCTCGGCTTGCCATAACGGTGCGATCCGGGATTGCGATTTGGTTCGGTGAGCATCGGGGTCGCTTCCGTTCGCCGGGATGCTAGTCTTCGCGCCTGAAGCTGCAAGCAGAATATTTGCGGGGGGGCGCGGGACCGTGACAAATGCGAAACAGTTTTCGGGCAAACCCGGCCAGGCGGGACCTGAAAACGGCGAGCGCCTTGATTTTCCGCGTGCGCCAAGCGACACAATCACGATTTGAAAAGAGAGGGATGATCGCCATGGTGCGCAAACTGTTTTCCGCGGCTGCCATTGCCGCTGTGGCGGCGAGCCTCGCCGGCTGCATGACCGGCGGCCCCGGCGGCGGGGGACCATTGGCCGCCGCCCCGACGGGCGTGGAAGGCGAATGGTTGAGCACCGACGGCGTCGCCGTGTCGCGCTTCTCGGGCGGGGTGTTCCAGACTTCGGCTCTCGATACCGGCAACAAGCTTGCCGACGGCAGCTACCAGATGGTGGACAACCGGAACGTCGCGATCACAGTCAGGTCGCTCATTCGCCAGACGACCTCAAGCGTCAATTGCGCCCTGGTCGCCTCCAACCAGCTCAATTGCACGAGCTCCACCGGCCAGCAATTCGTGCTGACGAGGCGTCCGGCGGTCGGCTGACGTTAGCCGCTGGAGGCGGCAGGAATGGCGGTCGTCATTCTTTTCGCCCTCATTTGCGTCATCGTGCTTCCGCAGATCTGGGTGCGGTTCACCATAGACCGGCACGGGACCGACCGTCCGGATCTGCAAGGCACGGGCGCAGAACTTGCACGCCACCTTCTCGATCGCTTCGACCTCGCCGACGTCAAGGTTGAAACGACGGACCGCGGCGACCACTACGATCCGGATGCCAAGGCAGTGAGGCTGCTGGCCAAGCATCATGACGGCCGCTCTCTTTCCGCCGTTGCGATCGCAGCGCACGAAGTTTCTCATGCGCTTCAGGATGCGCGCGGCGAGCGCCTGCTGGCGTTGCGTCAGCGCCTTGCCAGGTTTACCGCCATCACGGATCGGATTGCCGGCATCTTTTTCATAGCTGCTCCCTTGCTCGCCGCCCTTACGCGAACGCCCATGGCTTTCTTTGCGGTGCTCGGAATTGGCATTGCACTGCTGGCAGTTCGTGTCCTCGTCAACCTTGTCACATTGCCCGTGGAGATGGACGCCAGCTTCTCCAAGGCGCTGCCCATTCTGGAGAAAGGCCGCTATGTCGACGCCGCATACATGCCGGCCATACGAAGCGTCCTGCGCGCAGCCGCATTTACCTATCTTGCGGGCGCACTCATATCGTTGATCAACCTTGCGCGCTGGATAAGGCTGCTGCGATAACGGCATCTGGCAACGGACGGAAATTCATGGCCTCCCATTTCGACGACCTTGAAACGCGAGACCCCGCCGAGCGCGAGGCGGCGCTGCTTGCAGCGCTTCCCGGATTTTTGCGCAAAGCGACAGTGGCAGCGCCCGGCCTGGCCCGCTGGCTCGGCGATATCGACCCGGAGGCGGTGACGAGCCGCGCGGAGCTCGCTCGCCTGCCGGTGCTCAGGAAATCCGAACTGATGGAATTCCAGCAGGGCGATCCGCCCTTCGGCGGCTTCGCCGATCCGGCGGCATTGCGGGGCAACCGCGTGTTCCACTCGCCCGGCCCGCTATGGGAGCCTGAACTCGGCGCCGAAGTTGCGGAAAACACCGCCCGCGCCTTCTTCGCTGCCGGCATTCGCGCCGGCGACATCGTCCACAACAGCTTCGCCTATCATATGACGCCGGGCGGCTTCATACTCGACGCCGGCGCACGCGCGCTCGGCTGCACCGTGTTTCCCGCCGGCGCCGGCAACACCGACATGCAGGTCGAGGCCGCGGCGGCGCTGAAGCCCTCGGTCTATTGCGGCACGCCGGATTTCCTCAAGGTGATTCTCGACCGCGCCGCCGAGACCGGCAAGGACCTGTCCTCGTTCAAGTTGGCGCTGGTGTCGGGCGGAGCGTTGTTTCCCTCGCTGCGCGCCGAGTATTTTTCGCGCGGGATCCAGGTCTTCCAGTGCTACGCCACCGGCGAATTCGGCGTCATAGCCTATGAAAGCGCTGCCGCGGACGGCTCGCCCAATCCGGGCATGATCCTCAATGAGAAGCTGATCGTCGAGATCGTCCGACCCGGCACCGGCGACCCGGTCGCCGAGGGCGAGGTCGGCGAGATCGTCGCGGCACCGGCTTCGACGCCGGCTATCCGCTGGTGCGGCTCGGCACCGGCGACATGTCGGCGATCCTTCCCGGCCTGTCGCCCTGCGGCCGGACCAACGCCCGCATCAAGGGCTGGATGGGCCGCGCCGACCAGCGCACCAAGGTCAAGGGTATGTTCGTCGATCCGGCCCAGATCGCGGCGGTAGTCCGGCGGCACCCAGAGATAGCCAAGGCCCGCCTGGTGGTCGCCCGCGACGGCGACCGCGACGCGATGGTGCTGCATGTCGAGGCAGCAGGCGGAGCAGCGCCCGATCTTCCCGCCGTCGAAGCTTCGCTGCGTGAAATCACCAAGCTCGGCGGCGCGGTTCGCCTGGCGGCGCCCGGCTCGCTCGCCAATGACGGCAAGGTCATTTCCGACGAGCGCGACTACAGCGCCTGATTGCACTGGAAGGTCCCACCAAGGCCCGGGATTCCTCTTGCATCCGGCAAACCGCAATGTGAACATGGTTTGGGGACCGTCTCGCAGAGCGGTCGAGGGAGTCGCGTTAGCGCTCCGACAGGGGATCACTCGGGAGACAGAAATGAAGAAGTTCGCCGCCATCGCAGCCCTATCCGCATCGGCAGTCGCCATGTCGGCGGGCGCTTCCTTTGCCGACTACACGCTGAACATCCTGCACATCAACGACTGGCACAGCCGCATCGAATCCAACAACAAATACGAATCGACCTGCTCGGCCGAAGAGGAAGGCAAGGGCGAGTGCATCGGCGGCGCAGCCCGCCTGGTCACAGCGATCGCCGACCGCCGCAAGGCGCTCGAAGGCCAGAACGTGCTGCTGCTGAATGGCGGCGACAATTTCCAGGGCTCGCTGTTCTACACCACCTTCAAAGGTGCGGTCGAAGCCGAATTCCTGAACCTGATGAAGTTCGACGCCATGACCGTCGGCAACCATGAGTTCGACGACGGCGAAGATGCGCTGGCGCCGTTCCTCGACGTGATCAAATTCCCCGTGCTCTCCGCCAATGTAAGCGCCAACGCGCAGTCGAAGGTCGGCGACCGCATCGAGCCGTCGATCACGCTCGACGTCGGCGGCCAGAAGATCGGCATCGTCGGGGCTGTCACAAACGACACGCCCGAAGTCGCCGCGCCCGGCCCGAACATAACGATCGAGGACGACATCAAGACGATTACCGCCGAGGTCGAGAAGCTGAAGGCCGCAGGCGTCAACAAGATCATCGCGCTCACCCATGTCGGCTATCCCCGTGACAAGGAGCTTATCGCCAAGATTCCGGGTGTCGACGTGGTGGTGGGCGGGCACTCGCACTCGCTGCTTTCCAACACCGATGACAAGGCCGAAGGCCCCTACCCGACCATGGTCGACAACCCCGAGGGCTACAAGGTTCCGGTGACGCAGGCCGCGTCCTATTCCAAATATCTCGGCGAGTTCACCGTGACCTTCGACGACAATGGCGTCGTCAAGGAGGCCAAGGGCGATCCGCTCTACCTGGACAATTCCATCAAGCCGGACGAGGCGGTACTGGCGCGCATCAAGGAACTCGGCGCGCCGATCGAGGAGTTGAAGAACAAGGAGGTCGCCGAGACCACCGCCCCGATCGACGGCGGCCGCGAAACCTGCCGCGCCAAGGAATGCGAGATGGGCAATCTGATTGCCGACGCGATGATCGACCGCACCAAGGACCAGGGCGTGACGATCGCTATCCAGAACGGCGGCGGCATCCGCGCCTCCATCGACGCCGGCAAGGTGACGATGGGCGAAGTGCTGAACGTGCTGCCGTTCCAGAATACACTCTCGACCTTCCAGCTGACCGGCAAGGACCTCAAGGCCTCGATCGAAGCCGGGCTTTCCGAGATCGAGGAAGGCAAAGGCAAGTTCCCGCAGGTTGCCGGCCTGAAATATTCCTTCGACAAATCGGTCGCGCCGAACGAGGGGCGGCTTAAGTCGCTGGAAGTGATGGAAGGCGGCGCATGGGCGCCGATCGACGAGGCCAAGACCTACACGATCGCCACCAACAATTTCGTGCGCGGCGGCGGTGACGGCTACAAGCTGTTCGAGGAGAACGCGCAGAACGCCTATGATTACGGCCCGAGCCTGGAACAGGTGGTCGCTGACTATCTCGCGGCCAACCAGCCCTACACGCCGAAGCTCGACGGGCGCATCACGGAGATAGCGGCCGCAGCGGCAGCACCGGCAGCGGAGCCTGCGCCGGCGGCGGAAGCTCCGAAGGCCGCTGAGGCCGCCCCGGCGGCAGAGCCTGCCCCGGCTGTCGCCGCCGCTGAACCAACCCCCGCGCCCGAAGCCGCGATCAAGCTGCCCGATTTGCCGGCCGCCTCCGGCGAGATCGCAGCGGCCGCGCCGAAGGTCGAAGCCGCGCCTGAAACCGCAGCGGCAGCGCCTGCCGCTGAGCCCCCTCCCGCGGGCCCGGCCGCCACTTCCGGTTCGGCCGGTTTCGCGGGCTCGGCGGCCGGAGCGGGTTCAGCGGCAGGGGCCGCAGGGGGGGGGGCCCCCCCCCCTGCCGCTGAGCCCGCTTCCGCGGCCGAGGCCCCAAAACCGGCCGACGCGGAAGGGGGGGCGACCCCTGGCCGGGGCCGAGCCTGCAGCGGCGGCCACGTCCGACAGCCATGTTGTCGCTCCCGGCGACAATTTCTGGGATATCGCCGAGAAGATCTACGGCGACGGCTTCAAGTGGAAGGGCCTCGCCGAGGCCAATCCGGAATACAAGCCGGAGGCGCTGCCGATAGGCGTGACGCTGAAGGTGCCGCCGGCAAGCTGAGCGTTTCGGCTACGATGAAGGAGAGCCCGTCCGGAACGCCCGGGCGGGCTTTTTTCATGGCGAGGTGCGGCCAGACGCAGCATTGTATTCCACGGCCACCCGGCTAGGTTCCCGGCCGTTACCGGAGAAGCGCTGAATGGATGCCGCGAAAACCAGCAAGACATCGAAAGCCGAGGCAGGCAGGCAGTTGCCGGTCGCGCATCCGGCGCTGAAATCTCCAAAGATCGGTGTCATGCTGGTCAATCTCGGCACGCCCGACGGCACCGATTTCGGCTCGATGTGGCGTTATCTCAGGGAATTCCTGTCCGACCCGCGCGTCATAGAGCTGCCGCGCATCGCCTGGTACCCGATCCTCTACGGAATCGTGCTGAACACCAGGCCGACGAAATCCGGCGCGAACTATCGCAAGATCTGGAACCGGGAGCGCGACGAATCCCCGCTGCGCACCTATACGCGGGCGCAAAGCGAGAAGCTTGCCGAGGCGTTGCGCGACGAGCCGCAAATCGTCGTCGGCTGGGCGATGCGCTACGGCAACCCGTCCACGAAAAGCGTGGCCGATCGCCTGGTGGCGCAGGGCTGCGACCGCCTGCTGGTCCTGCCGCTCTATCCGCAATACTCGGCAACGACGACTGCAACCGCCAACGACAAGCTCTTTGCCGCCCTTGCGAAAATGCGCCGGCAGCCGGCTGTCCGCAGCGTGCCGGCCTATTACGACGATCCAGTCTATGTCGATGCCGTCGCCCGCTCGATCGAGACCCACCTCGTCTCTCTCGATTTCGCGCCGGAGGTGGTCATCGCCTCCTATCACGGGATCCCTAAACCCTATTCCGACAAGGGCGATCCCTATTACTGGCACTGCCTGGAGACGACGCGGCTGGTGCGCGAGCGGCTGGGCTGGGGAGAGGAAAAGCTGATCACCACCTTCCAGTCGCGTTTCGGCGCGCAGGAATGGTTGCAGCCCTATACCGACAAGACTGTGGAAAGGCTCGCTCGGGAAGGCGTGAAGTCGATCGCAATCGTCAATCCCGGTTTCTCGTCGGATTGCATCGAGACCTTGGAGGAGATCGCGGTCGAGGCCCGCGAAATCTTCCTGCATGCGGGCGGCGCGAACTTCGCCCACATCCCCTGCCTCAACGACAGCCCCGGCGGCATGGCGGTGATCGAGGCCCTGGTGCGCCGCGAATTGTCAGGCTGGATCTGAGAGTCTGCCGTCCAGTGCGATTCAACCAACAATTGACGGCAGCGCGATTGTAACCGCGCAATTTCCCACTTAGATGTTTGCGGGACGCTGGCCCTGAGCTGTTGCGAAGGCCGCGCCGGGCAACACAGGGGGAAGCTTCATGCCGTTCACTGGCCTCGACATCATCATTCCGGTCCTCGTTATCCTCGTCCTGCTGGTGCTGTTCACCGGCATCAAGACGGTCGGCCAGGGCTACAACTATACGGTCGAGCGCTTCGGCCGCTACACCAAGACGCTGACGCCGGGCTTGAACCTGATCATTCCTTTCATCGACCGGATCGGCGCCAAGATGAACATGATGGAGCAGGTGCTGGACGTGCCGACGCAGGAGGTCATCACCCGCGACAACGCCATCGTCGCGGTCGACGGCGTGGCTTTCTTCCAGGTGCTCAACGCGCCGCAGGCGGCCTATCAGATAACAAACCTTCAGAACGCGATCCTCAATCTGACCATGACCAACATCCGCTCGGTCATGGGTTCGATGGATCTGGACGAGTTGCTGTCCAACCGCGACACCATCAACGACCGCCTGCTGCGCATCGTCGACGAGGCGGCGAGCCCGTGGGGTATCAAGATGACCCGCGTCGAGATCAAGGACATCAACCCGCCGGCCAATCTGGTCGACTCCATGGCCCGGCAGATGATGGCCGAGCGCACCAAGCGGGCCCAGATCCTCGAGGCCGAGGGCCTGAAGCAGGCGCAGGTTCTGGAGGCCGAGGGCCGCAAGGAAGCAGCTTTCCGCGACGCGGAGGCGCGCGAGCGCGCGGCCGAGGCCGAGGCGCGCGCCACGCAGGTCGTTTCCGAGGCGATCGCCAAGGGCGACGTGCAGGCGCTGAACTATTTCGTCGCGCTCAAATATACCGAGGCGATGGCCAAGATCGGCTCCGCCAACAACAGCAAGGTCGTGCTGCTGCCGATAGAAGCCGCTTCGCTGATCGGCTCGCTGGGCGGCATCGGCGCAATTGCGCAGGAGGTCTTCCGCAACGAAGGCACCGCGGGCGCGCAGCGCCAGGCGGCGAGGCCGCCGGTGGTGCGGCCCGACCAGGGTTGAGGATAGCGGCAATGCTCGAAAGCATTTTTGTCGAACTCGGACCTTGGAACTGGATTGTTCTCGGCTTCGCGCTGCTCGCCTTGGAAATTCTCGTTCCCGGCGTTTTCCTGCTTTGGATCGGCATTGCCGCGCTGATCATCGGCGCGAATTCGCTGCTGATGTGGGATGCCGCGTTCTGGACCTGGCAGGTGCAGGTCATCTCCTTCCTCGCGCTGGCGCTGGTCTCGGCCTATGTAGGCAACAGGGTCATGGGAGGCAGGAACACGGTGAGCGACCAGCCGCTGCTCAATCTGCGCGCCGAACAGCTGATCGGGCGTACCGCCACCCTGACCGAGCCGATCCGCGAGGGACGCGGGCGTATCCAGCTCGGCGACACGCTTTGGCGGGTGTCGGGACCTGATTTGCCGCCCGGCACGCGTGTCCGGGTCAAGGCCGCATCGGATTCGGAACTGATCGTCGAAGCGATCTGAATTTTTAAGCCGCGCCGATCCTGAGCAGGTCGTGCAGATGCACGAGGCCGACCGTGCGGCCGCCCTCGATGACCATCAGGCTAGTGATCGACGAGGAATTGATCGTCTGCAGCGCGGTGGCGACGATCGTTTCAGGCCCGACCGACTTCGGCTCCCTGGTCATCACCTCTTCAACCGTCATGGCCAGAAGGTTGTTGCCGAGGTGACGCCTGATGTCACCGTCGGTGATGACGCCCTTCAGCGCCCCGTCGGCGGCTATCACACCGACGCAGCCGAAACCCTTCTGCGAAATCTCCCGGATGGCCTCCGGCATGCCGGCGCCCAGCCGGACGAGTGGAAGTTCGTCGCCGGTGTGCATGATCTCGCGCACCTGGGTCAGGTTTGCGCCGAGCTGGCCGCCCGGATGGAAGGTGCGGAAATGGTCGGGCGTGAAGCCCCGCGCCTCAAGCAGCGCGATCGCCAGCGCGTCGCCGACGACGAGCTGCAGCAGCGTCGAAGTGGTCGGCGCCAGCCCGTGCGGGCAGGCCTCCGCGGCGCGCGGCAGACTTATCACCACGTCCGCCTGGCGGGCCAGCGCCGAACTATGCCCGGCGGTGACCGCGATCAGCGGATTGAGGAAGCGGCGCGAATAGGCGATGATGCCCTTGAGTTCGGCGGTTTCGCCCGACCACGATATGGCCACGATGGCGTCGTCGCGCGCGATCATGCCGAGATCGCCGTGATTGGCCTCGGACGGGTGGACGAAGAAGGCGGGCGTGCCGGTCGAGGCGAGTGTGGCGGCGATCTTGGAGCCGATATGGCCGCTCTTGCCGACGCCGGTGACGATCACCCGGCCATTGATCTGCGACAGGAGTTCGACCGCTTCGGCGAACGGTCCGGCGACGCCGTTCTCCAGAGCGTCCGCGAGCGCGGCCACGCCGGCCTGTTCGGTGCGGACCGTGCGGAGCGCGGATGCGATCGATGCCTCCCGCTCGGGCTTGCGCTTCTTCAAAGTCTCTACATGCATGGACGATGCGCTTAGCGTTTTGCCGCGCGGCTGTCCAACATTTATCGCAGGCTCGACAGTTCGAGGACGCCGCCTCAACCCTCCATTAACCATCGCCGTTTACGGTTCGGTAAGCATGGCGCCAGCGCGCCTTCCAGCAAGGTGACGATGCCGCAGGTTCGCCCAGTATCGACGAGAAGCGCGCCTCGCCCGGCAGCCGGTTACCGGCTGCTGTCGGCGAGCGCGGCGGCATTGCTGTGGGCCGCGCCGGCTCATGCCCAGGAAAGCAGCCTTCGCGGAGCCGTCGCCGAGACGGAGATCACCGGTTCGCTGCTGCCGCGCGCCGCGGGCCAGGCGGCTATCCCGCAGAACCAGCCCTTCCCCCGCTATCTCCCAGTGAGCCCCGGCGCGGTGCCGGACGAAACCGAAACCGACAGCATTTTCGCGCCGGCGGATGTCGCCGACGATCCTTTCGCCGGCGATCCGCCCATTCCCTCCCGCGTGCCGACGACCGCCAGGCAGCGCGCCGAGGAAGCGCGGGCACGCGTATCATCAGATCAGACGGAGTCTGAGCGGCGCACGGCCGAAACCACCGAAAGCGCTACAGTTGATGAAGTGATCACCGGGACGGAGCGCGTCGACACCATCGATTCGGCGGCAGATCTGGTGCTCGACGAAGGCGCGGGACGCATCGAGGCGATCGAAGGGCTCGACGGGATCGAAGAGGACAATCCGTTCGCCGCCACGGGCATCCGGGTCGGCACATTCATCATACGGCCGACGCTGGAACAGGGCGTGACGGCGACGTCCAACGCCGATGCGAGCAGCGGCGGCGAGCCGGCCACGCTTTCGGAAACGACCTTGCGGCTCAACGCCATATCGGACTGGAGCCGCCACACCGCGAGGGTCGACGCCTATGGCAATTTCCGCAAGACGATTTCAGGCGACGAGATAGACGAGACCAGGGGCGGCATCGACGCCGCGCTGGAACTGGATCTTGCCAACGACTACCGCGCACTGGCCGAACTCGGCTACGAGGCCGGGCCGGAATCGGCTTCGTCGCCGGTGGTGATCGAGGGAACCGCGTCGCAGCCGCTGCGCCAGACCTTCAACGGAAGCCTCGGTTTCGAAAAGGATGTCGGCAAGGCCCGCTTCGGCATCACCGGCCTGGTCGAACACCACACCTATGGCGACGCGGATCTGTCGAGCGGCGGAACGCTTTCGCAGGAAGACCGCGATTTCACGCTGGGGGCCGTCGTGCTGCGCGGCGGCTACGAGATTTCACCGGCGCTGACGCCCTTCGTCGAGGCCGAATTCGGCCGACGGCAATATACGCTGGAAGAAGATGCAAGCGGCTTCCAGCGGTCTTCGGACCGGGTCGGCGCGCGGGCGGGACTGGAACTCGACCTCACCGAAAAGCTGACCGGCGAATTCTCGGCAGGGTGGATACGGGAAACGTTCGACGACGACCGGCTGGACCCGCTTTCGGGCCCGACGCTGAACGCCGACCTCGCCTGGTCGCCCGAGCGCGGCACGATCGTCAATCTTGCGGCGGCGACCTCCGTGGAGGGCACCACGACCGCCGGCGAAAGCGGCTCCATCCTGCATGCGGCGCGCATAGGGGTCGAGCGCGAAATCCGCGCCAATCTGACGGCCAACGCCTCGGTCGGCGCCGGCTACCGCAACTATGCCGAATCCGACGGCCACGACCTGATCCTGACCGCCGAAGCCGGCGCGACATGGTGGCTGAACCGCTATGCCGGCCTCAGCGGCCGGCTGCGTCACGAGACGATGGACAGCAATCTACCCGACCGGGAATACGAGGCCAACAGCGTCTTTCTGGGTTTGAAGCTGCAGCGGTAGCGTTCAGCCCACCTCGCGGCGCTCAAGCGGCTGGATATCGTCCAGAAGTGCCTCAATGGTAGCCGACATGCTCTCGTGCATATCGGCGCGCCACAGCGCGAACGCGACATTGGCCTCGATGAAGCCTTCCGGCGAGCCGCAATCGAAGGTGCGCCCCCGATAATGATAGCCGAAGAAGGGCTGCTGCTTTTCGAGCTTCAGCATGGCGTCGGTGAGCTGGATTTCATTGCCCGCGCCCCGCTCCTGCCCTTCCAGAACCTTGAAAATCTCGGGTTGGAGGATGTAGCGGCCGTTGATGTAGAGATTGGAAGGTGCGGTTCCAGCCTTCGGCTTCTCGACCATGCCGGTGATCTCGAAGCCGGTATGGACGTCCTCGCCCTTGCCGACGATGCCGTATTTGTGGGTTTCGGCCGGATCGCACTCCTGCACGGCGATGATGTTGTTGCCGGTCTCGGCATAGAGATCGACCATGGCCTTCAGACAGCTCTTGTCGGCCTGCATGATCATGTCGGGCAGGAGCAGCGCGAACGGCTCATCGCCGACCAGGTCTCGCGCGCACCAGACGGCATGGCCGAGGCCGAGCGGAACCTGCTGGCGGGTAAAGCTGGTCTGGCCCGGACCCGGCTGCAGGCGCTGAAGATGTGCAAGCTGGTCATCCTTGCCGCGCTGCGCCAGCGTGTCGTAAAGTTCGAACTGCAGATCGAAATGATCCTCGATGACGCCCTTGTTGCGGCCGGTCACGAAGATGAAGTGCTCGATGCCGGCTTCGCGCGCCTCGTCCACGACATACTGGATCACCGGCTTGTCGACGATGGTCAGCATTTCCTTGGGGATAGATTTCGTAGCCGGGAGGAAGCGCGTGCCGAGGCCGGCGACCGGGAAGACTGCTTTGCGGACTTTTTTCATGCGGCAATTATCCGTTCCGATGGGCCGGCTGCAATCACAAAGAATGACATGTTGATGCCAGAATTGAACATTAGTGCGAAAAATCAAATTTCAGTGCGGAGCAGTCAATCGTTCCGGCCGATTTTGGTTCCCGCGGGGCTATGGTAAACCGATTGATAACCGGCTTCGACGAAAATGAGCTTTCCGCACGTCCAAGGAGGGAAAAAGATGCTCGTTCGCAAGACCTCAATTCGCCTGGGGAGCGTCTTGGCGGCTGCCGGCCTATCGCTCGCCCTTTTCTTCTCGGCCGGCCCTGCCTTGGCCGACGCCGGCTTCCAGAACTGGGTCGCAAGCTTCCGGGCCACCGCCGCTAAGAACGGCGTCTCGGGCGCGACCTACGACCGCGCCTTCCGGGGTGTCACCGACATCGATCCCGAGGTTCTCGAGAAGGCCCGCTACCAGCCGGAATTCACCGCGCCGGTATGGGACTATTTCGACAACCGCGTGCATGAGAATTCGGTCGCGGTCGGCCGCCAAATGGCGCGCAAATGGAAACCGTGGCTCGACCGCATCGAGGCTAAATTCGGCGTCGACAGGCACATCCTGCTGGCCATCTGGTCGATGGAATCGAATTACGGCGAGATCCTGAAGAACGACAAGGTGATGCGGAGTGTCGTGCGCTCGCTCGCCACTCTCGCTTACGCCGACAAGAGGCGCGCCAAATTCGCGCGCACCCAGTTGATAGCGGCGCTGAAGATCCTGCAAAGCGGCGACATAGACGTGAGCCACCTCACCGGCTCCTGGGCCGGCGCCATGGGCCACACGCAGTTCATCCCGACCTCCTACCAGGCCTACGCGGTCGACGCCGACGGCAACGGCCGGCGCGACATCTGGACCTCTATCCCGGACGCGCTGGCGACCGCCGCCAATCTCCTGCGCAAGAATGGCTGGCAGGCCGGTAAGACCTGGGGTTACGAAGTCACCCTGCCGGCGGGCCGGAAATTCCCCAGCGGCTCGATGTCGCTCGCGAAGTGGCAGAGCATCGGCGTCACCCGCGTCAATGGCAAGGGTTTCCCGCACGGTTCCGATAGCGCGGAATTGAAAGTGCCGGACGGACGCGGCGGACCGGCATTCCTGATGACAAAAAACTTCTCCGTCATCAAGCGCTACAACAATGCCGACAAATACGCGCTGGCGGTCGGCCTTCTCGCCGATGAAATCGCCGGCTATGGCGGGCTTGTGCAGGACTGGAAACGGCCGTTCACCAAACTGACGTTCGAGGAAAAGCAGGAGCTTCAGCAAAGGCTGTCCGCTCACGGCTATTACGACGGCAAGTTCGATGGCAAGATCGGCCAAGGCTCCCGCTCTGCGATCAAGGCTTTCCAGGTCCAGTTGGGCCTGGAGCCGGACGGCCATCCGAGCATGGAAGTGCTGTCGACGCTCAGGCAGCGCTAGCGCACATTCCGTTCCGGGTGGAACCGGAAGGGGCTCTGATCTATTGACCTGAGCGCACTACCGAAGGTTCGCGACGCTCCGCGAACCTTCGCTTCTGGTTCCTAGCGGGAGAAGACATTGCCATCGCATCAGCGCATCTGGTTCGCCGCACGGCGCTTGTTTGCCCTGGTGCTTGCGCTCGCGGTTTTGGTCACCGGCATTTCGATTGCAGCGCCGATTCAGGTCGCTGCGCAGGAATATCGTCCGTGGCTGCGTAATCTTTGGGTATTTCCGCGCAGGGAGCGGGAGCGGCGGGTCATTCGGCGGACCGTGCCGCGGCGCGAGGTAAGACGGAAAGCCGTCCGCAGGAGCACTGGCCAGGCGCGCAAGTCGGTTCCCCGTCGCAATGTCGAGAGGGCGGAGAGGGCGGAGGCGGTGGAGCCGGAAGTACAGGCCGTCGAAAAGATTGACGACGCAAAGATCGTGCTGGTGGTCGGCGATTTTCTTGCCAGTGGGCTGGCCGAGGGGCTGACTGAGGCCTATGCCGAAAACCCGCGTGTGAAAGTGGTCGACAGGTCGAACGGCTCGTCGGGCTTAGTGCGCGACGACTTCTTCGACTGGCCGGGCGAAATCGCCGGCATTGTCGAGGAGGAAAAGCCTTCCGCGATAGTGGTCATGCTCGGCTCCAACGACCGCCAGCAGATGAAGGCGGCGGGAGAGCGCGAACCGGTCAGGTCCGAAGGCTGGACCAAGGAGTACACCCTGCGCGCCGACAAGTTCGGGAAGACCATAGCGGATGGCAAGGTGCCGTTCATCTGGGTCGGCATGCCGGCTTTCAAATCATCCAAGATGACCTCCGACATGCTCGCCTTCAATGACATCTATCGGACTTCGGCCAAGGGCGCCGGTGCGGAGTTCATCGATATCTGGGATGGCTTCGTGGACGAGAACGGCGCCTTCGTGACCACCGGCCCGGACGTGAACGGACAGCCGGCGCGGCTGCGCTCGGGCGACGGCATCAACATGACGGCGGCCGGCAAGCGCAAGCTCGCCTTCTACGCCGAAAAGCCACTGAACAAGATCCTGGGCGAGACCACTGGTCCGGAACCGGTCGCCATGGCGCCGGCGACGCTGCCGGCCGTTGCACCCGGTGCGCCGAACGCCGCGCCTGTCGACCGCACGGCTCCGATCTCGCTCGCTGACCCGCAGCTTGATGGTGCGACCGAGCTTCTCGGCGCGCAGGCGCCCAAGAAGCAAGAGGCCCGCACCCCCGGCGAAAGACTGGCGATCGAGGGCGTGGCGCCCGAAGCGGCTCCGGGCAGGGCCGACGATTTTTCGCGGCCGCGCAAGCCGCCCGCTCCAGCCGCCACGCCCGAGGACGCGGAGACGACGACTGCAATCGGCCGCTAAGCGGGATAGTTGCCGCGAACGACGCTATCTCGGCAGGACGCTGGACCCCATAAGGGCTTCGTCGATCGAGCGAGCGGCTTGGCGGCCCTCGCGGATCGCCCACACCACGAGAGACTGGCCGCGGCGGACATCGCCGGCGGCGTAGAGCCGCTCGACGCTGGTCCGGTAGTCGCGATCATTGGCCTGGACGTTGGTCGAGCGCCGCGCGTCTGTGCCGATTGCTAGCTTTCCTTCCAGCTCCTTGACGACGCCATCGCGGAAGGGTCCGGCGAAGCCGATTGCGATGAAGGCGAGATCAGCGCGGATGACAAATTCGGTGCCGGCGATCGGCTGGCGCTTTTCGTCGACCTCGCAGCATCGCACGCCGGTCAGTTGCCCTTCCTCGCCGATGAATTCCAGCGTCGCCACCTGGAATTCGCGCTCCGCGCCCTCCGCCTGGCTGGACGAGGTCCGCATCTTGGTCGCCCAGTAAGGCCATACCGCGAGCTTGTTTTCCCTTTCCGGCGGCTGCGGCCGGATGTCGAGCTGGGTGACGCGCACCGCGCCCTGCCGGAAGGCGGTGCCGACGCAGTCGGACGCCGTATCGCCGCCGCCGACCACGACGACGTGCTGGCCCGCCGCCACGATCGGCTTTTCCGGCCACGCCACCGACTGGATGTCCTCGCCGCCGACGCGCTTGTTCTGCTGGACGAGATAAGGCATCGCGTCATGCACGCCGTCGAGGTCGTCGCCGGGAATGCCCGCCGCCCGCGGCGTTTCGGAGCCGCCGCAATAGAGCACCGAATCGTACTCGGCGAGCAGTTCCTCGACTGGTTTGTCGAGGCCGACATTGACCCCGCAATGGAAGGTGACGCCTTCGCCCTGCATCTGTTCGACGCGCCGATCGATGAAATGCTTTTCCATCTTGAAGTCGGGAATGCCGAAGCGCATCAGCCCGCCTGGGCGGCTCTCGCGCTCATAGACATGCACATCGTGCCCGGCGCGGCCGAGCTGCTGGGCCGCCGCCATGCCCGCCGGGCCGGAGCCGATGACAGCGACGCGCTTGCCGGTCTTCCTCTCCGGCGGATAGGGCCGGATATGGCCGAGCTCATAGGCCTTGTCGGCGATCGCCTGCTCGATCGTCTTGATGGCGACCGGGATGTCCTCGAGGTTAAGGGTGCAGGCTTCCTCGCACGGCGCCGGGCAGATGCGGCCGGTGAACTCGGGGAAATTGTTGGTCGAATGGAGGTTGCGGATCGCGTTGTCCCAATCGCCGGCATAGACGAGGTCGTTCCAGTCCGGGATCTGGTTGTGGATCGGGCAGCCGGTCGGGCCATGGCAGAAAGGTATGCCGCAATCCATGCAGCGCGCGGCCTGTTTCTCGACCTCCTTGTCCGACATCGGCAGCGTGAATTCGCGAAAATGCCGTATGCGGTCGGAAGCCGGCTGGTACTTGTGCACCTGCCGGTCGATCTCGAGAAAACCTGTTACCTTGCCCATATCAGTCTCAACTCAATTCGCGGTATTCACCGCAACCAATTTTCGATCTTCAAATCGGGTACCCGACGAAACTCTTTCTCGTTTGCCGTGACGAGAATCGCATCAAGCGCAAGCGCGTGTGCGGCGATCCATAGGTCATTTGGGCCAATAGGTTTGCCTTGGCGTTTGAAATGCGCCCGGATTCGTCCATAGTGCTGATCGGCGGGTGCCTGAAGCGGCAATGTCGGGATGGAAGCCAAAACGCCCTCGATATTCTTCTTCAAGCGGTGCCCGCCGCGATCCTCCAAACCAAAAAGCACTTCTCCAGTCACGATCACACTGGTGCAGATGTTTTTCGCATCGACCTTCTTGATCCCTTGCATGACCTGACCAAGCGGGTTCTTGACAAGGTCCGAAATCATGTTCGTATCGAGCAGATACATGCTCACAACTCGACATCGTCGAGAGGCAGAAGATCGTCATCGGTGATTTCCGGCAGAGCCTCTTCGTCGCTCAGCGGTTCAAGGTTTGCCAAAACCTCCAGGAGTGACGGCTTTTTTTTCGCACCCTCCAAGATCAGCTTCCCATTTTGCCCTTTGGTGATGACAACTTCATCTCCTTCAAATTCGAACTCCTTTGGTATTCTGACTGCCTGACTACGCCCGTTGCGGAACAGTCGAGCAGTGCGTTTTTCCAGCTGCCTATCGTGCGCGTTCATGGCAAGTCTCCAGTTGGCATATGACAAAGCATATGCCAATCGGGCCTTTAATTCAAGTTTCGGGGCCTACTCCGCCGCCACGCTCATCCGCAGCCGCTCCATCTCCTGCAGGGCGCGGCGATATTCGACCGGCATCACTTTGCGGAATTTCGGCCGGTAGCTCGCCCAGTTCTCGAGGATCTCCTTGCCGCGCGTCGAGCCTGTGTAGTGCACGTGGTTCGAGATGAGCAGATGGAGGCGCTCCTCGTCGTGGCTGGTCATATCGCCGGAGACGTCGACGCGGCCCTTATGGTCGAGGTCGCCGCCATGGTGGTGCAGCTTCTCCAGCATGTCGTCCTCTTCGGGAACCGGCTCGAGTTCGACCATGGCCATGTTGCAGCGCTTGGCGAAGTCGCCCGCCTCGTCGAGCACATAGGCGACGCCGCCCGACATGCCGGCGGCGAAGTTGCGGCCGGGCTGGCCGATGACGACGACCACGCCGCCGGTCATGTATTCGCAGCCATGGTCGCCGACGCCTTCGACGACCGCGACAGCGCCCGAATTGCGCACGGCGAAGCGTTCGCCGGCGACGCCGCGGAAATAGCACTCGCCTTCGGTCGCGCCGTAGAGAACGGTGTTGCCGACGATGATGGAATCCTCGGCGACGATCTTCGCATCGTCGGGCGGGCGGATGACGATGCGGCCGCCCGACAGACCCTTGCCGACATAGTCGTTGCCGTCGCCGATCAGCTCGAACGAAATGCCGCGCGCCAGGAAGGCGCCGAAGGACTGGCCGGCCGTGCCCGTCAGCTTCACCGAAATCGTGTCGTCGCGCAGCCCCTTGTGCTTGTAGCGCTTGGCCACCTCGCCTGACAGCATGGCGCCGGTCGAGCGATCCACATTGCGGATGTCGACCTCGATCTTGACCGGCAGCTTCGATTCGAGCGCCGGCCCGGCGAGCTCGATCAGCTTGCGGTCGAGCACCTCATCGATCGGATGCTTCTGGCGCTCGGTCCAGTGCGTCGCATCGCGCGGCGCCTCGGGCTTGTAGAACACGCGGCTGAAGTCGAGGCCCCGGGCTTTCCAGTGCTCGATCACGGCCCGCTTTTCCAGGAGATCGGTATCGCCGACGATCTGATCGAGATGGGTGAAGCCCATTTCGGCCAGCAGCGCGCGCACCTCTTCCGCGACATAGAAGAAGAAGTTGATGACGTGTTCTGGCGTGCCCTTGAAGCGCTTGCGCAGCACCGGATCCTGCGTCGCGACGCCGACCGGACAGGTGTTCAGATGGCACTTGCGCATCATGATGCAGCCGGCTGCGATCAGCGGCGCGGTCGAGAAACCGAACTCGTCGGCGCCGAGCAGCGCACCGATGATCACGTCGCGGCCGGTTCTGAGACCGCCGTCGACCTGAAGCGCCACTCGGCTGCGCAGATCATTAAGCACCAGCGTCTGGTGCGTCTCGGCGAGGCCCATCTCCCAAGGCGAGCCGGCATGCTTGAGCGACGTAAGCGGAGACGCACCGGTGCCGCCGTCATAGCCGGATATCGTGATGTGGTCGGCGCGCGCCTTGGCGACGCCGGCGGCGACCGTGCCGACGCCCACTTCCGAGACCAGCTTGACCGAGACATCCGCTTCGGGATTGACGTTCTTCAGGTCGAAGATCAGCTGCGCCAGATCCTCGATGGAATAGATGTCATGGTGTGGCGGCGGCGAGATCAGCCCGACGCCCGGCGTCGAATGGCGCACCTTGGCGATGGTCGCATCGACCTTGTGGCCCGGCAACTGGCCGCCCTCGCCGGGCTTTGCGCCCTGCGCAACCTTGATCTGCATGACATCGGAGTTGACCAGATATTCCGCGGTAACGCCGAACCGTCCCGAGGCGACCTGCTTGATGGCCGAGCGTTCGGGGTTCCGGCCGCCGCCAGGCAGCGGCAGGTAGCGGTCCGGCTCTTCGCCGCCTTCGCCGGTGTTCGACTTGCCGCCGATCTGGTTCATGGCGCGCGCCAGCGTGGTATGCGCCTCTCTGGAGATCGAGCCGAACGACATGGCGCCGGTCGAGAAGCGCTTGACGATCTCGGCCGCCGGCATGACCTCCTCGATCGGCACAGGCTTGCGCCCGCTCTCCTCGGCGGTCCTGATCTTGAACAGTCCGCGAATGGTCTGGGCGTGCGCCGTGTGGCTGTCGATCTGGGCGGAATATTCCTTGAACGTGTCCCACGAACCCTGGCGCACGGCATGCTGCAGCGAGGCGACCGCGTCTGGCGACCAGATATGGGCCTCGCCGCGCATCCTGAACAGATATTCGCCACCGACTTCCAGCGCGTTGCGCAGCACCGGATCGTTGCCGAACGCGTCGTGATGCCGGCTGACCGTCTCGGCCGCGACCTCTTCCAGGCCGACGCCCTCGATCATCGTCGCGGTGCCGGTGAAATACCTGTCGACGAAATCGGTCCGCAGGCCGACCGCGTCGAAAATCTGTGCGCCGCAATAGGACTGGTAGGTCGAAATGCCCATCTTGGACATGACCTTGAGGATGCCCTTGCCGATCGACTTGATGTAGCGCGTGACGACCTCGCCCGCATCGACCTCGGCCGGCATCTCGCCGCGCTTGTGCATGTCGAGCAGCGTGTCGAAGGCGAGATAGGGGTTGATCGCCTCCGCGCCGTAGCCGGCGAGGCAGCAGAAATGATGGATCTCGCGCGGCTCGCCGGATTCGACCACGAGGCCGACGGAGGTGCGCAGGCCCTTGCGGATAAGGTGATGATGGACCGCCGCGGTCGCCAGCAGCGCCGGAATGGCGATGCGGTCCGGACCTATCTGGCGATCCGACAGGATGATGATGTTGTAGCCGCCGGCGACCGCCGCCTCGGCGCGCTCGCAGAGGCGCTCGACCGCGCCCTGCATGCCGGCGGCGCCTTCCGCCGTCGAATAGGTGACGTCGATGGTCTTGGTGTCGAACCGGTCCTCGGTGTGGCCGATCGAGCGGATCTTTTCGAGATCGGCATTGGTAAGGATCGGCTGGGGCACTTCGAGCCGCTTGCGGCGCGACGAGCCGACGAGGTCGAAGATGTTCGGCCGCGGCCCGATGAAGGAGACCAGGCTCATCACCAGCTCCTCGCGGATCGGGTCGATCGGCGGATTGGTGACCTGGGCGAAGTTCTGCTTGAAATAGGTGTAGAGCAGCTTGGAGCGGTCCGACATCGCCGAAATCGGCGTATCGGTGCCCATCGAGCCGACCGCTTCCTGGCCCGTCGTCGCCATCGGCGACATCAAAAGCTTCACGTCTTCCTGCGTGTAGCCGAAGGCCTGCTGGCGATCGAGCAGCGTCACATCCTTGCGCAGCGCCCGCGGCTCGACCGGCTTCAGCTCTTCCAGGATGAGCTGCGTGTTGGAAAGCCACTTCTTGTAGGGATGCTTGCCCGCGATCTCCGACTTGATCTCCTCGTCGGAAATGATCCGGCCCTTCAGGAGGTCGATCAGCAGCATCTTTCCGGGCTGCAGCCGCCACTTCCTGACGATCTTTTCCTCCGGCACGGTGAACGCGCCGGCTTCCGACGCCATGATGACCCGGTCGTCGTGGGTCACGATATAACGGGCGGGGCGCAGCCCGTTGCGGTCCAGCGTCGCGCCGATCTGGCGGCCGTCGGTGAAGGCAACGGCGGCGGGGCCGTCCCACGGCTCCATCAGGGCTGCGTGGTATTCGTAGAACGCCTTGCGGTCTTCATCCATAAGCTTGTTGCCGGCCCAGGCTTCCGGGATCAGCATCATCATGGAATGCGCGAGCGAATAGCCGCCCTGGAACAGGAATTCGAGCGCATTGTCGAAGCAGGCAGTGTCCGACTGCCCCTCATAGGAGATCGGCCACAGCTTGGAGATGTTGTTGCCGAACAGTTCGGAATCGACCGACGCCTGGCGCGCCGCCATCCAGTTGTTGTTGCCGCGCACCGTGTTGATTTCGCCGTTATGTGCGACCATGCGGTAAGGGTGCGCCAGCTTCCACGACGGGAAGGTGTTGGTCGAAAAACGCTGGTGGACGAGGATCAGCGCCGTCTCAAAGCGCGGATCGCTGAGGTCCTTGTAGTAGGAACTGACCTGGTAGGCCAGGAACATGCCCTTATAGACGATCGTGCGCGCCGACAGCGACACGCAGTAGGCGCCGATGTCGCGGTCGTTATTCTCCGCATAGATGCGGCCGGAAATCACCTTGCGCAGAAGATAGAGCCGCGCCTCGTACTCTTCGTCATCGTCGATGTCGGGCGTGCGTCCGATAAAGACCTGGCGGTGGTACGGCTCGGCGGCCGCAATATCGGGCGCCTTGGACAGCGAGGAATTGTCGACCGGAACGTCGCGAAAACCGATAAGCGGCAGCCCTTCCGACTGCGCCGATTCGCGGATGATCTCGTCGACATGCGCCCGCATCGCCGCGTCCTGCGGCATGAACCAGTGGCCGACGCCATACTGTCCGGCAGGCGGCAGTTCGATGCCTTGGCTGGCCATTTCCTCGCGAAAGAAGCGATCGGGAATCTGCACCAGCACGCCCGCCCCATCGCCCATCAGCGGGTCCGAGCCCACGGCGCCGCGATGCGTCAGGTTCTGCAGCATGGCCAGACCGTCTTCGACGATCTGGTGCGACTTCACGCCCTTCATCTGCGCGATGAAGCCGACGCCGCATGCATCATGCTCGTTGCGCGGATCGTAGAGGCCGTGCTCGACGGCGCGTTTGACGGCGACGGCTTTCGTCTGCGCGGGGGCTGTCTGCTCCGTCGTCACAGATGAAATGTCCATCATCGTCCTTCCTCCGTTCTTGCTCGCGCGCCGCTTCATCGCAGTGCCTGACGGCGCCCGACGAGCGGAAATGTTGCGAAATTCGGCGAAAACATCCGGACAAGCCAGATGGTTTTCGCCTGTTGCGGCGCCGTCACCGCCTGTCGATGTCCCGGCGCCACCCGCAGCGGCAGCCGGACAGGCGCGATCATACGCCAAATCCAGCACACATTGCGAAGATAAATACGACAGCACTGCTGTCCTAAATTTCTTATGTCAGAATTTTCCCGGTGAAACAAGACCGATTTGCAAACATCTTGATACGTGCACGACATAAAATTTCGCCTCAGGGCCGACATAGGTAACTTTCAGCCATTTCCACTGCGGCAATATGTGGTTCGACACGGATGGGACAACCGGCCCCTTGAACTACGGCTGCAAAACCGGTGAATGTCGCGTTTCCTCGATCGCTTGGAAAGAAAATGATTTTCGCATCAGACAATTGGGCCGGCGCGCACCCAAATATCGCAGCCGGGCTTTCGGCCCATGCATCCGGCTACGACCCCGCCTATGGCGACGGTGCGCTGGACCGGATGGTCGCCGAGCGGTTCAACGAGATTTTCGAGCGCGAGGTGGCCGTTTTCTTCGTCGGCACCGGCACTGCGGCCAATTCGCTGTCACTCGCTTTGTACAATCGGCCGGGCGGCATCTCGTTCTGCCACCGAGAGGCTCACATATTGGAGGACGAGTGCGGGGCTCCGGAACATTTCACCGGCGGATCCCGGCTTCATGCCGTCGACGGCGCTCTCGGCCGGATGACGCCCGAGACGCTGGAGAAGGCGATTGGGCGCTTCGTGCCGGAATTCGTCCATGCCGGCCGGCCGATGGCGGTTTCGATCACCCAGGCGACCGAGGTAGGCACCATCTACAGCCTCGATGCGATCGAGACGATTTCGGCGATCGCCAAACGGCACGGCCTGCCGCTGCACATGGACGGCGCACGCTTCGCCAATGCGCTGGTGGCGCTCGATGCGACCCCGGCCGAGATGACCTGGAAGCGCGGCGTCGACATCGTTTCGTTCGGCGGCACCAAGAACGGCTGCTGGTGCGCCGAGGCGGTGGTGCTGTTTGACACCGGGCGGGCGAGGGATTTTTCGTTCATACGCAAGCGCGCCGCGCAGCTATTTTCCAAGTCGCGCTTCATCGCTGCGCAGTTCGACGCCTATTTCAGGGACGGGCTCTGGCTGGAAACGGCGCGGCACGCAAATGAGATGACGCGGCGACTCGCCACGCGCGTCGAAGCGTCGTCCAGGGTCCGCGTCGCCTGGGAGCCGCAGGCCAACGAACTCTTCGCGATCATGAGCAAGGATCTGGCGGAGAGATTGACCGCGGCGGGCGCGGTCTTCCATCTCTGGAACACGCCGCACGGATATGCCGGCGCGATCGGCGGCGACGAGACGATATGCCGGTTCGTCACCAGCTTCGCCACGACGGCCGAGGAAATCGACCGCTTCAGCGAACTGATCGCATAAAAAAAGCGGCGCCCGAAGGCGCCGCCATTCGCTTGGGAGGAGCGATTACTTGGTAGTCGTGGCCTCGATCTGCTTGGCGGCCTTGGCAGGCGCCGTAGCGATCGCGATCTTGCGCGGCTTCATCTCCTCGGGAACGTTGCGCTTCAGGTCGATGTGAAGCAGGCCGTTCTTGAGGAATGCGCCGTTGACCTCGACATGGTCGGCAAGCTGGAAACGACGCTCGAAAGAGCGCGAGGCAATGCCGCGATAGAGGACTTCCGAGCCCTCGCCATTGCCTTCATCCTTCCGCTCGCCCTTGACGCTCAGCACGTTACGATGCGCCTCAATGGCGATTTCGTCTTCGGCAAAGCCGGCGACGGCCATCGAAATGCGGTAGGCGTCTTCACCGGTCCGCTCGATATTGTAGGGCGGATAGGTCTGTCCGTTGTCCGGCTGGGCAAGCGAGTCCAGCATGGTGAAAAGCCGGTCGAAGCCGACGGTCGAACGATAGAGGGGCGAAAAATCAACGTGACGCATGGTCTGTTCTCCTGTTGAGCAACACTGTTTTGCGTTTGGCCCGGTGCAAACCCTTGAGCGGCGTATTGCATGGACCAGTGGCCCCGTTTCGGCGGCCACGGCACTAATTTGGGAAGCGGAAAAACGGCTTTCAAGGCATTTCCGGCCAGAATAATTCGCGGCTGGGCGCAGGAGATCGTTGGTAGTGGCAGGCCCCGGCTATCCCTCTCATCGGTGCATAACATTGAGTTTTGCACCCAGATGGCCGGATCACCCCATTGCACCTGCGGCTCCGCCTCCCCCATCTTACCTAGTAGGAGCGGTCGATCCTTACGGCCTGATCATTCCGCCAAATCCCGCGAATGGCATCGCGTCGGGCGCCTTCCGCATGGGGAAATAGAGATTCTTAGAGGAGACTGATCATGAGCGAAGGCATTCCTGCAATCGACATCAAGGCCTTGTTCGGACCCGCTTCGCCCGAACGCGACGCAGCCGACCAAGCGGTGCTGCAGGCGGCTTCCGGCGTCGGATTCATGACGATAGCGGGCTTTCCGGGCAGCGATCTGTTGACCGGCGAGAACCGCGCCCGGCTGCTCCGCATATTCAGCCTTCCCGACGCGCGCAAGGCCGATCTGCTGCGCTGGAACTTCGACAACACCAAATCCAACTTCTATCGCGGCTGGTTCCCGCTGCAGCCGACGGCGGTTTCCTACAAGGAAGGCATAGACATGGGGCCGGACGTCGCCCATGAGGACGCCGCCTTCGATCCGAACGATCCGTTGTGCGAAGCTACGCCGTTGCCGAACGAGGCGGAACTTCCCGGATGGCGGGACGCTGCGGCCGACTATTACAGGGCGATGGAAAAGGTCGGCAACACGCTGATGCGCGCCATCGCCCGCGGCCTCGACCTGCCGCAAGACACGTTCGATGCCTATTTCAAGGGCGGAATCTCGACCCTGCGTCTGATCCGATATCCTTTGCGCGATGCGAAAGCCGCGGTCGATCTCAGCGGCCCGGACTATTCGGTCGTCCACAAGGGCGAGACACGCACAATCATCGGGAAGGAGCATGTCGATTCCGGTTTCGTCACGCTGCTGGCGCAGGATGGCGTGGAAGGTCTTCAGGCGAAGGACCATGGCGGCGAATGGATCGACGTGCCGCCGGCCGATGGAACGCTTGCGGTCAATTTCGGCCAGTTGCTCGAGCGCTGGACCGGCGGCAGGGTGCGCGCCACCTTGCACCGGGTGATTGCCCCGAACCGGGCGCGCTACTCCATTCCGTTCTTTTACGAGCCTCGCGTCGACGCCGAGATAACGCCTCTTCCGGTCCCGGGCGCTAACCCCTTCGAACCGTTCCTTTACGGCGACTATCTGTGGGAAGCGGCGACCAATTTCGTGGAAATGCGCGGCATCAAGCATTTGCGCAAGCCGCGTCGCGCCAAGGCATCTTGAGCGCGGGAAGGAAGGCTGTGCCCGACGTCGATCGCCTGCCAGCGCTCGCCACTTTGGATATCCAAAGCCTAGCGCCCGAAAAAGGACGCGCGCGGGGCTCTAAAACGGTCTCGAACATGAACGCAGGATGAACCGCGGCTTCGGCGAGCGTTCAGGCGGCGGCTGTTAGATTTGGCGTCGAAATCAGGTTCGGCGATGCGCCGGTGCGCATCGCGACGAAGCCGAGCCGGGTGTAACGTCCCTTCCTCCCGGATCGACAGAGACCGGAAGCCAGCCGCAAGCAGCTTCCGGTCTCTTACGTTATGGACTTGCTCCCGGATTTTCTTTGCTTTTGCCCGTCATGATTCTATCACCTTGGCAGCGCTGTCGCTTTCGGCGCGCCGAGAGCGAAGTGGATGATGAGCACTCCTTTCCATGAACTTGCCGGCAATCCGGTCCCGGAAAACGCCACCGCCGGTTTTTTTACGGCCAGCGACGGCAAGGTGCTCCGCCATGCCTTTTTTCCGGCCTCGGCGCGTCCCTTCAAGGGAACGGTGATCCTGCTGCCCGGCCGCAACGAGTGCATCGAGAAATATTTCGAGACCATCCGCGACCTGACCGCGCGCGGCCTCGCCGTGGCGACCCTGGACTGGCGCGGCCAGGGTGCTTCCGACCGGCTGATCAAGGACCCGCAGCGCGGCTATGTGCGCAGCTTCTTCGATTACGCCAACGATCTCGACCAGTTCTTCGCCGAATTCGTGCTGCCCGACTGCCGCGGCCCCTACTACGTGCTCGCCCATTCGGCAGGAGCGCTGGTGGCGCTTCTGGCGGCGCCCGCCCTTGCCAACCGCGTCAGCCGCATGGTGCTGATCGCACCCTTCCTGATGGTGACGGGCACCACGCTGACGCTCACGACCATCCGCCGTCTGGCAACGGCGCTCTATTGTCTCGGACTGGGCCGGCTTTACGTCACCGGCGGTCCGCGCCCGCTCCAACGATACCCGTTCGCTTCCAACAAGCTTACGTCCGACCCGGCTCGCTATGCGCGAAACTGCGAGCTTTACGAGGCCTATCCGCTGCTGGGACTGGGCGGCCCGACTGTGGCGTGGATCCGCGCGGCGGCCGAAGCCTCGGCGACCGTCCAGGATCCGGACTTCATCGCGAAAATCCAGACGCCGATCCTGATCGTCGCGGCGGGAGCCGACGAGGTGGTGGCCTTCCGCCCGATCGAGGATCTGGCGCGCAGGCTGCGCAATGGTTCGCTGCTGACCATCTATGGCGCTCGCCACGAAATCCTGCAGGAAGCCGACATTTTCCGCGAGCAGTTCTTCGCCGCCTTCGATGCGTTCATCCCGGGAAGCGGCGGCTGAGGATCAGCTTTTGTGCAGCAACTCCAGCGCCGCGTCGTGCAGCTTGGGCGAGCCGGCCGCGACGATCTCGCCGCCATTCTCGGCCGGTCCGCCGTCCCAATTGGTGATCTTGCCGCCGGCCCTTTCGATGATCGGGATCAGCGCCACAATGTCGTAAGCCTGCAGGCCGACCTCGACGACGAGGTCGATATGGCCGGCGGCGAGCATGGCGTAGGCGTAGCAGTCGGTCCCGTAGCGCGACAGTTGGATCGCAGCTTCCAGCCGGTTGTAGGATTCGCGCCGGCCGCCAAGAAACAGCGCCGGCGTCGTCGTGCACAAAGTCGCCTCCGCAAGCGCATCCCTCTTGCGCGTCGCCAGCTTGCGGGCGCCGCCGGGGCCTTCATAGAACGTGCCGCCGCTGTCGGCGCGAAAGAGCTCGCCGATAAAGGGCTGCGACATCATGCCGGCCACCGCGTCGCCATCAACGGTCAGGCCGACCAGCGTGCCCCAGAGCGGAACGCCGGAGATGAAGGAGCGCGTGCCGTCGATCGGGTCGATGACCCAGATGTGGCTGCTCGCGGCATTCTCGGGACCGAATTCCTCGCCCAGTATGCCGTGATCGGGATATTCTTCCCGGATGACCGCGCGGATCGCCTGCTCCGCTCGCTGGTCCGCCTCGGTCACCGGATCGAACCCGGCTGAAAGCTTGTTGGAGACCGACCCCCGGCCGCGAAAGCGCGGCAGGGTCTCGGCGGCGGCAGCCTCGGCGACACGCCGCATGAATTCGGCCGAAATCTTCAAAATCCCGTCTCCCGACGTACGAATCACTTTGGCCGACTATAGCCGTGCTCGTGTCGATTCAGGGCTATTTCCGCAGGCTAACCGGGCAATTTGGCGCGTTTTTGGTGTTGCGCGAGCGCAACATTCGACGCCGATTGCCCGATCTGCACATCAATATGAATTAATTATTCATGTATGCGCTTGACATTTGTGCAGCGCACAATAAGTTTTCAGTCGGACAGGTTCTCCTGTCTATGCCCTCCTTGGGCGTTTCCTCCCTAGACTTCGACCGCGTTGTGCGAACAACGCGGTTTTTTTTGACCGCGGATGCGCCGGCTATTCGGCGGCAAGCGGCAGGTCCACCAAATCGCGGTCGGGCATCGCCATCAGGTCGGCGCAGAACCGCGCCAGATCGTCGGCCAGCGCATCGAACCCTGCCGATTTCTGCAACGTCCGCTCGTTCATGTAGAGCCCCCGATTGACCTCGATCTGCAGCGCGTGGAGGCCGCGCGCCGGCCGGCCGTAATGCTCGGTGATGAAGCCGCCGGCATAAGGCTTGTTGTGCGCGACGGTGTAGCCCATCGACGTCAGGAGCCGGATTGCTCTTTCGGTGAGCGCAGGCGCGGCGGACGCTCCGAAGCGGTCGCCGATGATGAAATCGGGCCGCACGCCGCTGTCGCCGATGCGGATGCTGGCCGGCATCGAATGGCAGTCGATCAGCACGCCATAGCCGAAGCGCTGGTGGGTGCGGGTCAAAAGCCGCTTCAGCGCATCGTGATAGGGCTTGTAGACGGCCTCGATGCGCGCCACCGCCTCGGTGAGCGGCAGGCGGCCGGCATAGATGTCGAGCCCCTCGCCGACGAGCTTCGGCACCGTGCCGAGGCCGCCCGCCACGCGCGCCGAGCGGATATTGGCGTAAGGCGGCACCGGCTCGACGAACATGCGCGGGTCGAGTTCCCAGGGCTCGCGGTTGACGTCGAGGTAGGCGCGCGGAAAGTTCGCCGCCAGCATCGGCGCGCCCAGCGAAACGGCGCTGCCGAACAGTTCGTCGACATAGCAATCCTCGGAGCGGCGGATCGCGTTGCGGTCGAGCCGGATCATGGCGAGGAACCGGTCGGGATAGTGGGAGCCGCTATGCGGTGAGTTGAAGACGAACGGCACCCGCTGTTCGGCGGCGGTGCGGATCTCGAACGGCGCAAGCGCCGAAAAGTCATCGCCCGCCGTCATCGACACCTGCCCGTGAACGCCACTCCATCATAGCTTCGAAACTGCCATCTGGCGGCCATTCTGTCCAGCTATACGGTGCAAACATGGACGCTGCGTTTCGGCGCCGGCATGGCGGCATTCACTTGATGTTTACCGTCGGCTCTTCATATAGAGATGGTTAACCAGACTGGCTGCAAGCAGTCTTTGCAGGTGATTCGGACGGGAAAACATGGCACGCATTCTTCTGGCGGAAGACGACGATGACATGCGTCGGTTTCTGGTCAAGGCGCTCGAGCGCGCCGGCTATGACGTCAGCGATTTCGACAATGGCGCCAGCGCCTATGAGCGGCTGCGCGAAGAGCCCTTCTCGCTGCTTCTGACCGACATCGTCATGCCGGAAATGGACGGCATCGAACTGGCACGGCGCGCAACCGAGATCGACCCCGACCTGAAGGTGATGTTCATCACCGGCTTTGCCGCGGTGGCGCTCAATCCCGATTCCAAGGCGCCGAAGGATGCCAAGGTGCTGTCGAAGCCGTTCCACCTGCGCGATCTCGTCAACGAGGTCGAAAAGATGCTGCAGGCCGCCTGACGGCGCGCGGCGGAGATAGCCGGCCTTTCGGCAATTCTCGCTATTGACGCGCTCGGCCATAATATGGTGTATGCGCGGCTTCGGATGGGCGTGTAGCTCAGCGGGAGAGCACTGCATTGACATTGCAGGGGTCGCAAGTTCAATCCTTGCCACGCCCACCATCCTTTCAAAGACTTAGCCAATCTCTATCTCCCGTCCGCACAACAACCGCACAAAAACCACGCCTCGCACCTCAGTTCGCCTGCGCTGTGTCGGCGTAGACGCCCAGCGTCTCTTCGGCCTTCCTGAAGTAAACCTCTTTGAGCCGTTCGTTGGGCTCCCACACAGGAAGGAGGTCTGCACGCCTGCCTGTGGCGTCGAACTCACGAAACGGGAATGGCACCCAGCTAATGGGGTCTTTCCCTTCATGCCAGCCGCCATCGGGATAGCCAAACGCATATGATTTGCCGCATTCCTCGCAATTGTTCATCCCGAACGTGACGGTCTTTGCGAGACCTCCACACCAAGGGCAACATGCCCCATTCGAGAAGCACGAAACAGGAGGCGGCAGCCTTCTCAGGGCTTTGGAGAACTCTTCGCGGTCTCGATCCTTGCTCGGATCTTCGATCGATGTGAGGCTCATGACCGCACTTCCTTCACCTTCCAGAAATCGGCAGGGGCGATGCGCTTGGGCTTGGGCGGCCAGGTGGTGGTGGTTTCCGACACCGCGTAGCCGCCGGCGAGATCCATGAACAGTGCCTCGGCGATCTCGGCGAACGCATTGTCCAGCTGCTTGCGAATCGCCTCGGTCGCTGGGCTCGGCTCGATGAACTCGATCGTCGTCTCGAACTTCATCTGGTCGAGCGTGATGGTGACTTCCTTCATGGCTGGTCCCCTCGGCGGATGCTCTCGGCGGCGGCATTGCAGCCCTCGCGGAATCGCTGGAAATCCAAGCTCGGGCGGTCAAGCCTCTCACGTTCAAACTTCTCCGCCCGGAACGCCGTCGCCTCGGCAACGAGCGCGCACCTCTCACGCTCCCTCATGGTGGCGGCTTCTTCTATGGCCGCCAGCGCCTTGCCGCCGTGACGGCCGCCGTACGTGATTTTCTTCATGGCCGCTTCGCTTCGGGCGGCGGATTGTTGGCGGCCGCGCCAAGGTTGGGGTCATAAGTTGGCATGGAGGCAACAACCGGCGTCAAAATCGCGTCCAATCGCCGCTGCTCCAGCGCCATGATCTCCTCTACCGTCCAGCCATCAGGGCCGCGTGGCGGGAGCCCGATTCGCTGTCGGTCGTAATCGCTCAAGACCTCGATCCCGCCTTGGCTGAGCAGCTCGTGGAGCAGGTAGTAAACCTCCTCCTGCCGCCCATCTTCCACCAGGTGCCCAACCTTTTGCATGATGGCGCCGATCAACTGCTCGGCGCGCGCCCTGCGCATGTCGTACCGGCCGATGCTGTAAGGTGTCATGTCTCAAACCTCCGCTGCCTTCTTCTGGAAATCGGGATGGTGGTGGCCGTACACCTTCTCGAGCGTCTTGGCCGACATGCCGACCGAGCCGGCGGCCTCCCAAATCTCGATGCCGCTCGACATCAACCAGGTCGCGCGGGTGTGACGCATCACGTGCGGCGTGACCTTGGCTTTGCGCGTGGATCGCGGCTCGAGCCAGGCGTAGTCGACGGCATTCGCCCATGATGTGCGGACGGACGAGACGCCGCGGCCCATCCAGTGCACCACGTTGAGAAACAGCGCCACCGGCTCGCCGGCCTGCTCGGCCGCGTCGGCGCGCGCCGCGTCGTCGAGGCGCTTCCAGCGCGTGGCGTGGGCCATGATGCGCCTGCCGAGGCGCACGGGCGGTTGCCGCTTGTTCGTCTCGCCGACGCCCTCGCCGCGCCTGTGCATCACGCCTCGATCGAGATCTATCCAGCCGCCGCTGGTGTTCGCCATCCACTTCACGTGGAACATCGAGCCACGCCTCGAGCCCGTGGCGAGGCCGAGCAGGATGAAGCGGGCCAGGTGGCGGTTGATCTGGAACGGATTGCGGCGCCAGCGGCAATGAACCTTCCGCGTCGCCACGTCCGACCAGAACTCGCGATACCAGCCCAGCGCGCCAGCTAAGAGCATGGCGGCCTCCGATCGGGTAAGCCAGCGCTCCTTGGGCGGCGCGGCATCGGGCATGGTGACGATGGGCACCGAAGCGAGCGGACCATGCTCGGCGTGCCAGTGGTTGATGGCCTTGGACAGTTCGGCCAGTTCGCGCCGAATCGTACCGTCGCCGACGCCACCGCGCCGGCGGTGGGCCGCGTAGTCGCGGCACGTCTTGCCGCGCACGTCCGCGAGCGTCTTGGTTCCCCACCAAGGTACCAACGCCGCGATCGCGTAGCCGCTTCGCTCGGCCGACTTCTTGTGAGGCGCATATTCGCGGCCATAGGCGGTCAGGACTTCGGCGACCGGGAGGCGATTGAGATCACTTTCCCGGCTGGCTGGTTGGAATTTTTCGGAGAGATAGTCGTTGAGCGCTTTTTCAGCTCCTCCGCTATCGAGCTCGCCGCAGCCTGTGCGTCGGAAAAACGCTCCTCGGTCGCGGATGATCCATGTCTTCTCGATCCGGACGAGCTTGCCGGATCGGTCTTTGATCCGTTCTGTTCGGAGTTCGAGGCGGGCTCCTTTTGCGGGACGCGGCATTTGTTCATCATCTCCCTCATGGCGGCGGCGGTGACCCAATCGGACCGCCCTATCCGCATGACAGTCAGCTTGCCACGCCTGGCCTCCGCCCTCAACGTCGCCGGGGTAACTTGGCCCTTGGCATAGGCGGCCGGAAAAAACCGCTCCAGCGCCTCGCGCAGGGTCATGATCTCGTCGGGATTTTCCATGTAGGCCGCCGCCGCTGTCATGCCCGCACCCGTTTCTTGCGCTTGCGCTTCGGCACCAGGCCGCGCGCTATGTCGCGCCGCTTCTGGTTCTCGCGATGGCTGACCATCTCGAGGTGTTCGTCATTGACGCACCGGCGCTGCCTGCACATGTGGTCGATCTGCTTGTTTGCCGGCACGTAGCCATGGGCGTTCGTGAAGGAGACGATGTGAACCGCGACGGTGCGGTCATTCAGCTTCATGCGCGGATAGCCGCCGCCCCGGCCGGTGCCGCTGTCGGCTCCGCACCACAGGTGACACGCTGATGGCAGGCCGGTCTTGGGGTCGATATAGCCCGTGTGGACAACCTCGACGCAGGCGAAGATGCGCGCCGCGATTTGAGCGCGGCGGTCGCTTAGCAGGAGCAGGCGGTTGCTCATCAGTCCTCCCAGGCCGGATCGGCGAAGAAGCGCCAGCGGTCCTCGTCGGATCGCCACTCGCCGGAGCAGACGGGAATGCACAGCGGCATTTCCTCGTCCCGCCCCATGCTGAACAGGTCGCGCAGCGCTTCCTCCGTCGCGAGATCTTCGGTGCGGACGAATGTGTCGGGCGTCATGGCGTTGCCCCCGCTTCGGTAAGGGCCGCGGCGCAGGCGTCGGCGGTAGCTATCGCCAGATCCGGCGAGCCGTTGCCGTACTGATAGGACCGGAGCGCATGGTAAGCGGCCTGTAGCGGCGTGATGAGGTTCACTGCAGGCGGCTGACGCGCCTCGATAAGCTTCCAGAGCGCTTCGCGTTTAGCGTCGTCGACGCGGATGAAGAAACGGTAGGGATCGCCGCAGAACGTTTCCCATGCGGCGTGATCGCCCCGGCGAAGAACGCCGGCATCCACTAATTCGATGCGATCGAGGTTGAGCAGGATCCGCAGGCCGTTGTGGAACCGGTGCGGGGTCATGACGATTCCCCTGCAACATCGATTGCCCGCACATTCTCGAAATTGACGATCATGCGGCTGGAGCCGGTTTCTCCATCTGCCTTCACGGCATATTGCGCGACGCCATGGCGATAGATCTCGTCGATCGTGCCGCAATAGTCCTGGCCACCCCAGCGGGCGATGACGTGGGTGCCTACGGGGAATGGCGGCTGGATGTTGTGCGCTGTCGCCCATTCCTGCTGTGCGGCTTTGATCTCCTCGTCGGCCGTGCTGGAGAAGCCGTCGAGAACTTCCGCCATTTCCAGATTGCAGTCCCAGCGGGCATAGCTGTCCAGCGTCTTCGCCAATTCGTAGCCGTCCATGTGCCGGCCGGCGTGCTTTGCGATATCCTTCGCGGCGTCCTCGAGCTCGCGCTGCTCGATGTGACCTGCCCGGAAAAGTTCTTCGGCTATGCCCTGCGCAGCGCGCAAGGCAGCTTCTGGCGTGAGCCGCGTCGGGCGTGGATGCTGGGCGGTCATCATTCCGCCGCCTCCGCAAGCTGGACGGCGGCCGGGCCGGCATAGGCGGCGGTGCGCAGCAGCGGCGGCAACCAGCCGGTGGGCACCACGTTCTTGATGGCGAAGTCGACCAGCTCATCCTTCTTGAGCGAAGCGCCGGCCTTGCGGGCCTCGTCCTCGTTGACGGCCTCCGCGATCGCCTGCAGCACCAGCGGCTTGGCCACACCGCTGAAATAATCCTTGGCGTCGAACTGCTCGGCCAGGCGCGCCGTGATACGCTCGGGTGTGATAGACGCGGCCAGCACGTCAGCGCCCTTGGTGAATGGCGAGTGGCCCTGCATGTCGATCGCCTGGGCGGCGATGCCGGCGGCGATGCGGAACAGATCGACATCCTTCATCGACGACAGCCGCAGGAAGGCGTCGGCAAAGCTTTCCCTATCGCCGTCATCGTTGCGGACGCCGTAGCGGTCGACCGCGCCAAATCCATTCTGCACCACCTTGACCGGTGAACGCCCGCTGCCAGCCAGAAAGCCGGCCAGCAGCGCGACGAATCCGACGCGGGGCTCCTCGGCCAGTGCGGCCCGGGTTGCCAGCGTAGCCTGCTGGGAAAGCCGGAAGGTCAACGCAGCGGAGACGGTGGGTGCGGCCTTCTCGGCCGGCTTGCCGTCGTTGGCCGCCTTCCGCGAAGCCTGTGGCTTCACCAGGCCATAGGTGAGTTCGATACCGCGCCAGTTGGTTACCTCGAGCTTGACACCCGATATCGCCATCTGGTCGGCGTTCCATGCGCGCGCTTCGATCTCCGCCTCGAGCTTCTCCAACTCGGCATCGACCTCCTCGGCTTCCTCGCCGATCGAGCCGCCGGGCTTGTTGAGGATGTGCTCAAGCGCCTTGATGCGCCGCTTCTCCTCCTTGGTCGGCTGGCCCTTGCCGGGCGTCAGTCTCTCCCAGGAGTAGCTGTTGGGGCAGTCCTCGGACCTTGCCACCCATGACCAGCCCTGCTCGAGCAGGTCCTGCATCACCTTTTCGACGTGCTCGTTGCCCAAGCGCTCGGCGAGCGCCGGATCCTGAATGACGTGGTGGTCGCCGAACAGATCCTCGACGATGCCGCCGCCGGCAGCGGTATAGGCATCAACGCCAATGATCTTGAGCCATTTGCTTGCGGTCCCGTTGCCGTTCGCGCCGAACTCGTTGCGGATCGTGTGCGACCAGAGCTGGCCGTCTTTGAGCAGCTTCTCGAACACCCGTTCCTGCGCCTCGATCGACGGGGCGAGCGTGAAGGCGCGCACAGTGTCGGCGCCGCCGTGATACTTATCGAACGTGCCGTTGCGCCACGCCTCGAGGATGCAGGGCGCAAGCCGGCCGATCGCCAGTTTGCGGCGAACGCGGATGGGCTCGATGCCGAACCTTGCGGCGATCTGCTCCTCACCAAGTCCGCGCTCGGCCATATCGCGGAACACTTCGTACTGGTCGGCTTCGTGCAGCGGCTCGCGCATGATGTTCAGCGCCACTGAAAGCTCGTCGCCGGCGGCGTTGCTGTCGCTCTCGGAGTTGTCGTCACACTTGATCGGCTCGTCGGGCGCGATCTCGCCGCGCTCGGCACGAAGCCGCAAGGCCGCCAGCCGGCGGTTGCCGTCGCCGACATACCACTTGCCGTCGATCGACTGGACGTCGAGGGCCACACGATGGCCGTGCGCGGTCATGGAAGCGGCAAGCGCCTCGATCTCGACCAGGCGGCCGGTCTTGCGGGCGTTGATCGGCGGGTTGGCGTTGTGCCCGAAGTCGAGTTGATCGAGCGGTACCAGGATCTGCGTCATGCGAGTGTCCTTTCAGCGTTGGGTTGATCGTCTGGCTCTACGTGGCTGGCCTTTTCGGGCCGGGCCGGAATGAGGCGGGGGCCGTCGACGTGCTGCGCGTGGAAGCGGTACCAGGCGACGCTCTCCATGCCGGTGTGCTCGCTGCCGGGGATCCATTTGAGGCGGCCGACAACGACGATGTGGCTGCAGTTGGCCATGAAGGGGTGCGCCTGGCGCGTGAACGCCCACGCCAAGGCGACGACGGCTCCGTCTGGCACCAGAATAAATACGATGACGGCAGCGCCGGCGGCCCAAATCATGGATGCACCTTTTCGCCTTCGGCGATCACGGCGTCGGCGATCCGGTGGGCGTTGGCCGCCATATGCTCGCACTGCGACGTGCTGCCGCCACTGTGGGCGCAACCGGCGATCGCCTGCCCAACCAGCCACTGCCGGTACGTCATGCCGGAGCTGCCCTGGATCTTCGCGTCCGGTGGGACCACGGGAAATGCGGGGCCGCCCTTCCTTGGTGTCCGTGCCATCAGATCGCCTCCCCATGGAGATCGAGCCACCAACGGATGAGCGTCGCGCGGTAGCGGTCAGCCGGCGCGTTGGGGTTCGGGAAATGGTCGGTGAGAAACACTTCACCCTCTAGCCAGGTCAGCCGGGAGGGGAGATCGGGACGCGCGATCAGCGCGCGGAAAGCGTCGGCAAGTCGCTTGTCAAGGGCGATATCGCCGGTTGTGCCAGCGGGAGGGCAATCAAGGTGCCACTGCGACCACATGGCGCAGGCTGTGGATAGCGTGGAAACATTGCCTTCCGCAGCGTCCGCCTGTTGAAAATTCTTCGACGAAAACGGCCGATCCGGGCCGCGACGCTCGGTTGCAACGCGATCACTACAATTTGATGTAATAACTTTCGGTTGAAGCGGGTGTGTCACCGTGCAAACTCCCGTTACCGATGGAGGACGGTGTGGCAGGTGTCGAAGCTCTGCCGCTCCTGACACTCAAGCATGCCGTCAGGAAGAACCAAGCCGACAAGCGCCCAGGCCGCGAATGCTGCAATGAAGAGGTGTCTCGCCATCGTGTTCCCTCATGATCCGAGCGCCGACAAAATACCCCGGGGCGCAACAGACTATGGCATAAAGCTATCAATGAATTGTTGATCAGTCAAACACTTTTCAACAATCTATTGATTTCAGGACAGGCAACAGGAATGATGGCTCTTGATTGATGCGGGGCCGATTCGCGGGCAGTAGTTGGAGTTTTGGGGCGAAATGACTGAGGAAGAACGTGGACGAGACGCGTGGCTACGTCGCCAGGCGATGCAAATCGCTACGCAGTTACCGGAAAAGGCGGCCGATGCGAGGATCGTGCTGCGCTACATGAGCGAGCTGCTCGACGACTTCCTGACCCCGAAGAGGGATGAGGAGGACGGCCATAGTCTTCAAAAGAAGGTCGTTTCTATCCAGCGATAGAGCCAGAGCCACGCTGGGCGCGCTGCTGCGCGTCCAACTTCTTTATCAGCTCAACGGACATACCGTCGCGGCGCCCGAACAGGATGTAGTCGGACGTCGCTCCGGTAGTCTGCCAGAATTTTGCGAGCACGTCGGGCGGAGGCAGGGTCTTGCCCTTCTCGTAGTTGTTCCATCGCTGGGTCGACATCCCGAGCGAAGTTGCCAGCGTGGATTGGTTCCAGCCCAGCGCTTCGCGCACCCGCGCCAAGCGCTGGCCGATCGATTCTTTGCTGGTATCTGGAAGCCCCCTGTCCATTTCAACAATATCTTACAACTCAAAGGCAATTGCCATCACCAACTTATTGATGGTTGCAGATCAATGAATTGTTGATTAACGTCCGCAACCAACGTCCAATGAGGATGGTTGCGAAGTGTCACCCACCAAAAGCCTTACTACCGTCGATGAGGTCATTGACCATCTCGGCGGAAATTCTGCGTTGGCAACCCGCTACGGCCTGAAAACACCGCAGGCCGTATGGGCGTGGCGCGACCGCGGCGAAATCCCGCCGAAATACTACCTCGCCATGACAGCCGATCTCGCTGCGCTGGGTTGCGAAGCCCCCGCCTCGGTGTGGGGGATGGTCGAGGAGGCCGCCCATGACGCAGCAGCCTGACGATTCGCGTCCAGTCCGCACCGTCGCCGACATCATCGCCGAGTTGGTCGACTGGAAAGCCCGGCAGGAGATCGAGGGTCACAAGCCGTACGGGAGGCTGCCAGGGGGCCGATGGACGCGATAGCAGAGCACGCACACCGCGTGAGCTATCACGCCGTCACGCGCTACGTGCAGCGCATCCTCGGCGTTGAGATCGCCTGCGACGACGCCATGAACCCCCGCGCCGTCGCCAAGGCGCATTGCGCGGCCGCCGGCACGACGATGGAAAAGGTTCGCGCCGACATCCTGACGCCGGCCGTGCTTGCCGCAGCCCTCGCTGGGCTCACCAACGTCAACACGCCACGCATGCGGCTCGTCATCCACGCCGGCATCGTCGCCACGATCTGCTCGCCGCGCAGGAAGTCAAACCACCGCATGCAGGTCCGCACCGATAAGGAGTACCGCACCCGCCAGAGCCGGTTCAATCGCCGGATGAGGCACGCATGAGTGAGACAGGTATCAGCCGGGCGTGGTCATGGCGTCACCGCATCATCAGGTCGGACTTGCCACCGACGACTAGGCATCTCCTACTGACGGTTTCCTGTTTCATGAACGATCTCGGTGGCGGCTGTTACCCAACGCAAGAGGATTTGGCGAGCGCAACCGGCCTCACCGATCGCAGCGTCCGCACGCACCTTGAAATTGCGGAAACCGCCGGTTGGATCAAGCGCACTGAACACGGTTTCCGGGGCCAGAAATGGCGCAATCACGAATACCAGGCCGCATGGCCAGAGGCACAAGATGTAGAAAAAGGTGCGGAACGTGGTTCCGGTCCTTTTCCAGAAGGTGCGGAAGCTCTTTCCGAAAGGTCCGGAACCTCTTTCCGAAAGGTCCGGAACGACGTTCCTACTACCAATCCAGTATCTTCCAACACCAATCCACCTAGCGCGCAAGCGCGCCCGGAGGTTGGGGGGGCTTTCAAGATATTGTGGAAAGGATGGCCGCAGAGCCAGCTTCCCGACAGCCGCGCCGCGGCCGAGACAGTGTTCGATCGCCTGACACCCGACGAGCAGGCGACAGCATCGCTGTGCGCCGAGGCCTTCTGCCGCCTCAGGGCGCTGCGCGGCAAACCTGCCCACATGCTCCCCTACCTTCGCCTCAAGCAGTTCCGCGAGCTCGACGGCGCGCCTCCCTTCGACAAGGACGGCGATTTCATCATCACCCCCGACCGGCCCGAATGGAGCGCATGGCTCGCTGACCTGAAAAAGCGCCGCGACCTCACGCCGGCCGCCGTCGAGCGCGCGGTCAGCTTACGCAAATTTCTCCGGAAGACCCGTTGGCCGGAGCACATCCAGCAACAAGGAGGACCGGCATGAGCGAGCCCACGATCCGCATCCGTAGCGGCGGCAAAGACACCGGCGACATCCCGATGAGCACGGTCAAGGCCGCGCTCAAGGTCTTGAACAGCGACAGGGATCCGAACACCACGGAAATGTTCACCGAGAAGGAAACCGGGGAGGAAACCTATCAGACCGTGGCCGCCGGCCAACTGCGCGCCTTCATCGAGCGCGTCGAGCGCCTCGAGGAGGAGAAGGCCACGATCGCCGAGGATATCCGCGAGATCTTCCAGGAGTTGAAGGGAACCGGATTTGACGTGAAGGCGGTCCGCACCATCATCAAACTTCGCAAGAAGGACCAGGCCGAGCGGCAGGAGGAGGAGGCGATCCTCGATCTCTACATGGCCGCGCTTGGGATGGCGTGATGACCAACTACGACGACATGCAGGTCTATCGGTTCACGGTCAGATGCGACCGTGACTTCAACCGCCGCCTCGAGCGAGCCGCGAAGGCAGCGGGCGTCTCACCCACAGCTTACGTCCAGCGCCATTTCGACGGCATCTTCGCCGAGGAGGACGCCGGCGCCGCCGCGCCAAAGCCCGTGGTGGCTGCACCTAAGCCGGCGCGGCCGCTCTCCCCGGCAGCCAAGATCGTGCTCAAGGCTATGGACGAAGCGGCCGGCGCCTTCGGCATCGTCGATACCAGCCTCCGCGAGATCGGCGACCGCTGCAACATGACCTACGAGCACGTCAGGGGACAGATCACAAACCTGCTCGCCAATGGCGTGCTCGTCGAGGTGGAGGCGGCCAAGAAGGGCCGGACCAAAGCGTACATGGTGACAGGAGTACCGCAATGACTGACCGCATCAGAGACGACGACGCCCCATGGGGCAAGACCCGCCTGCAGATGGCCGCCGAGGCCAAGCGCAAGCTGCGCGACCGCGAGCGTGAACGCCGCGCCGCAAACCTCGAGCAGCTGCGCGCCAGGCGCGGTCAGGACGCCGGCGACATGAGCGTGTTCGTGCCGATCGCCGCCATCCGCGACCAGGAGGACGAATGGCACCGGCGCATCCGCCGAGCCGACGACACCCGCAACTTCACCAGCCGCGCGCTTGGCGATCCCCTGCCCGGCCGATCGGCGCTTGATCTCAGGAGGACGCAATGAGCGACACCAAACAGGGCTTTTACCGCGAGGATCACCCAATGGCGGAAGCACAGAAGCTTCTGCTCGAGCAGGCGAAGCGCGCCACCCATAGCGCCGACCGAAAGCTCAGTGACGCGGCAGACACCGAAGCAGAGGCCCGCAGCATTCGGGCGGCAGCCGATGAGCAACTGCGCTATGCCGCCCAACTAACCGCGGCGGCCGAGGCGTTGAACTCTGTGGAGACGCCGGCCGAATGAAACGCCGCGCCTTCCTGCAGTTCCTTGGCGTCGGCGCTGCCGCCGGCCCTTCGGCCGTGAAGTCGGCGGCCGAGATGAGCATGGCTGATCTCAACATGCCAGGCGTCGGCCAGTATCTCGGCGGCAAGGATGGCGAGGTTGATAGCGCCGGCGATGACGCCTGCGAGGTGATGTCCGAAAGCAGGATGCAGCGCACAACGCGCCGCCTCGAGCGCCTGATCGGCAAATCGGACGCGCAGGTCGCCAAAGAGAAGCGCGACCAGTACGTCAGCGCCTTGGATCCGAACGTCGCTTCGCTTCGCTCTGTCAGCCTCACCGAGAAGATGCGGATCCAGCGCTTGCGACAGTACGAGCGCCGCCGCGCCATCGAGATCGCGGACTATCGCGGCATCCTTGCGGGGCTGTTCGACTGACTATGGCGAAGAAGCCCGCAAAGACCACCAAAAAGCCGGCTAAAAAGCCGGCCGCCAAGCCTGCTGCGAAGCCTGCGAAGCGGCCCGTTAAGCCTGTGAAGGCGGCTGCAAAAACGGCGGCAAAGGTCAATGCGGGCGTGCTGACGGACCAGCAGAAGCTGTTCGTTGCGGAATATCTCAAGGATTTCAACGGCAAGCAGGCTGCAACCCGGGCTGGATACAGCGCGAAAACCGCCGAGGCGCAGGCGTCGCGCATGTTAAGCCAGCCGAAGTTGGAGCGCCAGGTGGAGCGCGCCACGTACGATTCCGACAGGGTGCTTGCGCGCCTGGTCGACGAGGTAGAGGCGGACCTCGCCGACCTGTACGACGATGACGGCAACCTGCTGCCGATGCGCGAGTGGCCGCTGATCTGGCGCAAGGGCCTGGTGGCGGGCATCGAGGTCGAGGAAGTGCTCGGCGCCAGCGAGGAGGACGGCAAGCCAAAGCCCGTCATCGCCCTGGTGCGGAAGATCAAGCTCTCCGATCGTACCCGCCGCCTCGAGATGATCGGCAAGCACACCAACGTCCAGGCGTTCAAGGAGAACAAGAAGGTCGAGTTCAGCGACCCGCTCGAGGCGCTGGCACGCGAGATCATCGGCCAGAGCGTGAAGCCCAAGGCCGCCGGCGCGCCGGCGGATGACGATGCGCCCCGTGGCATCCGGCCGAAGGATGACGCATGAGCGGGGATTACGCATCGCTGGCGTCCGCGATCGACCAGGCGGAGCTCGTCGCGCCGATCGACGCGGCCGAGCTCGTCAAGCTGCTCAAGGATCCGCACTGGCGCATCCGCAACATGTATTGGGTTTCGGACAAGGACGGCAACGCGGTCCGCTTCGTGCCGTGGCCCGAGCAGGACAAGTTCCTTAACGAGGTCTGGTACCGGAACGTCATCCCGAAAGCCCGGCAGCGCGGTTTCTCGACCGTGGTGCAGATCATGATGCTGGACGCCTGCATATTCGTGCCGAACACCGGCGCCGCCGTCATCGCCCAGGACGATCAAACCGCCCTCACCATCTTCCAGAAGAAGATCAAGTTCGCGTGGGACCGCCTGCCGGCCGCGGTGCGCGGAATGTTCCCGCTGAAATACGACACCAAGCACGCGATGGACTGGCAGCACGGCTCATCCATCACCGTGGCGACGTCGACACGCGGAACGACGCTGCAGTACCTGCATGTGTCCGAGTACGGCAAGATCTGCGCGAAGAACCCCGACCACGCCAACGAGATCCAGGAGGGCGCGTTGCCCTCCGTCGACCAGCACGGCGTTGTGGTGGTCGAATCGACCGTGGAGACGCCCTACGGCAACTTCTCCGACATGGTGAAGGAGGCGCAGGCCACTCTCGAGACCGGCCGCAAGCTCTCGCCGATGGATTACAAGCTGCATTTCGCCTCATGGTGGGATGCGGACGAGTACGAGACTGACCCCGACCTGGTTGTCATCTCGCCGAAGGACAACGCCTACTTCCACCGCCTCGAGGGCGAGATCGGGCGCGATATCAGCCCCCGCAAGCGCGCCTGGTACGTGGCGAAGCGCAAGAACGACTTCGGCGGCAGCGACGAGAAGATGTGGCGGCAGTATCCGTCCACGCTCAAGGAGGCCTTCACCGTCTCGTCCGAGGGGCTGTGGCTGTCGACACAGATCGCCGAGGCCCGCCGCGACGGCCGCATATGCGCCGTGCCGCTGGTGCCCAGCCTGCCGGTCAACACGTTTTGGGATCTGCGCGGCAACAAGGTGGTGTGGATGCACCAGAAGGTCGGGCCGTGGGATCACTGGATTGATTTCCTCGAATCGTCAGGCGAGCCCTACAGCGCGGTTGTCCGCGTGATGAAGGAGCGGGCATCCGAGCGAAACTTCGTGTGGGGCAAGCACTACCTGCCGCACGATGGCGACACCAAGCACGATGGCGCAGAGATCCTGAAGACGCCGGCCGACATGCTGACCGACCTTGGCTTGCGCGACATCGAGATCGTGCCGCGCATCCTCGATGTCGAAGTGGGCATCGACCAGCTGCGCGACGACTTCGCGAACTACCGCATCGACGAGACGCGCTGCAAGGAGGGCATCAAGCACCTCGAGGGCTTCGCCAAGGTGTGGAACCAGCGCATGAGCCTGTTCATGCCGGCGATCGAGAAGAACGGCCATGAGCACGCGGCCGACGCGATCCGCCAGAAGGCGCAGATGGCCCACAACATGCGCGGCCCGCATGGCCGCAGCCGGCCGCGCCGCTCCAACAAGTCGGGGATGGCAGCATGAGCCCCTCCGAGATGGCGATCGAGCTCGAGAAGATGGCGCGGGCAAAGGCGACCTGGCTGGATACGTTCTCATCCGGCCGCAACAAGCGGCCCGAGCTCGAGATCATCACCAAGCGCCGCGAACTAGACGTGCTCGAGCAGGCCGTGGCCGACTATCGGAGGCAGGCGTGAGCGCCCTACTCCACCAGGATCCGCGACTCGCGCGCCGCGTCGGCGAAGGCCTGCCGGGCCTCGTTGGGCGTTGCCTGGCCGGCCAGAGCGTCATCAGCGTGCTGCCTCCGGCGAAGGAGAAGCGCGCTTGAACCGGCCGGCGTTTGTTGACCAGACCATCCTCTACGACCCAGCGACCCGGGAAGAGCGCGGCAACTGCACCGAAGCGGCCGTCGCCAGCCTCCTTGGCATAAGGCTGGAAGATGTCCCCGACTTCCGCGCCAATGGCCTGGATCAGTTCTGGCCGTCGTTTCACAGGTTCTTCCGCGATCGCGGCTTCGAAGCAATCATGATGCACGGCACCTTTGCTCCGGACATCCTGTACTTGGCCTCGGGCATCTCGCCTCGTGGCGTACACCACATGGTTCTGATGCGCTGCGGGCTGCTTGTCCATGATCCGCACCCGTCGAAGGCAGGAATAGCCGGTCCCGAGTGTATCTGGCTCCTCGCGCCAGTCGATCCGGCTGCGAAATTCGATGTTTACACCGGCGGGCGAATCACCACGCTGTCACTCAGCGCCCAAATCCTCGCCCCGAACGAGGATCACAAAGCATGAGCGCACCAGTTCTCGACCTGACCAAACGCGCCTGGGTTCGCACCCGTGGCGAACTGACGGCCATAGGCACGTGGATCTGCATCGACGAGCAGATGCGCCCGTGCATGGCGATCGTGCGCACCGGCGAGGAGCTGGGCGACTACACGTTCCCCTGTGTCGTCACCATGGACAAGGCGTGGATCTACTCCGAGGAAATAGGCGACATGGCGAAGGCCGCCCACCAGGTGGCAAGCTTCCTCGATCCGCTGCGACTCGGCACCGGTACCCGCGCCATCTTCCGCCTGCTGGGGCTCATCCGCGATTGCCTCGGCGATCTGCTGTCGATCCCCCCCTACGTCGCCCCCGCACAAACGGCAATTGCCGAACTCACAGTGACCGAGCGGGAAACCGGCAAGGTCAGGGAAGTGGAGATCTTGAGCGATGTTTGATCTGAAATCCGAGGACGGCTCCGTCCGAAAGACGCAGTTCAAGTCGCCCATCCCCGCCGGCGCCGACCAGGAGAGCGGCAAGCGCGCCACGCGCGTCGCCGCGCTCGACAAGCCGGACATGATCGAGCTCCACCACCGGCTGCTCGACTACTACACCCGCGAGCTCGATCGACAGTTCGACAACCGGCAGGACATGGCCGGCGACGAGGACTATTACGACAATATCCAGTGGAGCGCGGAGGACAAGGAAACCCTCAACGATCGCGGCCAGGATGCGCTGGTCTACAACGTCATCTCCGCTTCGGTCGATTGGGTCACAGGCACCGAGAAGCGCGCCCGCACCGATTTCAAGGTGCTGCCCCGCCGCAAGGAGGAGGCAAAGCCGGCCGAGAAGAAGACGCAGCTGCTGAAGTACCTGTCGGACGTGAACCGCGAGCCGTTCCACATTTCGCGGTCGTTCGAGGACGCCGTGAAGGTCGGGCTCGGCTGGATCGAGGACGGCGTGCAGGAGGAAGACGAGGACGAGCCGCTCTACACGCGCTACGAAAACTGGCGCAACATGCTGTGGGACAGCGCGGCGACCGAACTGGACCTGAAAGACGCCCGCTACGTCATCCGCTCGAAATGGGCCGACCTCGACGTTGCATGCGCGATCTTCAAGAAGCGCAAGGGCCTGCTCGAGCGCTCGGCGGCCGACAATGACGACTATCACCACCTCGACTACTATGGCGACCAGGCCATGGACGAGCAGGAGCTTTCGCTCGAGCAGGCCGGGCAATCGCGCACCAGCGATCGCATTCAGGGCTATCAGCGCCGGCGCGTTCGCCTGATCGAGATGTGGATCCGGCTTCCCGTCGAGGTCGAGAAGGTCAAGGGCGGCCGCTTCACCGGCGAAATCTACGATCCGCACTCCCCCGGCCACCGCGAGGAAGTCGAGCGGGGCGAGGCCGAGACGGTCAAGCGCGTGACGATGCGCATGCACGTCGCCATCTTCACCACCGCCGGCATGCTGTGGTTCTCCGAATCGCCCTACCGGCACAACCGTTTCCCGTTCACGCCGATTTGGGGCCATCGCCGCGGCCGCGACGGCATGCCCTACGGCATGATCCGGCGCTTGAAGGACATCCAGAAGGACATCAACAAGCGCGCCTCCAAGGCCCTGCACATCCTGTCGACCAGCAAAGTCATCATGGATGAGGATGCGCTGCCCGACGACATGACGATCGAGGAGTTCCTGGAGGAAATCTCCCGCCCTGATGCGGTTATCCGCAAGAAGGCCGGCAAGACGATCGACATCAATGCCGATCGCGACCTTTCGCAGTGGCACCTCGAGCTTATGTCGCGCTCCATTTCCATGATCCAACAGGCATCCGGCGTGACCGACGAGCTGCTCGGCCGCAAGACCAACGCCACATCCGGCGTGGCGATCGGCAAGCGGCAGGACCAGGGCTCGCTGGCGACAGCGAAGTATTTCGACAACCTGCTGCTGGCCTGGCAGATCCACGGCGAGAAACTGCTCGCCAATGTCGAGCAGTTCATGTCGGAGCAGAAGTCGTTCCGCATCACCAACATGCGCGGCAAGCCCGAGTATGTCGACGTGAACGACGGCCTGCCCGAGAACGACATTGTGCGCTGCAAGGCGGATTACATCATCTCCGAGGGCGCGTTCCACGCCACCATGCGCGCGGCCGCGGTCGATTCGCTGCTCGAGGCGATGAGCAAGATGACGCCCGAGCTGGCGGTGCTGTTCATGGATCTCGTTGTCGAGAACATGGACCTTCCGAACCGCGAAGAGATCGTCAAGCGCATTCGCGCCGCGACGGGCCAGCGCGATCCGGACGCCGAGGAGCCGACCGAGGAGGAGATCGCCCAGGCGCAGGCGCAGCAGGCCGCCGGCCAGGCGCAGCAGGCGATGCTCGAGGCGCAGTTGAAGAAGCTGATGGCCGAGGGCGACAAGATCGCCGCCCAGGCAGAGGAACTGCGCTCGAAGATCTCCGGACACCACGTCGACGCCCAGCAGAAGGCGCTGGACGCGGCCGCGATGGCGATCGCGATGCCGCCGGCGACGCACATCGCCGACCACATCCTCGCCGAGAGCGGATTCGTGTCGCAGACCGACAAGAACGAGGCCATGGCGGCCTTGGCGCAGCAGGCGGCAGCACAGCAGCAGCCGCAAGCGCCGGGGCTTGGTGCGCCTGCCCCGCAGCAGCCACAGGCAGCAAATGAGCAGTTCGGCCTGATGCAGGCCGCCTGATCCTTCACGAGCTCGAGAACCGCAGGAGGCGCAGGCCACACTCACCCCGACCGACCCCCAACTTACGAAGGAAGAAAGCCCGATGGCTGGCACGAAACACGACGAAGAAGACCTCGAAATGCTCACCGACGAGGAGCGTGAAGGCCTCCTGGAGGACGCTGACGACGAAAACGGCGATGACGCTGGCGCCGGCGACGGTGATGATGGCGACAAAGGCGACGATGAAGCGGACGCCGGCGACGGCAAGAAGGGTGATGACGACGACGCCGGCGGTGATGACGCTGGTGGCGACGATGCGGACGCGGCGGCGAAAGCCAAGGCGGCCGAGGAAGCCAAGGCCACGGCTGACGACGCAACCGCGGCGGCCGCTGCCAAGGACAAGGGCGAGGACGCCGGCGACGATGATGCCGAGCCGGAGAAGCCCCAGCAGGCGCTTCCCGAATGGAAGGCCCCGGCCGACGCCAAGACCAAGCTCGACGAGATCGAGACGAAGAAGGACGAGATCGCGCAGAAGTTCGACGATGGCGAGCTCACTGCCAAGGAGATGCGCGCGGCCTTGAAGCCCCTCGACGATGAGCGGGACCAGATCAAGGAGCAGCTGCTCAAGGCCGCGCTGTCGAGCGAATCGGCTATCGACACCTGGAAGCAACGCACGGTGCCGGACTTCATCAAGTCGCACCCGGAGTACAAGCCGGGGACGATCCGCTACCGGGCGCTGGACGCAGAGGTGCGCGCCCTGCAGGCCGAGGCGGACGGCTCGGGCAAGCTCAGCGCGGCCATCCTGGCAAAGGCGCATCAGAAGATCGTCAGCGAGTTGGGCGAGGTGCCTGGCAGCAAGAAGGTCGAGGACCGCGACAAGAACAAGAGGCGCGATCTGCCGCCGAACCTCGCCAATGTGCCGGCGGCCGACTTGACGGAGACGGATGACGGCAGCGAGTTCGCCTACCTCGATCGCCTCGATGGCGTCGAATACGAAAAGGCGCTGGAGAAGCTCTCCGACGAGAAGCGCGAACAGTACCTGGCCAGCTAGACGGCCGCAAACGGGGACATGGGCATGATAGCACTCGACGTTAGCGTCGGAGAGGCGGTGCAGATCGGCAAGAATGCCGACGCCGGCGTCGTCGTGAAGGTGAAGCACAAGTCCGGCACCAGGGTTCGGCTCGCGTTTGAGACGAACCTGTCGCCCATCCGCATTCTTGGGGATGGCCTGGTCCCGGCCAGCTTCACCTATGGCATCACCGGCGAGCCTCGCCGCGTGCTGCAGGATGTGCGGCAGATATCGGCTGCCTGACGCTCGCTATACCACTCAGCCGGCCGCCTCTGGCCGGCTGAACCGCCCTCCGCTTTCGGCCAGTTGTGTTTTTGCCGCAATCGCGGTAATTAGAACCTCGAAAAGCGCATGACGTGCTCCAACTCCAAAGGAGCTACGTCATGGCTGGTACCGTCATCGCCTTCGGCGATCCCAAAGCCCAAAAGAAGTGGTCTGGTTCGCTCTTCATCGACATGGTGAAGAAGTCTTACTTCGACCGCAAGTTCGTCGGCGAGGATGACAACAAGGTCATTCAGCGGCTGACCGATCTCGAATCGGACGCCGGCGACACCATCACCTTCGACCTGTCCGTGCAGCTCCGCCAGAAGCCCAAGACCGGCGATGCCCGTCTGCAGGGCTCCGAGGAAAACCTGCGCTTCTTCTCGGATGAGGTCTATATCGACCAGATGCGCCACGGCGTGTCCGCCGGCGGCAAGATGAGCCGCAAGCGCACGGTCCACAACATCCGCAAAATCGCCAAGGACCGCCTGTCCGACTACTGGTCGAAGTACACGGACGAGATGAACTTCGTGTACCTCTCCGGTGCGCGCGGCATCAACGAGGACTTCACCGAGGAAACCACCTGGGCAGGCTTTGCCGGCAACTCGATCCAGGCGCCCGACACGGGCCACCTGATCTATGCCGGCGCCGTGACCGCCAAGGCGGGACTGGCCGCGACCGACAAGATGACCCGCACGGTCATCGAGAAGGCCGAGGTTAAGGCGCGCATGATGCGCTCGACCGATCCCACCACCGCCAACATGATGCCGGTGATGATCAACGGCGAAGCGCACTACTGCTGCCTCATGTCGCCGTTCCAGGAGCACGATCTGCGCGTCGCCGATTCCGGCGGCTGGCTCGAGATCCAGAAAGCCGCCGCGGCGGCCGAAGGGCGCAACAACCCGCTGTTCAAGGGCGGGCTGGGGATGATCAACAAGGTTGTCCTGCACAGCCATGAGAGCGTCATCCGCTTCAACGACTACGGCGCTGGCGCCAACGTCGTAGCGGCTCGCGCCCTGTTCATGGGCCGCCAGGCCGGCGTTGTGGCCTACGGCTCCTCGAGCGGCCTGCGCTTCACCTGGACCGAGGAGACGTTCGACCACGGCAACGAGCCGACCGTCGCCTCCGGCATCATCATGGGCATCAAGAAGACCCGCTTCAACAGCAAGGACTTCGGCGTCCTGTCGATCGACACCGCCGCCGCCGATCCGAACGCCGCAGCGTAATGAGAGCCGGCGCGCCCAGCGCGCCGGCTTCCGCCTTGTTCCGCAGACAGCGCCAGAAGCGCCCTAAACCCGGAGAACATCGATGACCATCCATCAGAGCAACGAGGCGCAGGGCATCGCTCCTGTCCCCTACCCGGCCTTCGCCGGCCACGTTGTCACCCACCGCTTTGCGTTCGCCGTGCCGGCGGACATCGTGGAAGGCGACACCGTGGAACTCGCCATCCTCCCCGCCAACTGCCGCGTCGTCGACATGATCTTCGACAGCGACGATCTCGACACCGGCACGCCCGCCATCGTGTGGGACATCGGCATCATGTCCGGCGAAGTCGGCAGCACCGATACCGGCCGCACCACCGACGACGAGTTCTTCGACGGCAGCACGCTTTCGCAGGCCGGCGGCGTGGCGCGCCCGACGATCGTCACCGCCTTCCGCACCACCGCGACGGGCCAGGCGCGCTCGATCGGCGCGAAGCTGGTCACGGACGCCGCCACCGCGGCCGCGGGCACCATCGGCCTCACCGTGTCGTACGTGGCTGCGTAGCCATCGGGGCGAGGTCGCAGCACCGTAAGACAGGCGGCCCGCGAGGGGGAACTTTCCTCCTCTCCTTCGCGGGCCGCCTTTTGCCAACAGGAGGACTGTTATGCTGATCGAATGCACCGCCGGCCGCCAGGTCGAAACCAGTGTCGCCGGCGATACCTACACTTTCCAGCGCGACAAATATGGCCGCTTCGTCTGCCACGTGGACAAGCAGCGGCACATCGCGATCCTGCTTTCGGTTGTCCACTACCGGGAAGTACCCGAGGTTCCCGAGCCCGAGAAGAAGGCGAAGCCCGCCAAGCCTGCGAAGGATCCGGCAAAGGGCGCCGGCGAGCCGGGCCTTGGACAGGGCGGCGACGAGCCTGACATCATCGGCATCAACGGAATCGGACCTGGCTTGAAAGCCAAGCTCGAGGCGGCCGGCTTCGGCACCATGGCCGCGGTTGCAGGCCTGACCGAGGAGCAGATCGCCAAGCTCGACGCTGATCTCAAGCTCATGGGCCGCATTACCCGCGACAAGTGGGTTGAGCAGGCGCAGGCCTTCATCGCCGAGGCGGCCGCGAACGCCCCGCAGAGCTAAGGCCTGACCGATGCCGACCGGCCAGGAGATCATGGAACGCGCTGCGGTCCTCCTCAACGACGAGGACCATATCCGCTGGCCGCTCAATGAGCTGCGAGACTGGATCAACGATGGCATCAAGGCCATCGTGCTCGCCAAGCCATCGGCATCCACCTCGAGCAGGATCCTGACCCTGGCAGTGGGTACGCTGCAGAGCGTTCCGGCCACAGGCACTCCCACCCCCCTGATGCTGGTGCGCATCGTACGCAACCTCAAGAGCCAGAACGATCCGCGCGAGGGTGGCCGCATCGTCACGCCGACATCGCGCGAGACGCTCGATGCCGTGGATCCCTTCTGGCACGATCGCGGCCAGACGCCCTACCGCAAAGAGGTTCGCCAGTACGTCTATGACGAGGCGAACCCGCTCGAGTTCTACTGCTACCCCGGCAATGACGGCAATGGCATCGTCGAGGCGGTAGTATCGCAGCTGCCGGCCCCGCTGGCGGCCAGCGGCGACGAAACCGTGATCGGCTCCTACACAGGCTCAATCGGCCTGCCGGAGCCATACTCCGTGCCGCTGCTCGACTATGTGATGTTCCGCGCGCTCGGCAAGGACGATCTCGGCGGCAATCCCGGCCGCGCGCAGGGGCACTACCAGCTGTTCGCCAGCGCCGTCGGCCTCAAGATCCAGGTGGAACGCGCCACCAGCCCGAACGCGCGGGGTAGCTGACCATGGCCTCCCGCGACATCGACGCCATCCTCCCCGAAGTGATGACGCATGCGCCACGGGCACCCGAGCCCCTGATGCTGCGCAATATCCGCGATGCGGCGCGCCGGATCTGCATGGCCGGCCGCATGTGGCGCGAGAACGACACACTGGATGTCGCCACGCCCGAGGCGGAGGCGCTCTGCACCATCCCCGACGCCGAAATCATCGAGATCGAGCGCGCCAAGCTCGATGACATCGAACTGACGCCACGCACGATCGCTTGGCTGGATGACAACCGCCCGGGCTGGGAGGACGATGACGCGGACGCCGGCTCCGCCCGCTTCATCACGCAAAAGAACCTCAACAGCGTGACAGTGGTGCCGCCGGCAACGGGCACGCTAACCGTGCGCTTCATCCTCAAGCCGTCGCGCACCGCGCTGACCCTGCCCGCCTTCCTCGTCGACCAGTTCGGCGAGGAGCTCGGCAAGGGCGCTGCCGCCAAGATCCTGCAAACGCCGGGCGAGTTCGCCAATCCGCAACTCGGGCTCAAGCTCGAGAGCGATTTCGAACGCCTGGTCAACGGTCTCAAATTCCGTGTCGCCAAGGGCCAGCAGGGCGCTCGGCTGCGGACGAAAGGAAGTTACCTCTGATGGCAGCCTCGATCTATCTCGCCAACGCCCTTCTCGACCACGTGCTGCGCGGCGTGACGTACACTGCCCCCAGCCGCGTCTATGTCTCGCTGCACACGGCCGACCCGGCCGGTACCGGCGCCAACGAGGTGTCGCTGGCGGCTTGGCCGGATTACGTCCGCATGGACCCGGCAGACGCCGCAGCAGTGGCCTCTGGCTTTGATGCTGCCGCATCCAAGGCGACGGAGAACGCCAAGGAGATGGCTTTCCCGGCCATGGATGGCGTCGGGCCACTCACGATAACCCACTTCGCGATTTGGGACGCCGCGACTTCCGGCAACTGCCTCATCGAGGATGACCTGACCGTCGAGAAGATCCTCTACAACACCGACGAGCTGCTGATCCGCGTCGGCGAACTGGACGTCAGCATCACATGAGTTTGCTCGGCCGCGGCGCGATCAATGGACGGGAGATCAACGCCCTCGAGGTGAACGGCGGATACTTCGCCACGACCTTCGAGGGCTCGGCCTCCGTGTCGATCGACGCGGTGGCGGACCCGGTGCGCCAGGCGTTCGGCGCAGCCACGATGAACTTTGCCGTTGACGCCGTAA
>NZ_AHAM01000059.1 GCF_000236565.1 Mesorhizobium alhagi CCNWXJ12-2 | reverse complement strand
GATCGGCGGCAGCCGCGTCGCCCGCCTGTTCGCCAAGGGCTATATCGAGCTGTTCCAGGGCACGCCGCTCTTGATGCAGCTTTTTCTCGCCTTCTTCGGCCTCGGCCTGTTCGGCATCGACGTGCCCCCCTGGCTCGCCGCCGGCGTGGCGTTGGTACTTTGGACCGCGGCCTTTCTCGCCGAAATCTGGCGCGGCTGCGTGGAATCGATCGCCAAGGGTCAGTGGGAGGCATCGTCCTCGCTCGGCATGGGCTATGTCCAGCAGATGCGCTGGGTGATCCTGCCGCAGGCGCTCAAGGTGGCCGTGCCGCCGACCGTCGGCTTCTCCGTCCAGGTCGTGAAGGGCACCGCGCTCACCTCGATCATCGGCTTCGTCGAACTCTCCAAGGCCGGCTCCGTGGTCACCAACGCCACCTTCCAGCCTTTCATTGTCTACGGTCTCGTCGCCCTGATCTATTTCGCGCTGTGCTGGCCGCTGTCCAAGTCGAGCCAGATGCTGGAAAGGAAGCTGAATGTCGCTCATCGCCATCACTGAGGTGAAGAAGCGCTTCGGCGACAACGAGGTGCTGAAGGGCATCTCTATCGATGTCGAGCCGGGCGAGGTCATCGCCATCATCGGCAGGTCGGGTTCCGGCAAGTCGACCTTGCTCCGCTGCATCAACGGGCTGGAGACTATCGACGACGGCTCGATCGTCGTCGCCGGCGCGCAGCTTCTGCCCGACGAGATCCATCTGAAGGCGCTGCGCCTCAAGGTCGGCATGATCTTCCAGCAGTTCAACCTGTTTCCGCATCTTACCGCAGGCGGCAACGTTATGCTGTCGCAGATGGTGGTGAAGAAGACGCCGAAGCCCGAGGCCGAGGCCATGGCGAGGAAGATGCTCGATCGCGTTGGGCTCGCACACAAGTTCGACGCCTTTCCCGAGCAACTCTCCGGCGGTCAGCAGCAGCGTGTGGCGATCGCTCGCGCGCTGGCCATGCAGCCGATCGCGCTTCTGTGCGACGAGATCACCTCGGCGCTCGACCCCGAACTCGTCGCCGAGGTGCTGGCCGTGGTCAAGCAACTCGCCGCCGACGGCATGACGCTGCTGATGGTCACCCACGAGATGCGCTTCGCCCGCGACGTCTGTTCGCGTGTCGTCTTCATGCATCAGGGCCGCGTCCACGAGATCGGCCAGCCGGAGGAGGTCTTTACCGCGCCAAAGACGCCGGAACTGCGCCAGTTCATCGGCGCGCAGTGACTTTTCAGCAGATTGCGGCTACCGCAACAGGGAATCCGCAAGCGCAGGCAATTCCTTCAGAAAGGATTCGCGAACGCGATTTCCTCCGCCGCCAGACCCCTTCTCGTCCTTCTGTTCAAGCCGAGCGAAGACGATCGTGCGGTCGCCTTTCGATGCCCATCCGACAAACCAACCATAGGCACGCGCGCGATCGAAGCTGCCATCGGCCTTCCTGGGAAAGGCCGAGCCGGTCTTGCCTTGAACATTCAAGCCATTGGGCAGCGATGTCATCTCGACGGATTCGTAGACTTTGTCGAAGACGTCCGGTGCGACCGGCAGGGTCCGATTGACGAGTTTTCGAAGAAAAATCACCTGCTCCTCGGGTGAGATCTTCAACGAGGAAGAAATCCAGGCGCGATCCAGGCCATTGTTTTTGCCCGGATCGCCCGTGAAGTCGGCATTGCCGAATCCGAACTCCGACGCGTAGCGCTCAAGGCGCTTTTCACCAAGCTCATGCGCGAGCACTTGGGAAAACCACACGACCGAGTATTTCAACCACCTTGCGGGGTCGGTCGGTTGCCTCCATACATCGCCACGCCAATCGACGTAGCCTTCCTTGAATGGCAGCGTCGGCGAATGCGCATCCTTTAGAAAGCCCGAGTCGAAACCCATTGCCGCAAAGGCGATCTTGGTTGTCGAAGCAGGCGTCACGCGGGTTTTGCAATCACCTGTTTCCAGGAGAACCTTCCGATCGGCCGCATCCGCAACGATCGTGCAGATCGTTTTCGCGTGAACCGGGTTGGACATCGCCAATGTGAGGACAAACAGGATAGCCAAAGCGAGCTTCATCGAAATCGTTACTCTTTTACTAGACAACCAAGCATCCATTGAAGTCGCCTGACTTAACAAACTGTAAACGACAGGGGTTCAAAGGCGCCGCCTCCCTCGCAAGCCTGCCACAAGCTTGTTGAGCCATCCTGCGGGTCAGGAAGCCAATAAAAAAGGTCGGTTCGTGGCGATTTCTCCACCCAGCGACATCGTTCTGGACGTGGCGCGTGCCGTAGAGCCCGCCGGCCTCGAGGCTGCGCGTGCGCAACTGGCGCTGCGCGGCGGCGCGGTCGGTGGAGCGGCGGCGGCTTTTTCGCTCGGTGACATGCGCAGTTCATCCGCGCCGGAGGCGGAGCGCGGCAAGTCTCCGGACACGTTCAAGCGCTTCGAGGCGATGGTGCTCGAAACCTTCATCCAGAACATGCTGCCGAAGAACGCCGAAAACGTCTACGGCAAGGGCGTCGCCGGCGACATGTGGAAATCCATGCTGGCGGGAAAGCTGGCCGACGCCATGGCCGAGCGCGGCGGCATCGGCATTTCTGACCGCATCCTCGGCGATCACTATGTCGAGGACGAAAAGACGCTACCGGTCGGCCCTGTTTCGGGCGGGCCGGACCACGCCGAGACCGACCAGCAGGCGATGCTGTCGACGGCGCTGGTGCAGGAAATGCAGCGCAATGTTGCTCGCTCCCTTTTTGAAGACCGGGCGGACCCCACCGAAACGAAATCCTGAACCGGAACCAACGATGTCGGATTATACGCAATTCGTTCAGAACCTGCCGGCCCGCGCTCCTGCGCCGGAGCCTGCCCCCGCCCGGCCGGGAAATTTTTCCGCGCTCATCGGGCGCATCGAGGAGGCTGTCGAGGAGGAGACGGTGGCGATCCGCACCGATCTCGGCTTCGACATTAAATCGTCGAACGCCCGCAAGAGCCGCTATCTCTACGAACTCACCCGCGCCATGAAGGGCGTCGGCGAAAGCGATTTCCTGGCCGAGCACCGTGACGGCATCAAGCGGCTGCGCGAAAAGCTTGCAACCAATGAGGCCGCCATCCGCGCGCATCTGAACGCGGTCAGCGAAGTCGCCAATTTGATGCAGAACGCCATCCAGCGCTCGGAAGCGGACGGCACCTACTCGGCCGGCGAGTTCGGGTGGGCGCGTTGATAAAATTCATCGCCGCAGCCATCTGGATCTGCGTCGTCACCATCGGCGCGGTCGTCTATTCGTTCCAGACATCCGGCGCCAATGCGGAAGCCAAGGGCCCGGCTTTGTTCGGCGGCCTCGATTACGTCAAGACCGATGTGATCTCGGTCCCGATACTCCGGAATTCCAGGATCGACGGCTATTTCCTCGCCCGTCTGGTCTATGTGGTGGACCCCGCGAAGCTCAAGCTGCTTACGGTCCCGGTCGAGGCGATCCTGGTCGACGAGGTTTATTCCTACCTCTATTCCAATCCGCAGCTCGATTTCTCGGCCAACGAGACGCTGGATCTCGAGCTATTCCGGGCCGGCATTCGCGACGCCATCAATGCCCGCGTTCAGGAAGCGCTGATCGACGACATACTGGTCGAGCAAATTGATTTCCTGTCCAAGGACGATATCCGCGACAATTCGGTGCGACGGCGGACCAAGGCTATCGAGGCGGAGAACAAAGCCGCCGGATTGCCCGCCCCTGCCCACTGACCTTCGGCTTGCGTTGACGTAAACGTAAATCAAACGCTATAGGGAGGCGATTGCCGGTCGCGTTGGCTTGTGCCGCGCGTGTCCCTGGCGCACAACCGGAACAGGCGCGTGGCGCGCATCGCAAACAAGGAGTAGATCATGGGCGTTCAGGAAATTGCCGACACGATGAAGGCGCGTGTCGAAGCCTCGGGCTTCGACCGCTCGGTCAAGTTCGACACCGGCTCGGACGGAGTGATCGTCATCGACGGCGCCTCGATCTCGACGACTGACGCGCCGACCGACTGCACTATCAAGCTGGCGCTCGAAGATCTGGAATCTCTGGTTTCCGGCGATCTGAACCCGACCTCGGCCTTCATGACCGGGAAGATCAAGGTCGAAGGCGATATGTCGGTCGCAATGGCGCTCAGCCAGTTGCTGTAATCTGGCTTTCGGGAGAACCGGTCCAGCCGGTTCTCCAATACGCTCAGGCGGCGAGCAGCGTCCGGCCGGCTTTGAGCTTCCGGCCCGCGGCCCGCAAGGTCCCGACCGCCCCGTCAAGCGCCCCTTCGCAAAGTTCGAGCGCCAGGAAGCGATGCTGCTCATACGGTCCGGGCATGGCGAGCTTGCCGGTCTTTTCGGCCGAAAAGCCGAACCGCCCGTAATAGGGCTCGTCGCCGACCAGCAGAACGGCGCGGTGGCCGAGCCGCCGTGCCTCGGCGATCGCGTGCCGCACCAGCCCCGAGCCGATGCCGGCGCTTTTCTGCGACGGGCAGACTGCTAGCGGGCCGAGCAGCAGGGCCGCTCCACCGCTCTCTCCCATCGCCACGTCCCACAGTCTGACCGTGCCGACAACCGTTCCCGCCGCATCGCGCGCGACGAAGGCCAGCCCTTCCGACGGGCGGCGGCCGCGGCGCAGCTTTTCCGACGACTTCTTCCGCCGCTTCAGGCCCATGGCGCGGTCGAGCAGCGCCTCGCGCGCGGGGATGTCGGCGGAGGTTTCGGCGTGAACGGCAAAGGAAAGGGCAGTCCCCTCATCCGACACGCCGCGCGAGCCAGTTTCTTCCCGGTGGGAAAAGGAGGGCGCAGGCGTCGCCACCGAACCCATGTCCCGCGTGGGGAGATGGTGGGGTGAACCGGATGAGGGGAGTTCCGAGTAGATGGTTGCGGAGGCGTTCATTTTCAATCCTTCACGAGCAGAACTGTTCCACAGGCGAACCGGTCGCCGGCAAGAGAGCCGGCAACCAGGCGATCCGACGGGCGCTAGCCCGTCAGATCACGTAGGATCGGAGAGGCTCGAAGCCGTTGAAGGCGACCGAGGCGTAGGTCGTGGTGTAGGCGCCGGTACCCTCGATCAGCACCTCGTCGCCGATGGTCAGCGAGAGCGGCAGCGGATACGGCGTCTTCTCGTACATCACATCGGCCGAATCGCAGGTCGGGCCGGCGAGCACGCAAGGCGCCGTCTCGCCGCCGTCATGCGCCGTCACGATCGGGTAGCGGATCGCCTCGTCCATCGTCTCGGCCAGGCCACCGAACTTGCCGATGTCGAGGAACACCCAGCGCACATTGTCGTTGTCGGCCTTTTTCGAGATCAGCACGACTTCCGACTTGATGACGCCGGCATTCCCCACCATGCCGCGGCCCGGCTCGATGATGGTTTCCGGGATGTTGTTGCCAAAGTGCTTGCGCAGCGCGCCGAAAATGGCTTCGCCATAGGCGCGCGCCACCGGCACGTCCTTCAGATAACGGGTCGGGAAACCGCCGCCCATATTGACCATCTTGAGCACGATGCCTTCGGCAGCGAGCGTCGCAAACACCTGCTTGGCGTCGCCCAGCGCGCGGTCCCAGGCCGACAGATCCGTCTGCTGCGAGCCGACGTGGAACGACACGCCATAGGCGTCGAGGCCGAGCGCCTTCGCATGGCGCAGCACGTCCACCGCCATCGCCGGCGCGCAGCCGAACTTGCGGGACAGCGGCCACTCGGCGCCTTCGCCGTCGGTCAGCACGCGGCAGAACACGCGCGCGCCCGGGGCGACGCGGGCGATCTTCTCGACCTCCTCGACGCAGTCCACGGCGAACAGCCGGATGCCCAGCTCATAGGCGCGCAGGATGTCGCGCTCCTTCTTGATGGTGTTGCCGAAGGAGATGCGGTCCGCTGGAGCCCCCGCGTCCATGGCCATCTCGACCTCGGCAACCGACGCGGTGTCGAAGGACGAGCCCATCGAGACAAGCAGGCGCAGGATCTCCGGCGCCGGGTTTGCCTTCACCGCGTAGTAGATTTTCGAATCGGGAAGCGCCTTCTCGAAGGCGCGGAAATTGTCGCTGATGACGTCGAGGTCGACGACGAGGCACGGGCCGTTCGGACGTCGGGTGGCTAGAAAGTCGAGGATGCGCTGCGTGGCCATAAGTCTCTCCAATCGCGCCTTCCGGCGCGTGCAAGGGCTGCGGGGACGCGGGCCATCAGCCACGCGAACACGCTGGTCAAACAAAGGCGGGACGGAAATTCATGGAACCAGCCGGTGGAGACCCCGGACCCATGAAGCGCCGTCTCGCGGCGGTGAACCTTGGCCTTGCCCGGCCTTGGTTCGCTTTGTCTGCCTTGGCTTGGATTGGGAGACCCGTTCCGCACTGCCGGCAATGAAGGTGTGCCTCTTCAGTAACCCCGGTCTTTGGACAACCGGAAGAGAACCAGAAAGGCCCGCACCGTCGTTGCTTCAAGGTGTCCTCGGTTTGGCGGTTGGCCGCTGAACCGACTGGAGGGGTTAGCTCCAGTTACCTTACCGATATCCCTCGCCATTCGAGGATCGGCGGACACCCACAGGCACGTGCGACTTTGGGCAAGCGCGATATATGAAACGTGTCCGTCACAATCAATAAAAAACGTGTTCCCGCTTGAAAAAATCGCGTGGTCGAACAATGCTGAACGGATTGTCTCCCCACGGTGAACGATGTCCCTCCAGCGCGATCCCCTCAACGCCTTCCTCGATTTGCCGCAAGCGTCTGTTCCGCATGCAAAATCCGGTCCCTTGGCGGGATTGCGGCTGGCGGTGAAGGATATTTTCGACGTCGCCGGCTACAAAACCGGCTGCGGCAATCCGCAAAGGTATGAGGACGCAGCGCCGGCGGAAAAAACCGCGCCCGCCGTGCAGGTGATTCTCGATGCCGGCGCGGAGTTCGTCGGCAAGACGCAGACCGACGAACTCGCCTTCTCGCTGATGGGGCAGAACGCGCATTTTCCTCATCCGGTGAATCCGTCCGCGCCCGATCGCGTCACCGGCGGCTCATCCTCGGGCTCGGCGGCCGCGGTTGCCGGCGGCCTCGCCGACATCGCGACAGGCTCCGACACGGGCGGGTCGATCCGCGCGCCGGCGAGCTTTTGCGGGCTGATCGGCCTGCGCACCACACATGGCCGCATATCGCTTGACGGCACGATGCCGCTTGCCCCCAGCCTCGACACGTTCGGCTGGTTTGCGCGGGACATCGGGACGTACGAGAAAGTGGCGGCGGTGGTATTGGGCGCAGCGCCAATAAGTGACGCTGGCGCTGCCCCTCACCCTCTCCCCGTGAAGGACGGGGAGAGGGGGGCGCCGACGTTGGTGACTCCCTCTCCCCGTCCTTCACGGGGAGAGGGTAAGGGTGAGGGGCAATTTACGGTGCTCACCAATCCGCTCCGCCTCGCCGCTCTCGACTCTCTCGTCCTCGGCCCCATCGAAGCCGCCGAATACCGCCGCATGACAGCCATCGTCGCAGCCGTCATCGGCGAGCCGGCGACCGCCCCTGCCCTCTCCCACTCCATCGACGACCTCTACTGGTGCTTTCGCAAGCTGCAGGCCTATGAAGCCTGGGCGGCTCATGGCGACTGGATTTTGCAAAGGGATCGTGGTCTCGGCCCCGGCGTAAGGGAGCGCTTCGAATTCGGCTCGACGCTCGACAGCGAAGTCGCCGCCGCCGAGACGCAGCGGCGAAACGCTTTTCGCGCCGAATTGGCCGCGCTGCTCGGCCAAGACGGTGTTCTCGTCCTCCCGACGGTCCCCAGCGCAGCGCCCCTGAAAGATTCGCCTGCCGAGGACCTGCAGGCCTATCGCGAACGCGCGCTGAGGCTGCTCTGCCTTTCCGGCCTGTCCGGTTTTCCGCAGATCACGCTTCCGATCGGCGAGGTGCATGGCGCGCCGTTCGGGATTTCCCTGCTCGGGCCGGCGGGAAGCGACCTTGCGCTGATCAAGCTTGGCCGGCGCGTGCTCGAAGCTGCAGGAAAGGCCTGAGCATGGACACGCTGACCCGCATGCGCGCCTTCATCGACGTCGTCGAGGCGGAAGGCTTTTCGGCCGCCGGCCGCAAGATCGGCCGCTCCAAGGCGCTGCTGTCGAAATATGTCCGCGAACTGGAAGACGAACTCGGCGCGCTGCTGCTCAACCGCACCACCCGCCAGTTCTCGCTGACCGAGGCCGGCCATACCTATTACAAACGCGCTTCCGAGATCGTCCGCGAAATCGACAATCTGGCCGACGTGGTGCGCGAATCGTCGGGCGATGTGCGCGGCCGCATAAAGCTCTCGGCGCCGCGCACCTTCGCCGATGCGCCGATCGGCCAGTCGCTCATCGATTTCGCCAAGGAGCATCCGGACATCGTGCTGGAGATCAATCTCGACGACCGTTTCGTTGACCTTGTTGAGGAAGGCTTCGACTTGGCGGTCCGCATCACGCGGCTGGAAAGTTCCTCGCTGATCGCACGACGGCTGGCGCCCTTTTCCGTGTGCCTATGCGCTTCGCCCGAACTGATCGAAAAGCATGGCGAGCCGAAACGCCCGCAGGACCTGGCCAACCTGCCCTGCATCATCGACACCAATGGCCGCTGGCTGTCGAACTGGCCTTTCCTGGGCGACGGCAACGAGGCGATCAGCGTCTCGGTTTCCGGCCCGATCGAGGTCAACAGCCCGATGGCGGCGCGCGCGGCCGCGGTCGCGGGGCTCGGCTTCTGCATCCTGCCCGATTTCATCGCTGAGCCCGATATCGCCGACGGCAAGCTGGTCGCCATGCTCGGCGACCGGATCCTGCCCGGCGGCGGCATCTTCGCCGTCTATCCGCACCGGCGCTATCTCCCCGCAAAGGTCCGCGTCTTCGTCGATTTCCTGGTTCAGTGGTTCAAGACTCGGAACCGCGGTTGAGATTGGGTCCGCGCCGGTCCCAATTTCGCCGGGTTTGTGATAACTCTCCGTGGCTCTATCTTCACAGGAACCGGCAATGCATCTGACAAAGCGAGCAGCGATTCTGGCTTCGGCGCTTGCCATGGTTCTCGGCTCTTCAGCGCCCGTCCGCGTCCACCCGCATGTCTTCGCCGAAGCGCGGCTGGACGTGATGCTGAACCCTGACAAGACCGTCAAGTCGCTTCGCCATCTCTGGCGCTTCGACGACCTGTTCTCCTCGACCGTGCTGATGGAGTTCGACAAGAACGCCGACCTTAAGCTCGACGACGCCGAGCTGCAGGACGTTTCCAACACGGTCTATGCGTCGCTTGCCGAATACGACTACTTCCAGCTCGTCACCGCCGACGGCAAGGACGTATCGATGAAGCCGCCGCCGACGCTGATCGCCAATTACGAGGCAGACCAGCTCATCATCCTTTTCGAATCCGAGCCGAAAGAGCCGCTCAAGCTAACCGGCAAGGTCGATTTCGGCGTCTACGATCCGACCTTCTATACGGCGATCGACTTCGTCGAGGACGAGAACATGGCGGTGAACGATCTGCCTTCGACCTGCAAGCGCAGCGTCATCCGCCCCGACCCTGACGAGGCGATCGCTCAGAACCAGAGTAATCTCACGGACGCGTTCTTCAACGACCCTTCCGGCACCGATCTCAGCAAGATCTTTGCCACAAGGCTCGAACTCGACTGCCAGGCTGAAGGATGATCTCGTGAACAAGACCGCGACCCGCATCGTTTTCGCACTCCTCGTTCTGACCTATGTGCTGACCCATTTCCTCGGCCATGCCCACGCGCAAAGTTCGCTCGGCATCGGCGCCAACGAAGCGGTCGCGCCCTCCACCGGCCTGTTCGCCGGCTGGATGAACTGGATCAACGTCCAGCAGCAGGGTTTTTACCGCTCGCTGACCGGCGCGCTGAAGGGAATGCGCGAGGACGGCGGCCAGGTCTGGCTGCTCGTCGGCCTATCCTTCGCCTACGGCATCTTCCACGCCGCCGGCCCCGGCCACGGCAAGGCGGTGATTTCGTCCTACATGCTGGCCAACGAGGTGGCGCTCAGGCGCGGCATCATGCTGTCCTTCGTATCCGCATTCCTGCAGGCGCTGACCGCAATCGTGGTGATGGCGCTGGTGTTTCTGGTGTTGCGCGGCACCGCGGTTTCTATGACCGACGCGACATGGTTCCTCGAGGTCGCCAGCTACGCGCTGATCACGCTCTTCGGTGCCTGGCTCCTGTGGCGCAAGGCAGGGCCGCGGATCGCCGGCCTGTTCGGCGGCAATCCAGTGCGCAGCCTTTCGGCGGCCCATGCGCATTCGCATGCTGGGCACGATCATCACGTCCACGATGACAATTGTCCGCACGACCATGCGCATCACGACCATGGTCACGCTCATTCCCACGCCGCCCATTCCCACGACCACGCCGCGCATTCCCATGCGGCAGGCGAGGTTTGCGCCACCTGCGGCCATTCTCATGCGCCCGACCCGGCGATGATCTCCGGCGACCGCTTCAACTGGAAGACCGCCTGGTCGGCCGTCGCCGCTGTCGGCCTCCGCCCCTGCTCGGGCGCGCTGATCGTGCTCTCCTTCGCCTTCCTGAACGGGCTTTGGGCTGGGGGGGTGCTGTCGGTGTTCGCGATGGCGCTCGGCACGGCAATCACTGTCTCCGTCCTCGCCACTATCGCGGTCACAGCCAAGAACTGGGCGGTCGCCATTGCCGGCGACGGCCGCGCAGGAAACCGCGTCCACGCCACGATCGAGATCGCAGGCGCGGCCATGGTGTTCCTGCTCGGCCTTGCCCTGCTCGGCGCCAGCCTCAATGCGTAGCGCGGCTGCCTCCTGAGGAAGGAGAAAAGATCAGCCGCCCAGCTCGTCCTCGATGTGCGCGCGGATGATCTCGTCGAAGCTCTGCTCGGCGGTAAAGCCGAGTTCGCGCGCCCGTCTTGCCTCGAAGCGCGTCGGCCAGTTCTGGACGATCGCCCAGGTCGCTGCATCCGGCACTTCGCGGATGAGCTTGGTCACCGCGCTTCCGGCCACGCGCTCCAGCGCTTCGATCTGCTCGCCGACCGTCACGCCGACGCCCGGCATGGTGAGGTTGCGGCGCGGGCCGACCAGCGCGCCGTCGATGCCGGCCGCGCGGATCAGGAACCCGACCGCCGAGCGCGGGCTGGCGTGTGTGTGCACCACCGAGCGCGGCACCGGCAGCACGGCCTCCTGGCCGTGCAGCGGCTCGCGGATGATGCTGGAAAAGAAGCCGGAGGCGGCCTTGTTGGGTTTGCCGGGGCGCACGCAGATGGTCGGCAGCCGGATGCCGACGCCGTCGAAAAAGCCGCGCCGCGTATAGTCGGAGAGCAGCGCCTCGGCCATCAGCTTCTGCGTCCCGTAGGAGGTCATCGGCGTCGGGTGGAACTCGTCGGGGATGACTTCCGGGAATGGCGCGCCGAAGACGGCGATCGACGAAGTGAAGACCACGCGCGGCTTGTAGTTGGCCAGCCGGATGGCGTCGAACAAAGTGCGTGATCCGTCCAGATTGACCCGGTAGCCGAGATCGAAATTCGTCTCCGCCTCGCCCGAAACAACGCCGGCCAGATGGAAGATCATGTCCGGCCGATCGGCGATCAACGCTTCCGAAGCGCCCGCTGCGGCGAGGTCGCCGGTGAAGGCGCGGACGGAAATCCCGTCCGCCTGCGGTGTTTCCGGCGCAACGATGTCGTGAAGGTCGATCGCCGCGATCGTCCTCCCTGCGAGCTGCCGGTCCTGCAAAAGCCGCGCCACGAGCTTGCGCCCGACCATGCCGGCCGCTCCGGTAATCAATATGCGCATTCAGTCACCTTTTCCTTGCTGGCTGCGTCCGCGCAGCCAGAACACCATGAAGAAAGCGGCGACGAACAGGATCGCCACTACTCCCGCCGCGATAGTCGACACTTCCCCGACCGCCAGCATGATCACCGGCAGGTAGAACGCCGTCAGGCCGAAGGCGAGCATGATGATTGCCGCAGCGACCAGCGTATTGCGGTTCTTGCGATCCATCATCGCGCGGCCGTCCGGCCATGGTGGTGCTCGTGCCCATCATGTTCGTGATGATCGTCGGCGCAGTGGCCGTATTCCGGTTCGACTGTTGCGTGGCTGATGCCGTGACTGCCGGCGAGGCGCTGCTTGATGGCGCTGACCGTCGCATGCGCATCCGTCCCTTCGTCGAGGCAGGCATGCAGCGTCGCCATGTTCTTTGCGCCGTCGAGCGACCAGACATGCATGTGATGGATTTCGCGGACGCCCGCGACATGCGCCGCGATATCCCTGGCGATGCCGTCGCGGTCGAGGCTGGCCGGGACGCCTTCGAGGAGCAGATGCCCGGCCTCGCGCACCAGCGACCATGCGCTCCGGAACAGGATCAGCGCAATCAAAACCGACAGGATGGGGTCGATCGTGTACCAGCCCGTCATGAGAATGACGAGCGCGGCCACCAGTGCCGCCACCGAGCCGAGCAGGTCGCCGACGACATGCAATATCGCGCCGCGCATGTTGAGGCTTTCGCGATCACCGCCATGCAGCACGAAGAAAGCTGCGATGTTGACCGCCAGCCCGATCAGCGCGACCACCAGCATCGGGCCGCCTAGCACCGGCGAAGGCTCGTTCAGCCGCTGCCAGGCCTCATAGACAATCCATAGCGCGATGACGAAGACGGTCAGCCCATTTGTATAGGCGACGAGCGTCTTCACCCGGTCGAAACCATAGGTCATGCGCGCGGTCGCCGCGCGGGTGGCGAGGTGGAAGGCGTACCAGGCCAACACCAGCGACACCGAATCGGTCAGCATGTGGCCGGCGTCGGCGAGCAGCGCCAGGGAACCGGTCAGCACGCCGCCGATCGCTTCGGCGACCATGAAGCCGGCCGTCAGTATGGCGGCGATCAGCACACGCGACTTGTTCGCATCGTGCGCGTGAGCGCCGGCGTGACTGTGGCCGTCATGGCCGTGATCGTGATTGCCGCTCATCTATTTCCGTCTGCTATGCGACCGCTTCGGCGCGAAGCTCTTCGAGCCGCCGCTTCTGCCGGCCTTCGCTGTCGAAATTAGCCGGATCGAGCCATTCCTGATAGGCGCGTTTCAGCGCAGGCCATTCCTTGTCGATGACAGAATACCACGCCGTGTCGCGGTTCTGTCCTTTCACGACCAGGTTCTGCCGGAAAACGCCTTCGAACTGGAAGCCGAAACGCTCAGCCGCCCGCTTCGACGGCTCGTTGGCATTGTTGCATTTCCATTCGTAGCGCCGATAGCCGAGATCGTCGAATGCGTATTTCATGAACAGGAACTGCGCCTCGGTGGCCGCTGGTTTGCGCGAGACAAGCGGCCCCCAATAGATGTTGCCGATCTCGATCACGCCATGCGCCGGTTCGATGCGCATCAGCGTCTGCCGCCCGGCGACCTTGCGGCTGGCCTTGTCGATGACGGCGAAGAACAGCGGGTCTTCGCTCGCGGCCGCCTTTTCCAGCCAGGGCTGGAAGGCGGCGCGGCTTTCCGGCGGATAGTCGAACAGCCAGCGGAAGCGGTCCGCCACATCCACCACCGACGACGCTTCATAAAGACCGTCGCCATGCCTGGCCACGTCGAGCGGCTCGAGCCGGACATAGCGGCCCTCCAGCACCACCCGCTCGGGTCGCGGCCGCGGCTTCCAGTTCTTGAGATCGTCCGACAAAAGCTGCTCCATTCGGTTGACATTCCCTGCGCCGGACGCTCACAAAAGCCCATTCGCGGCATAAGCACCAGATGGATGTGAAACATGCTCCAAACGATTGCGGCCTTCGACCGTCTCGGCGAGGAAAATGCCTTCGCCGTGTTGGCGCGGGCGACGGCGCTGGCGCAACAGGGCCGCGACATCATCAATCTCGGCATTGGCCAGCCGGATTTCCGCACGCCGGAGCATATCGTCGAGGCGGCGATCAAGGCCCTGCGCGACGGCCATCACGGCTACACGCCGGCCAACGGGTTGCTTGCGACGCGCGAAGCCGTGGTACGCCGCACCCTGGCGATGACCGGCATCGAGGTCTCCCCGGATTCGGTGATGATCCTGCCGGGCGGCAAGCCTACAATGTTTGCGGCGATCATGATGTTCGGCGAACCGGGCGCCGACATTCTCTATCCGGACCCCGGATTTCCGATCTATCGCTCGATGATCGAATTCACCGGCGCTCAGCCTATTCCCGTACCGATGCGCGAGGCCAACGGTTTTGCATTCTCGGCCGAGGAGACGCTGGCTTTGATCACCCCGAGGACGCGGCTCCTGATCCTCAACTCGCCAGCCAACCCGACCGGCGGCGTGACGCCGCGGGCCGAGATCGAGAAGCTGGTCGCGGGGCTCGCCGCGCACCCGAACGTCGCCATCCTCTCCGACGAAATCTACGACGTCATGACCTATGACGGTGAGCAGCACTGCTCGCTGCTGCAATTTCCGGAAATCCGCGACCGTCTAATCGTGCTCAATGGCTGGTCGAAGACATGGGCGATGACCGGCTGGCGCATGGGATGGTCGATCTGGCCGAACTCGCGCGAGAGCGGCCATCTCTACGACAAGGTGCGCAAGCTAGCGGTGAATTGCTGGTCCTGCGTCAACGCGCCGAGTCAGTATGCCGGCATCGCGGCGATCGATGGGCCGCAGGACGAGGTGGAAAAGATGATGCGCGCCTTCGACCGGCGGCGAAAGGTTGTCGTCGAAGGGCTGAACCACCTGCCTGGCGTCTCGTGCATCACGCCAAAGGGCGCGTTCTATGCCTTTCCGAACATCTCGGCGACCGGCTGGAAGGCCAAGAAGCTCGCCTCGGCGCTGCTCGAGGAAGCCGGCGTGGCGCTGATCGGCGGGCCGGATTTCGGCGTGCTCGGCGAAGGTTATGTCCGTCTGTCCTACGCGAATTCGGAAGAGAACATTCTGCGCGCGCTGGACAGGATGGCCGATTTCCTGAAGGCGCGGCCAGCAGCAGCGTAGGGCTATTTGGGCAGAACCGCCGTCGCTTCGATCTCGACCTTGGCGGCGTCTTCCATCAGCGCCACCACCTGCACCATTGCCATCGCCGGATAATGCTTGCCCATAACCGAGCGGTAAGCCTCGCCGATCTCGCGCAGATTGGCGAGGTATTCCGTCTTGCTGGTCACGTACCAGGTCATCTTGACGATGTGCTCGGGCCGCCCGCCGGCCTCCGCGACGATGTCGACGATGTTCTGCAGGGTCTGCCGCGTCTGTCCGGCGAGATCGTGCGCCTCGAACACCTGGTCGCCGGTCCAGCCGATCTGGCCGCCGAGATAGACGGTTCGGCCTTCCGCGACAACGCCATTGGCATAGCCCTTGGCGGCCTTCCAATTGGCCGGGTGGAGCACCTGGTGGACGGGGTCGGCGGTCATCGAATTCTCCAACGTCAGCATGCGGCGTCTCATACGCCGAGATAGCGGTCCTGCAGTTCCGGCGTAAGCTCGTCCGGCTTGCCGGAAAACACGGTCCTGCCCTTTTCCAGCACGAAGCAGCGGTCGGCGACGGGCAGGAGCTCGGCGAGCGTCTTGTCGACCACCAGGATCGACTGACCATCCGCCTTCAGCCGCCGGATCGCCGCCCAGATGTCCTGCCGGATGACGGGCGCCAGGCCTTCGGTGGCTTCGTCGAGGATGAGCAGTTGCGGATTGGTCATCAGAGCGCGGCCGATCGCCAGCATCTGCTGCTCGCCTCCGGAAAGCGAATGCGCATATTGATCCTGCCGTTCCTCCAGCCGCGGGAAAAGCGAGTTTATGCGTGTCAGCGTCCACGGTCCCTGCCGGGCAGCGGCTACCAGATTCTCGCGCACTGTCAGGTTGGGAAAGCAGCGCCGCCCCTCCGGCACAAGTCCAATGCCGAGCCGCGCGATCCGATAGGACTGCATGCCGGCTATGTCCCTGCCGATGAAGCGCACCCCGCCCCCGCGCGGGCGGATGAGCCCGAGAACCGAATTGATCGCCGTCGTCTTGCCCATGCCGTTGCGCCCCATCAGCGCCACGACCTCGCTCTGGCCGACCGAGAAGTCGACGCCGAACAGCGCCTGCGAGGCGCCGTAGAAGCTTTCCAACCCGCTGACCTGAAGCAACGTCACGGCTGCTCTCCGAGATAGGCGCGGCGCACTTCGGCGTCGCCGCGGATTTCGTCGACCGTGCCGGTGGCGATGATGCGGCCATAGACCAGCACCGAGATGCGGTCGGCGAGCGCGAAGACAGCGTCCATGTCGTGCTCGACCAGCAGGATCGGCGCTTCGTGCCTCAGTCCATCGAGAAAGCCGGTCAGCGCCCGGGAGCCTTCAGGGCCCATGCCGGCCATCGGTTCGTCGAGCAGGAACGCCTTCGGCCCGAGCGCAAGCGCGATCGCGATCTCCAACTGCCGGCGCTCGCCGTGCGAAAGCTCGGCCGCCGGCACATTGGCGCGGGATGCCAAGCCCGTGCGCTCCAGCATGGCCATTGCCGGTTCCGTCAGGCTCAGGTCCCTCATCACCGGGCGGAAAAAGCGGAAGCTCGATCCCTGCCGCGACTGGACCGCAAGCATGACATTGCGCAGCGCCGAAAATTCCGGCGCCAGCGAGGAAATCTGGAAGCTGCGGCCGAGACCGCGGCGGGCGCGAGCGGCGACGCCCAGCGCACCAATGTCCTCGCCCAGGAAAATGATCTCGCCGCTGTCCGGCGTGATGCCGCCGGCGATCTGGTGGATCAGCGTCGTTTTGCCCGCCCCATTAGGCCCGATCAGCGCGTGAATCTCGCCCGGCCGCAGATCGAGGCTGACGCCGTCGGTCGCCTTCAGCGCGCCGAAGGATTTTCTGAGGTCGCGGATCGACAGGACCGGCTCAGCCATGGCGAGCCTTTCCGGCGAGCACGCCAATCAGCCCGCCGCGCGCGAACAGCACGACGCCGAGCAGGATCAGGCCAAGGAAGAACTGCCAGCGCTCGGTCAACCCGCCGAGCACGAATTCGAACAGCACGAACAGCATCGCGCCGGCCACGGGTCCGAACAGGCGCCCCGTGCCGCCGAGGATGATCAGCACGATCAGTTCGCCCGACATCTGCCAGGACAGCATGGACGGGCTGACGAAGCGGTTCAAATCGGCCAGCAGCGCGCCCGCGAGCCCGGTGATTGCCGCCGAGATGGTGAAGGCCGCGAGCCGAATGCGGAACGGCGCGATGCCGACGGCGGCGAGGCGCGTCTCGTTCTGCCGCCCAGCCTGCAGCGCCGCGCCGAAGCGCGAGTCACGTACCAGTGCAAACAGCGCCAGCGCCGCCAGGAGCAGGACGTAGGAGACCAGAAAGAATGTCAGCGGAACGGCGGTGTTCACACCGGGAAAGCTGTTGCGGACAACAATCGAAAGCCCGTCCTCGCCACCATAGGCCGGCCAGGAGATCGCGAAATAGTAGATCATCTGCGCGAAGGCGAGCGTGATCATGATGAAATAGACGCCGGCGGTGCGGAGGCTGATCGCGCCGATCGGCAGCGCCACCAGCGCGGAGATCAGCATTGCCGCCAGCCAGAGCGTTGGCATCTGGTCGCTGCCGAAAAATTCAAACGGCCAGGAAAACATCGGCGTCTGGTTGAAGGCGTGGCTGGAAAGAATGCCGGCGACATAGCCGCCAATGCCGAAGAACGCGGCGTGGCCGAAGGAGACCAGACCGCCGAGACCGAGCGCGAAATTCAGGCCTACGGCGGCGAGCGCCAATATCGCCATGCGGGTCGCGAGCGTGATGTAGAACAGTTCCCCCAGCGCCAGCGCCGCCAGGGGCATGGCGAGCAGCAGCGCTGCCAACAGCAGGTTGATCGCCCGTTCGCGGCTCATCCGGCTGCTCATGCTGTTGCCGGGAACAGGCCCTTGGGCCTGAACGCCAGGATGAGCGCCATGACGATGTAGATCAGCATCGAGGCGAGCGCCGCACCCGTCGTCGCGCCGTCGGCGGGACCGAGAAAGACGGTGAAAAGCTTGGGCAGCAGGAAGCGGCCGAGCGTGTCGGTCAGGCCGACCAGCACCGCGCCGACCAACGCCCCTTTGATCGAGCCGATACCGCCGATGACGATGACGACGAAGGCAAGGATCAGCACGGGCTCGCCCATGCCGACCTGCACGGATTGCAATGCGCCGACCAAAGCGCCGGCGAGGCCGGCGAGCGCTGCGCCGAGTGCGAAAACCATCGTGTAGAGTGTGCCGATATCGACGCCGAGCGCCGCGATCATCTCGCGGTCCGATTCGCCGGCGCGGATGCGCATGCCGAGCCGGGTCCGGGAAATCAGATAGTAGAGCCCGACAGCCACAAGCACACCGATGCCGATAATCGCCAGCCGGTAGAGCTGGTAATGCGCGCCGCCCGGAAGCGCGACCGCTCCGGCAAGCACGGGCGGAATATCGAGATAGAGCGGAAACGAGCCGAACAGCCAGCGCGTCGCTTCCGAGAATATGAGGATGAGCGCGAATGTGGCGAGCACCTGGTCGAGATGGTCGCGGTCGTAGAGCCGCCTTATGACTGCCACCTCGACGAGCGTGCCGGCCGCGGCCGCGGCCGCCAGGCTCGCCGCCAACCCGATCCAGAACGACCCGGTCGCCGCCGCCACCGCCGCGCAGGCAAAAGCGCCGATCATGTAGAACGAGCCGTGCGCGAGGTTGATCAGCCCCATCACGCCGAAGATCAGCGTCAGCCCCGCCGCCATCAGGAACAGCATAACGCCGAACTGAAGTCCGTTGAGGAGTTGCTCGATGATGAGGGCGGTGGACAAGGGCTTGGAGTGTCCTGTTCAGCTTCTCGCTGGGAGATTCAGCAATGCCGATTCCGCCCCTCACCTGCCTGCCGGCACTCTCCTCTCCCCGTGAACAACCGGGAGAGGAGAGAAGCGGCTACGTTGACACCCCCTCTCCCCGTTCTTCACGGGGAGAGGGTAAGGGTGAGGGGCAGCGCCGGCCTTACATCTTGCACTGCTCGGCGTAGGCATCGCCGTGATCAGTAAAAGCCGTGCCGACGATCTTGTTGGTCAGGACGTCGCCTTCCTTGACCACTTCGCGGACGTAGAGGTCCTGGATCGGGTGGTTGTTGGTGTTGAACTTGAACTTGCCCCGCACGGAGTCGAACTGTGCTTCCTTCAGCGCGGCGCGGAACGCGTCGGCATCCTTCACGCTCGCCTTTTTCGATGCCGAGACGATCAGGTTCGCCGTGTCGTAGGCCTGCGCCGCATAGACCGAAGGCAGGCGGTTGTATTCCTTCTGGAATGCCTCGACGAAGGTCTTGTTGGCCTCGTTGTCCAGATCCTTCGACCATGAGGCCGAGTTCTTCGCGCCGATAGCCGCGTCGCCGATCGCGCCCAGCACATCCTGGCTGAACGAGAAGCCCGGTCCCATCAGCGGGATGCCGACGCCCGACTGTGCATACTGCTTGACGAAGGCGATGCCCATGCCGCCCGGCAGGAAGAAGAACACCGAGTCGGCGCCCGAAGCGCGGATCTGCGCGATTTCGGCGGCATAGTCGGTCTGGCCGAGCTTGGTGTAAACCTCCCCAACCAGTTCGCCCTTGTAGTAGCGCTTGAAGCCGTTCAGCGAATCCGTGCCCGCCGGATAGTTCGGCGCGAGGATGAACATCTTCTTGATGCCCTCGTTCTGGGCGTAGTTGCCCATCGCCTCGTGGAAATTGTCGTTCTGGTAGGCGACGTTGAAATAATTCTCATGGCACTTGGCGCCGGCCAGCGGCGAAGGGCCGGCATTGGGCGACAGGTAGAATTTGCCCTGCGCGACCGCGTTCGGCACCACGGCCATGGCGAGGTTCGACCAGATGATGCCGGTCAGCAGATCGACCTGGTCGGACTGGATCATCTTGTCGGCGATCTGCACCGCCAGTTCCGGCTTCATCGCGTCGTCCTCGGTCACCACCTCGATCTCGGTGTCGCCCGCCAGCTTGAGCGCCAGCATGAAGCCGTCGCGCGCATCGACGCCGAGGCCTGCCCCGCCGCCCGACAGCGTCGTGATCATGCCGACCTTGACCGGCTCGGCATAGGCGAGGCCGGATGTTGCGAGTGAAAGGCCAAGGAGGCCGGCAGCAAAAATCTTTCTCATTCTCTTCTCCCGTTTAATGTTCTTATGTTCCCAAGCTTTACAGCTCCGTGCGAACTTTCCAGAGTTCCGGAAACAGTTCAACCTCAAGCATCTTGCGCAGGTATGAAACGCCCGACGTTCCGCCCGTTCCGCGCTTCAGGCCGATGATGCGCTCGACCGTGGTGACGTGGTTGAAGCGCCAGCGGCGGAAATAGTCTTCGAAATCGACGAGTTTCTCCGCCAGTTCGTAGAGCATCCAATGCTTTTCGGGCGCGAGATAGACCTCGCGCCAGGCAGCTAGCACAGCGTCGTTCGGTGTGCGCGTAGCGCGCCAGTCGGTGCGGGTTGCGTCGGCTCCAACATCGAACCCCTGGCGTGAAAGCAGAAGCAGCGCTTCATCGTAGAGGCTCGGCTCGGCGAGAATTTGCTCGAGTTCGGCGACCACCTCCGGCCTGTGCGCATGCGGCTTGAGCATGGCGTCGTTGCGGTTGCCGGCCAGGAATTCGATCGCCCGGTACTGGTAGGACTGGAAACCCGACGACTGGCCGAGCGAGCCGCGGAACTGGGTGTATTCGGACGGCGTCATGGTCCGGAGCACGTCCCACGCGCCCGTCAGCTGCTCGAATATCCGCGCCACGCGCGACAGCATCTTGAACGCGGGCTGCAGCCGGTCCTCATGGATCGCCTTGGAAGCCGAGCGGATCTCGTGGATGGCGAGCTTCATCCACAGTTCGGAAGTCTGGTGCTGGATGATGAAGAGCAATTCGTCATGCGCGCCGGACAGCGGCGACTGCGCGTTGAGGATCTTTTCGAGGTGCAGATAGTCGCCATAGGACATGCGCCCGCGAAATTCCATCTGGGCGCCTTCGGGGGCGGCGGGATGGGGGGTGCCTGTCTGCGTCATGCGGCGTGTCCCAAATCAGCGGCGCGCGGCCGCCTCGCGTCAGTCATTGCCTCAGAATTGCAGAACGATCATAAAGTTTCAAGCATGAAATTTTATGATTAAAATATCTTGCCGAATGCCGGCCGCCCGCAAGCCGGCATCACCTGAATATCGACACGCTACCCGCGGCCGACATACGGCATCTTGGTCGCCATCACCGTCATGAACAGCACGTTTGCGTCGAGCGGCAGGCTGGCCATGTGCACGACCGCGTCGGCGACACGCTGGACGTCCATGACCGGTTCCGGAGCCATCGTGCCGTTTGCCTGCGGCACTCCGACCGTCATCGGCCGGGCCATGTCGGTCAGCGCATTGCCGATGTCGATCTGGCCGCAGGCTATATCGAACGGCCTGCCGTCGAGCGCCAAGGTCTTGGTGAGGCCGGTGATAGCGTGCTTGGTCGCCGTATAGGGAACCGAGCCGGGACGCGGCGCATAGGCCGAGACCGAGCCGTTGTTGATGATGCGCCCGCCCATCGGCTGCTGCCGGCGCATCGCACCGAACGCCGCGCGGGCGCAGAGGAACGAGCCGGTCAGATTGACGCCGACGACATCATTCCAGACCTCGACCGGGATTTCGTCGATGGTCGTCGACTTGTAGCCCATGCCGGCGTTGTTGAAGAGCAGGTCGACGCGGCCGAACGTTTCCACGACGGTGGCGAAAAGACGGTCGACCTGGTCGGGAACGGAGATGTCGCAGGCGACCGCGAGCGCCTTGGCCTCAGCGGCGCCGGCCTCGGCGACCGCGGCGTCCAGCACGTCCTTGCGCCGGCCGCAGAAAACCGTGTTCCAGCCATTCTTAAGAAGCGCCGTCGCTACCGATTTGCCTATGCCGGTGCCGGCGCCGGTGACGATCGCAGTCTTGCCGTTCTGCATGCGAGAATCCTCCCTGAAGAGAAGCATGGCATCGCAGATGAAGGATAATGTGGCAACCGACAAAAAGGGCGGTCATTGGCGACCGCCCCGATCTGGATCGAGCTTGGGAGGAGGATGAGCCGATCCGACTGATTAAAATGATGCGCTTATCCGGTTAACGAAAAGTTAACGCCGAATCATGCGCCCCAGATGGTCCCGGTCGCTGGCTTGGCAGGCGTTTCGCTTGCCGCTGTAACGGTGGCTTCGACGTGGTCGACCAAGGCATCCGGCAGCTTCAGGCGTCCGGCCAGCATGTCGAGATAGCCGCGCTCGGCCCGCGATTCCGGGTCGATCGCCAGGCGCGATGCCGTATAGATCTCGACCTTCTGGGCGTCCGTCTTGGCGGCTTCCACCAGCGCGTCGAGGTCGAGCGGCGCTTCGATTTCGGCAAGCAGGAATTCTTCCGCCTCGCCGCCTATGCCCGACAGGCTGAGCTTGTCGGCGATCTTCTTGCGCTCATCCTCGTCGATATGGCCATCGGACTTCGCAGCGGCGATCATGGCGCGGACGAGTGTCAGGGCGAATTCCTGCTCGCCCTGCGGCGCCTGCGAAGGATGGAAGCTCGTATCCTCGGGCGGCGGCAGCAGTTCGGGTTCGGCCGAGGCATCCGCCGGCTGCTTGCCCTTCTGGTAGTTCTGGTAGGCCTTGTAGGCGAGCCCGCCGATTGCCGCGAGGCCGCCGAGCTTGAGCGCCGATCCCGTCACCGCCCGGCCAGCGCCGGTTCCAAGCAGCACCGCCACCAGCGCGCCGGCGGCCAGCGGATTGTCCTTGGCCATCTGCGTCGCCCTGCCGGCGTGGTCGCGGACGGTGGATTCCGTACCCGGAACTTTCGAGCCGAGCAGATCGTCGAGCAGCTTCTTGGGATCGAACATCAAAGGCCTCCAGCAATGATTTCCGGCGCATGTCCGGGCCGGTTTCCGGTGCGGCGGAAGTAGGCAGCAGAACGCGACATTACAATGACGAGCCGCGTGGCGCGACCGGTCAGCTCCCGATGTGGCGGAGGCCGCGCTTCTCCGCCATTTCCACCTGGCGCTGGCGCTCGGCGTAGCGGGCGCGGTCCTCGTCGGAACGCTGGTCGTGACAATGCGGACAGGAGACGCCGGCGCTGAATTTCGGCGACAGGCGTTCCTCGGCGGTCAGCGGATGGCGGCAGGCGCGGCAAAGCTCCGATTGCCCCACTTCCAATCCATGCGAAACCGACACCCGTTCGTCGAAGACGAAGCACTCGCCCTGCCACAGGCTCTCTTCCGCCGGCACCTCTTCCAGATATTTCAGGATGCCGCCCTTGAGGTGAAAAACCTCTTCGAGGCCGAGGGATTTCACATAGGCGGTGGCCTTCTCGCAGCGTATGCCGCCGGTGCAGAACATCGCGACCTTGCGGCCTTCGAGTTGGTCGCGGTGGCTTGCAACCCATTGAGGAAACTCACGAAAACTCTTCGTCCGAGGATCGACCGCGCCCTGGAACGTTCCGATCGACACCTCGTAATCGTTGCGCGTGTCGATGACGATCGTCTCTGGATCGGCGATCAGCGCGTTCCAGTCAGACGGCGCGACATAGGCCCCTGCCCCATGCTTCGGGTCGATGCCCTCGACGCCCATGGTGACGATTTCGCGCTTCAGCCGAACCTTCATGCGGTGGAATGGCATTTCGGCGGCGACGCTGTATTTCACCTCAAGACCGGTGAGTTCCGGCATCGCCTCCAGCCAGGCGATGAGTTCGGAAATCGCCTGTTCGCGGCCGGCCACGGTGCCGTTGATGCCTTCCGCGGCAAGCAGCAGCGTGCCCTTGATGCCGCGGCTACAGCAGAAGGCGGCGAGTGGCGCGCGCAGTTCCTCGAACCGCTCGAGCCGGCAGAACCGGTAGAGGGCAGCGACGCGAAAGCCTGGATTTGCGGGCGAAGTGTCCATGGTGCGGGGATAAATCTCCGATGCGGGAAATTCAAGGCACGGTTTTATCCGTATGAAATCAGCGACTTGGCTCCGGCGCGCGAGCGCAATGCCGCGGATTTTGTTCACTTTCGCCTGGGCGGGGCGAAAATCACGCGGATTGAAGCCAAAAAGGAAGGATACACCGCGCATGTTCACCCACGAAACCAGACGCGAAATCG
>NZ_AHAM01000060.1 GCF_000236565.1 Mesorhizobium alhagi CCNWXJ12-2 | reverse complement strand
AGGCGGGGGAGCCGGCAGCGGCGGTTCAGGCGGGATCGGGCTTGCGTGGGACATTTTGCGGGCATGGCGTCTCCTCCAGAGCCGGCACGATAAGCCGGTCGGCGGCTTTAGCCAATCGCCTTCGTCGGAGCCGCGCCGGCCGGCGCCTTACCCACCTTCGCGCAAGCTTGGCCCCCTACCCTGCCATCGCTGGGCCGCGCATTTGCCGCCCGGCGCTCGGACGGGCCTGGACAGAAAATGGCGATTTCGGAAACCTTTCCCGCAGGGAGCCCGGCCAAGAACGGCCGCGACGTCTTCTTCGCGCTCGGCATCATCGTCATCCTGGCGGTGCTGTTCCTGCCGATCCCGGCCTTCATGATCGACATCGGCCTTGCCTTCTCGATCGCGCTGTCGGTGCTGATCCTGATGGTGGCGCTGTGGATCCAGCGGCCGCTCGATTTCTCGTCATTCCCGACGATCCTGCTGATCGCGACGATGCTGCGCCTGTCGCTCAACATCGCAACCACGCGGCAGATCCTGTCGGAGGGCAGTGAGGGAACGCATGCCGCCGGCTACGTCATCAGCGGCTTCGCGCGCCTGGTGATGTCGGGCGATTTCGTCATCGGCCTGATCGTTTTCCTGATCCTGATCGTGGTCAATTTCATCGTCATCACCAAGGGCGCGAGCCGCATCGCCGAGGTCGGCGCGCGCTTCACGCTCGACGCCATTCCCGGCAAGCAGATGTCGATCGACGCCGACCTGTCGGCCGGCATGATCGACGACAAGACCGCGCAGCATCGCCGCCGCGAACTGGAGGAGGAGAGCTCCTTCTTCGGCTCCATGGATGGCGCCTCCAAATTCGTGCGTGGCGACGCCATCGCCGGCATCATCATCACCGCCATCAACATCGTCGGCGGCATCGCCATCGGCTATTTCCGCCACGACATGGGCATGGCCGAAGCCTCCGACGTGTTCATAAAACTCTCGGTCGGCGACGGCCTCGTCACCCAGATCCCGGCGCTGATCGTCTCGCTGGCAGCCGGCCTTCTGGTGTCGAAGGGCGGCACGCGCGGCTCCACCAACCAGGCGGTGTTCGGCCAGCTCGGCGCCTATCCGCGCGCGCTCTATGTCGCGGCGGGTCTGCTCGTCGTGCTTGGGCTGATGCCCGGCCTGCCCATGTTCCCGTTCGTGGCGCTCGCCGCCGCTATGGCGGCGGTTGGCTACATCATCCCGATGCAGCACAACCGGCGCGTCGCCGAGGCCAAGGCGGCCGACGAACAGGAGCAGGCGACCAAGGAGCACGATGAGAAGAACTCGGTCAAGGCGTCGCTGAAGACAGCCGAGATCGAGCTCCTGATCGGCAAGCAGCTCTCGACCAAGCTCCTCGTCTCGCATCAGGAACTCGCCTTCCGCATGGGCAAGATGCGCCGCAAATTCGCATCGCAATACGGCTTCGTTGTGCCCGAGGTGCGCCTGACGGACGATCTGACCATCCCGTCGAAAAGCTACCAGATCAAAATCCATGGCACCGTCGTCGCCGAATACCAGATGCGCGTTGGCGAGATCATGGTGCTGCTCGGCACGCGCGAGATTCCCGCCATCCCCGGCGAGGAAGTGCGCGAACCGGCCTTCGGCATGCGCGCCTATTCCGTGCCGGAAATGTTCGGCGAAGATCTGAAGCGCGAGCAGTTCACCTTCGCCGACAACATGTCGGTGCTGCTCACCCACCTCTCGGAAGTGATCCGCAACAACCTGCCGCAGCTCCTCTCCTACAAGGACATGAAAGCGCTGCTCGAGCGCCAGGACGCCGAATACCGCAAGCTCGCCGACGAGATCTGCACCTCGCACATCTCCTATCCCGGCCTGCAGGCGGTTCTGAAGCTGCTGCTTGCCGAGCGCGTGTCGATCCGCAACCTTCACCTGATCATCGAGGCGATCGCCGAGATAGCGCCGCATGTGCGCCGCACCGAGCAGATCGTCGAGCATGTCCGCATCCGCATGGCGCAGCAGATCTGCGGCGATCTTTCCGAAGGCGGCGTTCTCAAGGTTCTGCGCCTCGGCAACCGCTGGGATCTTGCCTTCCACCAGAGCCTCAAGCGCGACGCCAAGGGCGAGATCCGCGAATTCGACATCGATCCGCGCCAGCTCGAGGAATTCGGCCAGGATGCCACCAAGGCGATCCGCAGCTACCTCGATGCCGGCGAGCGCTTCGTCATCGTCACCGCGCCCGACGCCCGGCCCTATGTCCGCATGATCATCGAACGGCTTTTCTCGACACTGCCGGTGCTCAGCCATGTCGAGATCGCCAAGGGCGTCGAAATCCGCGTCCTCGGGACGATTTCGTGAGCGCAACGGCCGAGGCGATCGTGCTCGCCGCCTTCGTTGCCTTCTGCCGCGTCGGCGGCTGCTTTCTCTTGATGCCCGGGCTCGCCAGCGTCCGCGTTCCGGTGCAGATCAGGCTGTTCGTCGCCATTGCCGCGACCGGCGCCCTGCTCGTCCACCTCTGGGACCAGATCCTGCCGCTCATCGACCGCCGGCCGCAGATTCTTGCACCCATGATCGTCTCCGAACTGATGATCGGCGCGCTGATCGGGCTGATGGCGCGCCTCTACATGATGGCGCTGCAATTCATCGGCGCCGGCGTCGCCATGCTGATCGGCTATGGCGGCATGGCCGGGCCGGGCATCGAGGAGGCGGAGCCGCAGGCGGCTCTCGCCTCGATCATCTCGTTCTCGGCGCTGCTCCTGCTCTTCGTGTTCGACTTCCACCACGAGGTCGTCCGCGCGCTCGTCGCCTCATATTCGGTGGCGCCGCTCAACGTCTTCTTCAACCCGCAGGCCGCCCTCGTCGACATCGCGGACACGCTGTCGGAAGCGTTCTTCATGGTGCTGAGGCTCGGCAGCCCGTTCGTCGCCTATGCGATCCTGGTCAATCTGACGATCGGCTTTGTTAACAAGCTGGTACCGCAGATTCCGGTCTATTTCATCTCGCTGCCCTTCGTCATCGCCGGCGGGCTGGTCATCATCTATTTCGGAGCCGGCTCCATGCTCGCTCTGTTCGCCGATAGCTTCATGGCAACCGCACTGGGGCGCTGAGTATGACCACCCGCAAGGAAAGGCTGCGCAAGCTTGTCACGGTGCAGGAGCAACTGAAGGCGCTGCACGAGACCCGCCATGCCGGTTTCGTCTCCGCCGCCGCGGCTGCCTGTCAGGACGCGGCGGAACTAGCCGCCCGCTTCGACGCACCCGAATCCATGTCCGTCCTGTTTCCGGAAGTCTACAACCGCCACATCGGCCAGGCGCTCGCCCGCCAGGAGCAGAACCTCTTGCTCGCCCGCGAGGAAGTCGACCGCATCGCCACCGCCACCGCCCGCACCAATATGGTCGAGCGCGCCTACCGCGACATCCGCCGACAGGACGACCGCGACAATGCCGACCGCGAGCGGCTCGAAATGATCGAGCGCAAGCGGCAAGGGGAATAGACCGCCAACTCGCCACATATGTCCTAAGTCCCGGCGGCGTCACGACGCTGCACATTATTTAGGCAAATGCACAGACGCGAAGAAGAATAGGAGCAGGCGCACCCTCGCGTAAGCCGACTGCGCCCTATGAACCGCGCCCGCGCCTTTTGGCATGTCCGTTGCATTCATACGGCGAGGCCATGGACGGCGAACCAACAAAGGGAAATCATCATGAACCGCAGAACCTTCATCGCGAGCGTAGGCGCAGCCATTGTCGGACTGGCGCTGTCCGACGCCACCGTTGCCCGCGCCGACGCCTTGGCCGACATTGCCGCGCGTGGCACCGTCCGCATCGCCGTGCCGCAGGATTTTCCGCCTTTCGGCAGCGTCGGCACCGACATGGCCCCGCGCGGCTATGACATCGACATGGCCAATCTGATCGGCGAGAAGCTTGGCGCCAAGGTCGAGATCGTGCCGGTCACCAGCGCCAACCGCATCCCCTACCTCCAGACGAGCAAGGTCGATCTGGTCATCTCCAGCCTCGGCAAGAACGCCGAGCGCGAAGCGGTGATCGACTTCTCGGACGCCTATGCGCCCTTCTTCAACGGCGTGTTCGCGCCCGCTGACGTTGTGGTCGCAAAGGCCGAAGATCTCAGCGGCAAGACGGTCGGCGTCACCCGCGGCGCCATCGAGGATCTGGAACTGACCAAGATCGCGCCCGCCGACGCCGACATCAAGCGCTACGAGGACAATAACGGCACCATCTCCGCCTTCCTGTCGGGCCAGGTCGAGGTCGTCGCCACAGGCAACGTCGTTGCCGCCGCAATCCTCGAGAAGAACCCGCCCAAGCGCCCGGAGATGAAGTTCCTCATCAAGAATTCGCCTTGCTACATCGGCATGAACAAGAACGAGCCGGCGCTGATGGCCAAGGTCAACGAGATCATCGCCGCGGCCAAGGCCGACGGCAGCCTCAACGCCATCTCGCAGGCATGGCTGAAGCTCGACCTGCCGGCCGAGATGTAGGACCGGGCAGGGACTGCGCCGGTGACATACCAGTTCGATTTCGGCTGGCTTCTCCCCTACATGCCGGTGCTCCTCAAGGGCATCGGCATCACGCTGCAGCTCATTCTCGTCGGCGCGGTGCTGGGCGTCGCGCTCGGCACAGCCTGCGCCTGGGTCAGGGCGCTCGGTCCCGTCTGGCTGAAACCGGTCGTGGCGGGCTATGTCGAGCTGATCCGCAATACGCCCTTCCTGATCCAGCTCTTCTTCATCTTCTTCGGCCTGCCTTCGCTCGGCCTCCAGATGTCGGAGTTGACCGCCGCCAACCTCGCCATGATCGTCAATCTCGGCGCCTATAGCTGCGAGATCGTCCGCGCCGGCATCCAGGCCACCCCTCGCGGCCAGTTCGAGGCCGGCGCCAGCCTAGCCATGACGCCGTTCGAGACCTTTTGGCATGTAGTGCTGATCCCGGCGCTGCAGCGCATCTGGCCGGCGCTCTCCTCGCAGATCGTCATCGTCATGCTGGGCTCCGCAGTCGTGTCGCAGATCGCGGCGGAGGACCTGACGTTCGCAGCCAACTTCATCCAGTCGCGCAACTTTCGCGCCTTCGAGACCTATTTCGTCTCGACACTGATCTATCTTGTCCTCGCCATCCTGCTGCGTCAGGCGCTGTCGGGTCTCGGCTGGGTGTTGTTCCCGAAGAAGAAGGCCTGATCGATGGTCGAATTCACGCTCTGGGACATCTTGCGAAATCTGCTTCTGGCCAC
>NZ_AHAM01000061.1 GCF_000236565.1 Mesorhizobium alhagi CCNWXJ12-2 | reverse complement strand
GCCCCGATCCGTTTCTGGGTGTGCCGCGCCTTCGCAAACACGCCCTAACCTCTTGAATCTCTGAATTGTCATTTTCGAAAATCGACTCCGATTTTTTCAAGCTGAAGCGCCGCGACGTCCCCCTCCAGGATTAATGCCCTCCCAGCCGGCTTAACACAGCGTTAACCATAGCTCTGTATCTATTGTTAACCATACGCTATGGCGGAGGACCCGTTCGGTCTCAGGCATGACGCCGATCCGCCGGCCGGTCAGATCGGGCATGCGCCAGCATGCCAATTCAAAGGGGATGAGTTTCGTGGCAAGCATTATGACCAACGCCTCGGCACTGACGGCACTGCAGAGCCTGAGCGCCACCAACCGCGCTATGGAAGTCACGCAGGCGCGCATTTCAACGGGCTACCGCGTCGCCGAGGCAAGCGACAACGCCGCCTACTGGTCGATCGCAACCACGATGCGCTCAGACAACGCCGCTCTCTCGACCGTGCAGGATGCCCTCGGTCTCGGCGCCTCCAAGGTCGACACCGCCTATACCGCCATGAACAAGGCGCTTTCCACCGTCGACGACATCAAGCAGAAGATCGTCGCCGCCTCGGGCGCCAGCGCGGCCGACAAGGAAAAGATCCAGACCGAAATCTCCGCGCTGCAGGTTCAGCTCAGGAGCTACGCCGATTCAGCCACGTTCAGCGGCGCCAACTGGATGTCGGTCAACTCCACTGTCGCGGCCGGACACGCGTCCGCTGGCACGCACAATGACGCAACGATCGTTTCGTCGTTCAACCGCGACGCGTCCGGCGCAGTCACGCTGGGCACGATCGCCATCGATGTTCAGAGCATCAAGCTCTACGACGCAGCCGCCGTGACCAACGAGACTATGGGCATCCTCGAGGGCATCCGGCTGGGCACCACGGGCCTGCGCGACGACGCTGCTGTGACGCCGGCAGCCAATGCAGCCATCGGCGCGACAGACGGTTATGCGATTTCAACCCTCTCGGTGACCGGCTACAGCGACGCCCAGATCGCTCAGATGCTGAAGGTCGTGGACATCGCCCTTGGCGAACTGACCACCGCAGCAACCCAGCTTGGCTCGGCCAAGAAGCAGATCGACCTGCAGAAGCAGTTCACCACCAGCCTGATGGACTCGATCGATCGCGGCGTCGGCCAGCTCGTCGATGCCGACATGAACAAGGAATCGACCCGCCTCCAGGCGCTGCAGGTGCAACAGCAACTCGGCATCCAGTCCCTGTCGATCGCCAACAGCAATTCGCAGAGCATCCTGGCGCTGTTCCAGAACTGACGCCGGCAAGCCACGGGATTTTATTTCGAAACCGGGCCGCGCTCCTTCGGGACCGCGGCCCGGTTTCATTTTCGCACAAGCTTCGAAGTCTAGTGTTTCTGTGGACCATCATGCGGGAGCGCTCGATCCGTGCCGGAGCAGATCCAGAACATCATCACGAACCTGCAGAGCTTCGGCCCGCGCCGGCTGTCGATCATGGCCGGCGTCGCCGCGCTCGTTCTTGCCATCATCGGCGTCGCATCCGTCTATTTGAACCGCCCCGCCTACGAGACGCTCTATGTGGGGCTGGAGCGCTCCGACGTGAACCAGATCGGACTGGTGCTCGGAGAGGCCGGCATCGGCTTCGACGTCGCCGCGGACGGCACGACCGTGCTGGTCCCGTCCGGCAATACGGCCGCGGCGCGAATGCTGCTCGCCGAAAAAGGCCTGCCGACCAGCGCCAATGCCGGCTACGAGCTGTTCGACAATGTCGGCTCGCTCGGCCTCACCTCCTTCATGCAGCAGGTGACCCGCGTGCGCGCGCTGGAAGGCGAGATCGCCCGCACCATCCAATCGATCAACGGCATCAAGGCGGCGCGCGTCCATCTGGTCATGTCCGAGCGCGCCAATTTCCGCCGCGACGAGCAGCAGCCTTCGGCCTCGGTCGTCATCCGCGCCTCGGGCATCGACGCGGTGAAGAGCGCCATGTCGATCCGCTATCTGGTCGCCGCCGCGGTTCCCGGCCTTGACGCCGGCAAGGTCACGGTCCTGGATTCCTCCGGCACGCTGCTTGCCGCCGGCGACGACCCCGCCAACACCAGCGCCAGCCGTTCCTTCGGCGTCGAGCGCACGGTCGAGAGCGAGATCGAGGAAAACATCCGCCGCGCGCTGACCCCCTATCTCGGCCCGGAAAATTTCCGCGCCAGCGTCAGGGCCGAGGTCAACACCGACACCAGGCAGACGGAGGAGACCATCTTCGATCCGGAATCGCGCGTCGAGCGCTCGGTCCAGATCGTGCGCGCCAACGAGAACGCGAACCGCCAGTCCGCTGCGGCGCCCGCAACCGTCGAGCAGAACCTGCCCGAGGCCGTGGATGAGCCGGCCGAGGGCGGCCCGCAATCCTCCGAGCAGAGCGAGCGCAAGGAGGAAACCACCAATTACGAGATGAACTCCAAGCGCATCGCCACCGTTAGCAACGGTTATACCCTGACGAAGATGTCGATCGCCGTCGTGGTCAACCAGCAGCGGCTCGCCGCCATCCTTGGCGAAGGCGCGACGCCCGAGCAGATTGCCGCCCGTATCGAGGAGATCCGGAAGGTGGTCGCCTCGGCGACCGGCCTGAACGAGACGCGTGGTGACCTGATCAATGTTTCGGCGGTGGAGTTCATCGACGGCCTCGATGGCGTCGAGGTCGCCGAACCCGGCCTGCTCGACATGGTCGGCCAGCATGGCGGCACCATGATCAACGCCGGCGCCTTTGTCGCCGTCGTCTTCCTGGTCATCTTCTTCGGGCTGCGCCCGCTCGCAGCTTCGCTCGGCAAGCCCGCACAGGCGGCGATCGCCGGGCCGAGCTTCGAAGAGGTGCAGCGCTCGCTGCCGGTACCCGACGGCGAGCAAGCCGCCCAGACGGCGTCGGCAAGTGCCCTGCCCGGCGGCCGCGCGCAAAACCCGCTCGACGATCTTCGCCAGAAGATCCGCCCGGCGCCGCAAGAGCGGCTCGCCCGCATGGTCGATCTGAATGAGGAGCGCACGGCGCAGATCCTGCGCAAATGGGCGCATCAGGAAGCGGTCGGCTGATGGCGGCGCTGGCGCTCTTCGACGTTCTCACCGATTTCGGCAAGCGGCCGCAACGCTCAGGCGCGCCGCAACCTTCGGCCGAGCAGAGGCAGGACGCATCCCCGGCCGCGTTTGCAGCTCCCGGCGAACCGCCGCCCGACCTTTCCGAGACCATTGCTGCTGAAGTCGCCCGCGCTGAACTCGCCCTCGAACAGCGGCTTTCGCTGGCCCATGAGGCCGCGCTCGAAGCGGAGCGCCAGGCACATGCCGCCGAGATCGAGACGCTGATGCACCGCTTCGGCGAAGAGGCGGGCGGCATCATCACGGCGCGGATCGTCGAGATGGAAAGCCGCCTCGGCGAACTGACGGCCTCCGCCACCGCGCGCATACTCGGCGGATTCCTGAGCGAGGAACTCGCCAGGCGCTCGCTGGACGCGCTTGCCCGCTCGATCCGCGCCGCGATCGGCGACGCCGAAGCGGTGCGCATCCAGGTGCGCGGCCCGCAATCGCTGTTCGAGACGCTGCAGGCGGCGCTCGGCGATCGCGCCGGCAGCTTCGACTACATCGAGGCGCCCGGCCTTGACCTCACCGTGTCGATCGACGGCAATTTGTTCGAGACGCGGCTTTCGGAATGGTCCGGCGCCATGCAGGAGATATTGTCTTGAGTTCGGTGGAAATCGGCGACGTCAAGCACGAGATCGTCATCGTCCGGCGCATGCACAGCGACGACGAGGACGCGCATCACGGCGGCGTCTGGAAGATCGCCTTCGCCGATTTCATGACCGCGATGATGTGCTTCTTCCTGGTCATGTGGTTGATCAACGCATCCAACGAACAGATCCGGGCCTCCGTCGCCAGCTACTTCAATCCGGTCAAGCTGATCGACCGCAACTCCAGCCGCAAGGGGCTGGAGGACATCGGCGACGGCCCGCATTTTTCCGGCAACGCGCCCGAGACCCCGGAAGTCTCGGCCGAGAAGGCCGGCAATGGCGGCCAGGCGACGGCCGGGCAGAACGACAAGCTCCACTCCGCCAAGGAACAGGAAGAAACCGCGGCCCATTCCGACCAGAACCTCTTCGCCGATCCCTACGCCGTGCTGGCCGAAATCGCGACCAACACCGATGCGAGGCAGAACATCAGCGCCAAGGGCGACGGCGGCGTGGCGGAAGCCGGACCGGCGACCGGCGCCTCGGGCGGTGAGTCCTACCGCGATCCGTTCGCGCCGGATTTCTGGTCGCAGCAGATGGCGACACCTAACCCCGCCGAGGCGAGCGCTGAGCGGCCCGAGGCAAAAGGCGAGGCCGGGAAGGACCCCGCCGCCGAGCTGACCGCGCCGAGCGTCAACGCGCCGCTGGCGCCGGACGCCGGCGAGAACGCGGCGGCAGCACTTCGGGAGAAAGCCGAACCGGAACCCGCGCCCGCCCTGCCGAGCGAAGCCGCCGAGAAGGCGGCCGACGCGATCAGGCAGGAGCTTGCGGCGGCCTTCGAACCCGGCGACCCCTTGCTGGAAGGCATTTCGGTCACCGCGACCGACGAGGGCATCGTGATTTCAGTCACCGACCAGCTCGAATTCGGCATGTTCGAGATCGGCTCGGCCGTGCCTCGGCGCGAGCTGGTGCTGGCCATGGAAAAGATCAGCAAGGCGATCGGCGCGCAGAAGGGCTCGCTGGTCATCAGCGGCCACACCGACGGCCGTCCTTTCAAGAGCGAGGCCTATGACAATTGGCGGCTTTCGACCGCCCGCGCCCACTCCGCCTACTATATGCTGGTGCGCGGCGGGCTGGACGAGCGGCGGGTGACGGAAGTCGCCGGCTATGCCGACCGCAAGCTTAAAGAGCCGGCCGAGCCCTTGGCTGCCGCCAACCGCCGCATCGAGATCCTGCTGAAAGGCAGCGAATGAGGCTGGCTGCCGCAGTCGGCGTCGTCGGGCTGGCGCTCGTTGCGGGCCTGCCGCCCGCAATCGCGCATGCTGCGGGCGGCGGCCTGCAGCCTTTTCAGATGGTGCGTTCGCTTCAGCTCGTGCAGGACCGCATTGCCAGCGGCGACCATGCCGCCCTGCCCATGCAGCGCAAGCTGCTTGAGATGATCGACGCGAAGCTGCGCCAAGGCGACAGCGAAGAACTCGGCGAGCCGCGCAATTTCCGGGCGATGCTGGTCTACGCCATGAGCGGCGGTAACCCGACGACCATCGAGGCCGCCATGGCGCGCCTCGACATCGACTCCGAAAACAGAGGTATCGGCGCTGGCATACTGAACTATCTGACCGGCCGGCCAAAGGAGGCGCAAACGGCGCTGGCGGCCGTCGACCCGATGCTGGCCCCGCCGGAGCTCGGCGCCTTCCTGGCGCTGGTCAAGGGCTCGCTCATCGCGCTCGAACAGCCCAGGTCGGCGCTGACTTTGTTCGATCAGGCCCGGCTGCTCGGGCCGGGAACACTGGTCGAGGAGGCAGCGCTGCGCCGCATCGTCGATATTTGCGGCACGATGGGCGACGCCGCGTGTTTCGTGGCCGCCTCGTCGCAATATGTCAGGAATTATCTCCGGTCGCCCTATGCCAGCCAGTTCGCGGATTCCTTCGTGTCCGGCATCGTCGCGCTCAATGCGCCGCTCGGGCTCGACCGGATCGAGAAGATCGTGGCCATGATGGATGCCGAGCAGCAGCAGGTTATCTACCTGCGCGTCGCGCGCCGCGCAGCAATTGACGGGCTGACGGAGCTTTCGGCTTTCGCCTCGGAAAAGGCAAAGCGCAAGGCCATTGGTCCCAGGCAGGAGGAAGACCCGCGCGCCTTGCTCTATTCCAGCCTGGCGTCTGTAACCTCGGATTCGATCGAGGAGGTGCAGGCCAAGATCGACAGGATAGACCGGTCCAAATTGTCCGATAGCGACCGCAGGCTGCTCGACGCCGTGCGCGCGGTCGCGGCCGAAGTCACCGCCGAGCCGCCCGTGCCCAATCCCAGCGCGGCCGCGTCGCCGGCAGGCGAAGCTGCAAAGCCGGCCGTTGCGCCTGTCGCGGGGGCCGATCCCGCCCGCGCTGGTGGGGTTTTGGTCGCGGCGCCGCGTGAGAGCCCAGTCATCGAAACCGCCAAGGCCGACGAAACGACCGATCCCGCCACGGCCCTCGTCGCCGAAACGCGCAAGAAACTCGACGCAATCGACAAACTTCTCGGAGAAGCAGCCAAATGACCACCAGCGTCAAGCAAGCCTGGGCGGCGCTGTTGCCGGATCGGGCGAAAGCCGACGCGCCGCGCCAGAACGGCCAGGGCGGCGAAACCGGCTTCGCCGAGGCGGTGAAGTTCGGCGCATCCGGCAAACAGGCGCGCCCTTCCACCACGAACGCGTCCGGCGATATGCGGCATCGCTGGAATATCGAGCTCAACCTCGCGGACCGGGCCGCTGGCGAACCGCATGCAGCCGGAGCAAACGACGCGCGCCGTCAATGGGAACTCCCGGTCGGCCTCCCCGGCCTTGGGGAAGACGGCACTGCCGATGATGTCGGGGGCCTCAACGCCGGACAAACGGATCAGACGGTTCCAGATGAGAGCGCCGAGAACGCATCGGGAGCGATGCCGGCCGCATTCCGGCCGCCGCTTCCGCCAATGATTTTGCGGGGCGGCTTTGGCCGGCCTGAGGCCGGCGCGGTATCCGAAAGCGAACTCGCCTCATCGACCGCAAATGCTTCCTTGCAGGCAGACACCGCACCGCCGCCGTCCGGCGGACCTACCAAGACGGACGCCACACTGGCCAAAGCCGCGGTGGTCACGCCGCCGGCTGTAGCAGCCGCGGCGCTTGCCGTGCCACAGCAAGGCAACACAAAAGCCGCTTCCGCCGAAACCAACAGCACGGGTGGCGAATCCAAACCTGTACCAGCCTCGCTCGGCGAACTCGCCATCAAGCCACCGGCTGGGGCTCAGTCCGGCGCCGCCTCCACCAGCGAGACCATCAGGCCGGTCGCTGCCGTATCGGCTGAACGCCCGAACAGCACCATCGCCCGTGATTCGCTGCGCGAAAATGCTCCCGACGCGCCTGGCCAGGCAGCCCGCGTCACCGTCCTTGCCCAGCAAAACGTCCCCGCGCCCGCTACACCCTTTCCGGGTCTGACGGCCACGCCACTGCTGACCGCCATCGCGGCTGACGGGTCGTGGCGCGAACTCGCCGCTGCCGCTGATTCGCGTGGTCTGCCGGCGCAAAACGCCGTCGCTTCGACGCATTCGCTCAAGGTGCAACTGCACCCGGCCGAGCTTGGAACGGTCACCGCCACCCTGCGCATTGCCGGCGAGCAACTGACGGTCGAACTGCAGGTGGAATCCGTCGAAGCGCAGCAGCGGCTGAGCGCCGACACGGAGACGATCGTCAAGTCGCTGCGCGCGCTCGGATTGGAGGTCGACCGCGTCACCATCCAGCAATCAACGGTTGTGCAAACGCTGAATGCCAGAGCCGATGCGAATGCAGGCCAGAACGGTCAGCCAGCCCCCGATCGTCAATCTTTCAACGCGGCGAATTCCGGCGGCGGCAACGGCCAGACCGGCGGCCAGCACTCCGGAAGGGACACCTTGAATGGCGCGCAAGCTTCCCAGAACACCACTCCTGGCAGCGTGGATCGTGCTGGCGGCGGCCTTTATATCTAGCGCGGCAAGCATCTCGCCAGCGGCCGCCCAGAACCCCTGCGAACCCGAGATCCTGCGCGCAGCCGACCGCTACGGCGTACCCGCCGGCATTCTCTATGCCGTCGGCCTGACGGAGACCGGGCGAAAAGGCAGCCTTCAGCCTAACGCATTGAACATAGAAGGAAAAGCTGTCTTTCCTTCCAGCACCGAGCAAGCCGTTGCGACTTTCGAAAGCGCGCGCCGGGGCGGCGCCAAGCTGATCGATCTTGGCTGCATGCAGATCAACCATCACTATCATTCGGAGAATTTCCGCAGCGTCGAAGAGATGCTCGAACCGCGCCGCAACGTCGACTATGCAGCCCGCTTTCTGGCGCAGTTGCATGCCCGCCACCAGACCTGGTCGATGGCGGTTGCGCGCTATCACGCCGGCCCTGACAACGACCCGGCGCAGAAGCGCTACGTCTGCCGCGTCATCGCCAACATGGTCGCGACCGGCTTTGGAAAGTGGACTGAAAACGCCAGAAATTTCTGCAACCCGTGACTGAATTCCGAGCTTCGCCGGCGACAATGACGTGTAGGTTGCCTGCCACGATCGGCGCAACCTCCGACTGCGCCAGACTCCCAAGAAACTAGCTACAAGAAATGACGGTTGTTCAGGAATAACGTCAACCGCTACCCCTTTCCTCACTGAAATTGCAGATGATTCGGAGGGCGGGCCGATGATCGTTATCGTGGACGAGCGAAAGCTCGTCACTGAGGGATACAACTCACTTTTCGACCGAGAAGGCGTCGCAAGCGCAGGCTTTGCTTCGGGCGAATTCGACGAGTGGGTCGAAAGCGCGGCCGATGAGGACGTCAAATCAGTCAGGGCGTTTCTGATCGGAGATTGTGGCGAAGATGCGGTCTCGCCGCGAAAAATTCGTGGCAGAACTTGGGCTCCCGTCATCGCGCTCAGCGAGCACCATTCGCTCGAAAACACGCTCAGGCTTTTCGAATCCGGTGTCGACGACGTCATCCGCAAGCCGGTCCACATTCGTGAGATCCTGGCGCGCATCTCGGCGATCAGCCGCCGCGCGCAGGAGGAAACGAGCTTCACGGAAATCGGCGCGATGCGCATTTTCCTCGATGGCCGCGACCCCGAGATCGAGGGTCAGTCGCTGCCGCTGCCGCGCCGCGAGCGCCGCATTCTCGAATATCTGGCGAGCAATCGCGGACGCCGCGTCACCAAGACCCAGGTGTTCAATGCCATCTACGGCATCTTCGACGAAGAGGTCGAGGAGAACGTCGTCGAGAGCCACATCAGCAAGCTGCGCAAGAAGTTGCGCGAGAAGCTCGGCTTCGATCCGATCGATTCGAAGCGCTTTCTCGGCTACCGGCTGGTCGGCTGATGCCGGTTCCAGCCGCGGTCCTGCGCCGCGCCAGCCTCGCGCAAGTCATAGGCGTTAGCCTCATGACCTGCGGCCCGGAAATCGAGGAGATGGTTCGATGAGCCTTTACGGAATGATGCGCACTGGCGTTTCGGGCATGAACGCCCAAGCCAACCGGCTGTCCGCCGTCGCCGACAACATCGCCAATTCAAGCACCACCGGCTACAAGCGCGCCTCCATCGAATTCGCGTCGCTGGTTTTGCCGAGCACCAACGGCAACTACGCTTCGGGCGGCGTCACCACCTCGATACGCAATTCGATCAGCCAGCAGGGCGACCTGAAATTCACCACGTCGGGCAGCGATCTGGCGATCAACGGCAGCGGCTTCTTCGTGGTCCAGGGCCCCGGCGGCACGCCGGTGCTGACCAGGGCCGGCTCCTTCGTTCCCGACGGCGAAGGCCGTCTCGTCAACGCCGCCGGCTACCAGCTCCTCGGCTACAGCTTCGCCAATGGCGTGCCTAGTGCTGCCGCCAACGGCTTCGGCGGGCTGGAACCAGTGACACTCGTGCAGAACGAACTTGTCGCCACCCCGACCACCACCGGCGTCTTCACCGCCAACCTGCCGGCCGGCGCCGACATTGTTCCGGCCGCTGACCTGCCCTCGGCAAATGCGGCGACCGCGACCTATTCAGCCAAGTCCTCGCTGATGACCTACGACAGTCTCGGCGGCGAGGTTCTGCTCGACGTCTATTTCACCAAGACTGGCGCAAACACCTGGGAAGTCGCGGTCTACGATCAGGCGAACGCCGCCCCCAACACCTCGTTCCCCTACACCGCGCCAGCGTTGCTGGCGACCCAGACACTGACCTTTGACGCCACGGACGGCAAGCTGACCGGCGCCACGGACATCACCATTCCTATCCCTCCTCTCCCCCCTACCCCCGGCGGATCGTCGCTCGACCTCGACCTCGCCAAGACCACGCAACTGGCAGAGACCTACACGCTGCTCGACGCCAAGGTGAACGGCAACGCGCCGAGCGCTATCGACGGCATCGAGATCAGCCAGGACGGCACGGTCTTTGCGAATTACGAGAACGGTTCGTCGCGCGCTCTCTACCGCATCCCGATCGCCAATGTCGCCAGCCCCGACCAGCTCCTGGTCATGCCGGGCAACGTTTTCACCGAAAGCCCCGAATCCGGCGCGGTGCAGATCGGATTTGCCAACGAAGCCGGGCGCGGCAGCGTCATGTCGGGCGCACTGGAGAATTCCAACGTCGACATCGCCGAGGAACTGACCAGCATGATCGAGTCGCAGCGCAGCTACACCGCCAACTCGAAAGTGTTCCAGACCGGCGCCGACCTCATGGACATCCTGGTGAACCTGAAGAGGTAAGCCGCAAGGCGAGAGCCTGATTGAGATAAAGCATGTCGCTGTCTTCCGCACTGAGCATCGCACAATCGTCAATTCTGAATACCGGGCGTCAGACCAGCGTCGTTTCCCGCAATGTTCTGGAGAGCCAGAACCCCGACTACGCACGCCGCTCGGCCGTGGTGTCGAGCTCGGCTCCAGGCGCCCGCGTCGTCGAGATCCACCGCGCGACCAACGAGCAGCTGTTTCGCCATAACCTTTCGGCGCAGTCCGCCTGGAGCGGCCAGGGCACGCTCTATTATGGCATGCAGCAGCTCGGCCTGGCGGTGAACGGGGTCGACAACGCCACGTCGCCGGCCAACGCCATCGGCGAATTGCAAAAGGCGCTGCAGCTCTATTCGGCCTCGCCGTCAAACGGCAATCTCGCCGCCAACGCGGTCAACGCCGCCCGCCAGGTCGTGCGCGGCCTCAACGACGCCTCAACCTCGATCCAGACCTTCCGCGTCCAGACCGACCAGGAAATCGGCATTGCCGTCAACGAGCTGAACACGCTGCTCGCCGACTTCCAGGCCGCCAACAACGCCGTCATAAACGGCACTCGCGCCGGCCGCGACACCTCCGACGCGCTCGACCAACGCGACGCCATACTGAAGAAGATCGCAGACTACGTTCCTGTTTCCAGCTTCAAGCGCGGCGACAATGACATGGTGCTGATGACCATGGACGGCACGACCCTGTTCGAGGCCGTGCCGCGTACCGTCAGCTTCCAGCCGTCCACCGCCTATGCCGCGGGCATGACCGGCAATGCCGTCTATGTCGATGGCGTGCCGATCGCCACCGCCACCGGCGGCAACACCGACGCCTCGGGCAAGATCGCCGGCATGATCCAGTTGCGCGACAGCGTCGCCTCGACCATGCAGAGCCAGCTCGACGAGATCGCGCGCGGCCTCATCACCGCCTTCGCCGAGACCGACCAGACCGGCGGCGCGGCTCCCGATGCACCGGGCCTCTTCACCTGGACGGGCGCGCCGGGCATGCCACCCGCGGGAACGCTGGTCGACGGCCTCGCCGCCACCATCAGGCTCAACGCCGCGATGGACCCGAGCGCCGGCGGCAATCCGCAATTGCTGCGCGACGGCGGCGCGAACGGCGCTGCCTACGTTGCCAACGCCACCGGCGGCGCCTCCTATGCCGAGCTGCTGATCGCCTATGGCGACCGTCTCGAACAGCCCATGGCCTTCGACAACGCCGCCGGCAATGGCGCGAATTCCAGCCTGGTCAACTACTCCACCAGCGCCATCGGCTGGTTCGAGGGCCTGCGCCAGGAAGCCTTCCGCGCCGCCGAATCCAAGGAAGCGCTGGCGGTGCGCACCGCCGAGGCGCTGTCCAACGAGACCGGCGTCAATGTCGACATGGAGATGTCGCTGCTGCTCGATCTCGAACATTCCTACGAGGCCTCCGCCCGCCTGATCAAGGCGGTCGACGACATGCTGGCCTCGCTGCTGGCGGCGGTGAGGTAGCGCCATGAAGACCTCCTTCATCTCCTCCGCCGCCGTTTCGCAGGCGATGCGCTATTCGCTGGTCCGCTCGCAGGGTGACCTCGTCAAGGCGCAGAAGGAAGTCTCGACCGGCAAGGTCGCCGATGCCGGCCTGGCGCTCGGCGCTCGCACGGCTTCGTCCATCTCGTTCGCCCGCGACTTTGAGCGGCTGAACGGCATCGTCGATTCCAACGGGCTGGTCTCGTCGCGCCTGTCGGCCACGCAAAAGGCGCTCGACCAGATCACCCTGGCCGCGCAGGATTTCCTCGCCACGCTCACCTCCGCCTCGTCCGGCGACGCGCTGTCCGCCGTCACCCAGGCGAGCGGCGCCGCCACGCTCGAGGCGCTCACCGCGCTCCTGAACAGCAGCTTCAACGGCGAGCACCTCTTCGCCGGCACCAACACTGACGTGAAGCCGATCGACGATTTCAACGCCGCCGGCTCCACCGCCAAGGCGGCATTCGACGCGGCCTTCCTCGCCCATTTCGGCTTCGCCCAGAACGACCCGGCGGCAAACGCCATCACCAAGCCGGACATGGAGGCCTTCCTCATCTCTGTCGAGCCGCAATTCACCGGCCCCGGCTGGCAGGCCAACTGGTCGAACGCCACCGATCAGGCGATCGTCAGCCGCATCGCGCTCAACGAGACGGCGGTCACCTCGGTCAGTGCCAACAATGACGGCGTGCGCAAGCTTGCGATGGCCGCCGCCACGATCAGCGATCTCCTGTCGAGTGAGGTCAGCATTGCCGGCCAGTCGGCCGCGATCGCGCGGGCGGTCACCCTGGTCGGCGAGGCGATCGCTGATCTCGGCACCTTGCGGGCCGAGACCGGCATCACCGAAAAGCGCGTCACCGACGCCAGCCAGCGCATAAAGCTGCAGTCGGACCTGTTCGAGCGGCAGATACTCGACCTCGAAGGCGTCGATCCCTACGAAGCCTCGACACGGGTCGCCGACCTGCTCTCGCACATCGAGACCTCATACGCGCTGACCGCGCGCATACAGCAACTGAGCTTCCTGAGATTCCTGGGTTAGGGCGCGCAAAAATGTACCAATTTTCCTATGCCGACATTCAGACGGACTCGGTGGCCGACGCCAAGGACCGCGAGCGGCAGTTGCTGACCCGGTCCATCGATCTCCTGACCACGGCAAGCTCGGTCGGCGTCGATTCCATGGAGGCTATCGAGGCGCTCCACTTCACCAACCGCGTCTGGACCTCCTTCGTCGAGGATCTCGGCAACCCCGAGAACGCACTGCCCAAGGAGCTGCGCGCCAACCTCATCTCGATCGGCCTGTGGCTGCTGCGCGAGGCCGAGGAGGTCCGCCAGGGCCGCTCCGACAATTTCGAGGGGCTGATCGAGGTCTCGCAGATCATCCGGGACGGCATCCAATGAAGAACACGCTGAAGATCTCGCTGAAGCCCAACGAGAAGATCTATCTCAACGGTGCGGTCATCAGCGTCGACCGCAAGGTGACCATCGAGCTCCTGAACGACGTGCAGTTCCTGCTGCAGAACCACGTTCTCCAGCCCGGCGAGGCGTCGACGCCGCTGCGCCAGCTCTATTTCATGCTGCAGATCATGCTGATGGAGCCGGCGGGCGCAACGCAGGCCCGCGACATGTTCCGCAAATCGCTGCCGCTGCTTTTGGCAAGCTTCGACGACGCGCACATCTGCGCCACGCTGAAACAGGTCGACCGGCTGGTCGGCGAAGGCCATGTCTACGAGGCGCTGAAGGCGATCCGCGGCCTCTATCCGCTGGAAGCCCAGGCGCTCGGCTTTCCCGAGGCCGTGGCAGAGCAGCCTCGCCCGATCGCGGTTGGAGAAAACTGATGAACGTCCAGATGAACACGGCGCAGACGTCGACCGCCAATTCGACGGACCAGACCTCCAAGACGGCGGTCGACTACCAGTCCTTCCTGAAGCTGCTGGTCGCCGAGATGAAGAACCAGGATCCGACCAATCCGATGGATTCGACGCAGTATGTGGCGCAGCTCGCCGCGTTCTCGCAGGTCGAACAATCGGTGCAGATAAACACCAAGCTCGACCAGCTCTTGCAGTCCTCGACGCTGGCGCAGGCCGACGCGCTGATCGGGCGCACTGTCACCTCGGCCGACGGCAAGGTGACCGGCAAGGTTGCCGAGGTGCGGCTCCTGTCCAACGGCATCGTCGCGGTGCTGGAAGGCGGCAAGGAGATCACCATGGGCCCCGGCGTCAAGATAGCGCCCTCAGCCGACACATGAATGAAGCAGACGCCCTCGACATAGTCCAGTTCGCCATCTGGACCGTGCTGACTGCGTCGGGCCCAGCGGTCGCCGCCGCCATGCTGGTCGGCGTCGCCATCGCGCTGGTCCAGGCGCTGACGCAGATCCAGGAAATCACGCTGACCTTCGTCCCGAAGATCGTCGCCATCATGCTGGTGGTGGCGTTCACCGGACCGTTCATCGGCAGCCAGATCTCGGCCTTCACCAATGTCATCTTCGAGCGGGTGGAGACTGGGTTTTAGGGCAGTTGCCCGGCGGGCATTTCGTGCATATCGCCGCTGCGAAAGGCCGTCGCTTCCCCATCGGTGATGCCTGCGCCATTCGCGAATTTGCGCTACGGCGGCAGTCTTGCCTTCCGCCGGGTGCAGCAGGCGGTATGCTCATTGCGGAACGACTCCCTTGCCACACTCATTGACCAAATCTCGGCTGGTGAGCAATGGCAACGCGTGTTTGGAAACAGCTGTTCGAACATCGGGAGCCCGAGGAGCTCGGTTACAGGCTGCACCAACAATCGGTTCTCTCCGAGTTTGGGCAGAGCGCCCTCGAGGCCCTCACGCTCGACGCCCTGTTGAGCGAGGCGGTCCGGCTATGCGCCGAGGGCATGCGCGCGCGCTGCTCCAAGGTGCTGGAGTACTCGGCTGGTCGCGATATTCTCCTGGTCAGGGCGGGCGTGGGATGGCATCCGGGGGTAGTGGGGCATGCCACGCTGGGAACCGGCTCCGACACCCCCGCTGGCCTCGCCTTCCGCACGGGCCGTCCGGTCCTCTCCAACGATTTGGCCTCGGATCGCAGGTTTCGCGTCCCGAAGCTCCTGGTCGAGCACGGGATCAGGCGGCTGCTGAACGTGCCGGTCCCGCTCGCCAACGAACACGCGTGGGGGGTGTTGGCCGCCGACAGCCCTGACGAGGGCGCCTTCGACGAGGCCGACAGCGAGTTCATGGAGGGCATGGCGCGCCTGCTCGGGGTCGCCATCCAGGGAAGGCTCGCTCAACAAAGATTCGAGGAACAGGCCGCTCTGCTGCGGCTATCCCACGATGCGATCATTGTCTGGACGGCCGCCAATGGTGTGGAACTGTGGAGCGAGGGCGCCGCCAGCCTCTATGGGTTCACGGCCGACGAAGCCTTTGGCCGCGCACCCGCCGAACTGATCAGGCCAACCTATCCGGCGCCCTGGACCGACGTGGCGAAGGCGCTGAAGACGCAAGGCGGCTGGGAAGGTGAGATCCGGCAACGCCGCAAGGATGGCGGCGAGGTCGTCGTGCTCAGCCGCCTGCAATTGGTGGCCGGGCCGAACCGCGCGGCGCGGCTGATGGAGGTCAATCGCGATATCACCCCGCGCAAGCGCGTCGAAGAGGCTCTGCGCGCCAGCGAGCAGCAGTTTCGGACCTTGGCCGAGTCGCTACCGCAGCTTGCGTGGATGGCCGACGGCCAGGGGTGGATCTACTGGTTCAATCGCCGTTGGTTCGAATACACCGGCACGACGCTCGAGGAGATGCAGGGCTGGGGCTGGCGCAAGGTCCACCACCCCGACCATGTGGACCGGGTCGTCGAACGCATCAGCCACGCCTGGGACACGGGAGAGCCCTGGGAAGACAACTTCCCCCTGCGCGGGGCGGACGGCCGCTACAGGTGGTTCCTGTCTCGGGCGCTGCCGATGAGGGATTCGAAAGGCCGTGTGACCCGATGGTTCGGAACCAATACCGACATCACGGAGAAACAGAGGCTCGAGGATCTCCAGAAGGTGCTGATCCATGAGATCGGCCATCGGGTAAAGAACAGCTTGGCCCTGGTATCGAGCCTGCTGACACTGCAGGCCAGGAGGCTGGACGGCACGCCCCGCAAGGTGCTTGAGGACGCCTCGTCGCGCGTGCATGCGGTCGCCAGGGTACACGAGCAATTGTCGTTGCATGGGAACGCCCCGAACGTGGACCTGGGGCCGTTCATCCAGAATCTCGCAAAGGCGATAGCCTCGTCGGCGCCGCGCCACCGCACGATCGTGGAAGCCGAGCCGGCGATGGTCTCGGCCGACCTCGCCGTCCCGATGGGGCTTTTGCTCAACGAGCTGCTCACGAACGCCTACAAATACGCCTATCCGGAGGGCGCCGAAGGTGAGGTTCGGGTGGACGGAGCGCGTATCGAGGATGACCGGTATCGTCTTGAGGTGGCGGACTTCGGGCAAGGTCTCCCGCCCGGCTTCGATATCGCCAAAGCCCGTGACAGCCTCGGAACGCGTGTAATCACCAGCCTGTCGGCCCAGCTTGAGGGCGAGCTTGGCACTGACTCGGCAGGACCGGGTGCGCGGTTCATTCTGACGTTTCCTCTGAAGGCGCGGCGGGTATGAGGCACGCCCGCGCTGGCCGGGCTTGCGCCGAGCATCGCGACGCCGGCTGGATCTGGGCAGTGCCGGCATTAGGCGTTGTGAAGTTTTCTCTGACCTGACACAAAAAAACTTATCCACCCCCCTCCACACCTCCCTTATCCTCCTCGGCAGTTTCTCCCG
>NZ_AHAM01000062.1 GCF_000236565.1 Mesorhizobium alhagi CCNWXJ12-2 | reverse complement strand
GCCCGCCGCGCCCGGCAATGCTGCACCATCACGGCGGCGCAAGCTGGGTGGAACTCGCCGATGGCGAGTCCGGCATAGCGCCGGGCCAGGCCTGCGTTCTTTATACCGACGACGCCAATGATGCGCGCGTTCTGGGCGGCGGCTTCATCGAACGGTCCGAGCGCGCCGCGGAAGCCGAGGCGATGTTGACCCGACTTGCAGCAAAGCCGGCGCGCATCGCCGCGGAATAGAAGTGGGCGGGCCGATGCTTGCCGCCCTCAAAAGCTGGGCGAAAAGCATCACGGACGATGCGATCGCCCTTTTCCTGGCGGCCCGCGACCCGCGCACGCCCTGGTATGCGAAAGCGACGGCGGCATGCGTGGCCGCCTATGCGCTGAGCCCCATCGACCTTATTCCCGATTTCATCCCCGTGCTCGGCTATATCGACGATCTGCTGATCGTCCCAGTCGGCATATGGATCGCGGTCAGGCTTATGCCCGCCGAACTGATGGATGAATTCCGCGCAGCGGCCGAAAAGGTCGAGGCTCGGCCGAAAAGCCGGGCGGGTGCGCTCCTCGTCGTTGCGGTCTGGCTTGTCGCGGCCGGCCTGCTGACCTGGTGGTTCTGGCCGCGCAGCGCCAACTGAGATCAATCGTGGATGACGGAGCCCGCAGTCAGGATGCGCAGCACCGAAATTGCCTCCTCGCCGCTGGTGCGAGGCGCCGCGCGTGTCGCGATGCAATGCAGGAAATGCTCCAGTTCGCGCGTCAGCGGCATGCCCTGCTTGACATGCACATAAGCGGGCTCGTTGGCGGTGAACGCCCATTGGCCGCTGTCCTGCCAGACCGCGTGGCGATAGACCGCGAGCTTGCGCTCCCACGGCTCGACATCGTCGAACACCGCCATCGCCTTGGTGCCGACAACGGTCAGCCGGCGCTCGCGATAGGGGTTGAGCCGCGAGGTGAACAGATGGCTTCTCAGGCCATTGGGAAAGCGCATGTGCAGATGCGCGAAATCCGACAGGTGGTCGAGAAGCGCCGCCCCCTCGCCGCGCACCTCGATCGGCGCAGTCCCGGTTATCGCCAGGATCATCGACAGGTCATGCGGCGCAAGATCCCAAAGCGCATCGTTCTCGGTGTGGAACTTGCCGAGTCCGAGGCGGTGCGAATGGATGTACTTCACATCGCCGAGTTCGCCCTTGTCGATCAGTTCCTTCATCTTCTCGAAGGCTGGATGGAAGCGCAACACATGCCCGGTCATGAAGACGCGCCCATGCTTTTCGGCGGCCCGCACCGAGCGCTCGGCGTCCGCCACGGTCAGTGCGATCGGCTTCTCGACCAGCACGTCCTTGCCGCTCTCGACCGCGCGGATGGCGGTGTCGGCGTGATACTGCGGCGGCAGCGCTATGATGATCGCGTCGACATCGCTGCGCGCGAAAAGATCGTCCGGCTCGATTGCAAGGCAGTCCTGCTCGCTCGCAAAACCTTCCGCGCGGGCGCGGTTGGCGTCCGAAACGGCATGGAGGGCCCCTAGCGCCTTGAGGGTGCGGATATGGTTCGAGCCCCAATATCCGCAACCAAGGACTGCAATACGCGGTGTCATCAATTTCATTGGCTCAAGAAATGCGTCGCGCGGAGACATAACGGCGTGACGGTTCGAACTCAAGCCCAGCCTCCGACACGATTGATTGCAGGCAAAAGCCGGTTTGCGAGCATGAATTGTCGCGGATAGCGCCGCGCTCCGTGCTTGACAGGTCTGCCCCAGCGCCACTATATCCCGGCCGACCTTGGCGAACATCCTTTTTGGACCTTCGCCCCGTGGCGGGATAGCTCAGTTGGTTAGAGCACGGGAATCATAATCCTGGGGTCGGTGGTTCGAGTCCACTTCCCGCTACCATCATTTTCCAAACAAAATTGATGTTTTATGGCAGGCGTTCACTGCGGTGGGCGCCTTCGCCAGTGGACCGCTATGCAACATGGCCCCCGAATTTTCCCAATAAATTCAATGGGTGCAAAAAGCCATACGGTCCATACAGCAAAACCGTAACAAACCCGCTATTCCCGCCCCAACCAGTGACACGGGAATTTTCCGCTGCATGATCCAACCCAGCGGGGAATGCGCCCAATGGGAGGAAATGATGTCCTTAGAAAGCGGGAGTGGACTACGAAGGATGGAACACAGGTCGCATGGCTATCGTCGATTACCGTGCTGGACGTCTCTGTTGTGCTCAGGAGCGGTCACTGCCTAAAAGCAAGCAGCAACCACCCCATTGGCCGCAGAAGTCTACCAGGATGTTTCGCCTTCTGGCTCCACGAAGCACCCGGAAACAGCGTCCTCATAGAGAATCTCGTACTTCGCCGGCAATGTTCGAGGCAACACTTGGTGGGCCATCAGCGGCGTTCATGATGGCTTCTGGTCGTCGAAGGAATGCGAGCGATGACCTTGATCTCGAAATCGAAGCCCGCAAGCCAATTGACGCCTACTGCCGTCCAGTTCGGATAGGGAGGTGCACCGATCTCTTCCGCTCGGACGGCCAGAACTGTTTCGATCTGTTCGTCCGGATTGGTGTGGAAGGTGGTGACGTCGACAACGTCGTCGAAGCTGCACTCGGCGGCGGCCAAGACCTCGCGCAGATTGGCGAAAGCCCGTCGAACCTGATTTTCGAATACAGGCTCGGGCGAGCCGTCCTCACGGCTTCCGACCTGACCCGACACGAAGAGAAGATCGCCGGACCGAATGGCTGCGGAATATCGATGAATCTCGTACAACGCGTGGCGGTTGGCCGGGTAGATGGCGTCACGTGTAGGCATCTCGTTTTCCTTTCTGTCTTGATAGGAGATGACACCGGCAGCGGGCCGGGGATAGCTATCGGGATCGAGGGGCGTGGCTGCACAACAGCGTCATCCAGCTCCGGGTCATGGCCGTGCTAGCTCCTCGTCGGTGAAATCCGCCGCAACCGCGATGTCCTTCTGCCTGTCGAGCTCCTCGATGCGCCCGCCGAGCGCCTTGCGGATGCCGGCATAGGCCTCGGCGCCGAGCACCAGCCGTTTCGGAAGTGGACCATCCTGATCGGCAAGCCTGATCATTGCGTCCGTCATGCGGTCGGGGTCGCCCTTGATCACCCATGAGCCGCGGAGCGCCTCGCGGATCTGATCGGCGGGAGTTCCCTCATAGGCCGCGAGCGGTCTGGTCCGCACGAGACTGCTGCCGAACCCGGTCCGCGCCGGCCCGGGTTCCACAAGAGTGAACTCGATCCCGAAGGGAGCCACCTCTTGCGCCACAGACTCGACGAACCCCTCAATACCCCACTTGGTCGCGTGATAGAGGCTGAAAGCCGGATAGGCGATCTGGCCTCCCTCGCTCGATACCTGCTGAATCCGGCCGCCACCCTGGCTGCGCAGATGCGGCAACGCCGCCTGAATGAGCGTGATCGAGCCGATGAGATTGGTGTCGATGATGTCCCGGACCTGCACGTCGCCAGCCTCTTCCGCCGCGCCGAGCAGGCCGTAGCCGGCATTGCTGACGACGATGTCGATCCGGGCGGACACCGCGAAGGCGCGGTCGAGGGCGGCGCGGACCGACTTCTGGTCCTTGAGGTCCATTGCGAGGATGCGAAGCCGTTCAGGGTAGCGCGCACGCAGGTCGGGAAGCGCCTCCGCGCTGCGGCTGGCGCCGACGACGCGGTCGCCCCTGAGCAGAGCTTTCTCCGCCAGCAGCCGGCCGAGACCGGACGACACACCTGTTATGAGCCAGGTCTTTTCCATTTTTTCATATCTCCGAGTTGATCCAGGCAGGAGATAGGGCAATCGCATTGCGCGCATTAGTCGTTGAAATCGGCATGGGATGATGCAAAATTCCCATCAATGGCCCGTCCGTCGCTCAACGATCTCACCGCCTTCGTGGCCGTTGCCACGCACCGCAGCTTCCGCCGCGCAGCGGACGAGATCGGCACGGCACCTTCCACATTGAGCCATGCAATGCGTGCGCTCGAAGAACGCATGGGCGTGCGCCTTTTGAACCGCACCACACGCAGCGTCTCGCCGACGGAAGCCGGCTTCCAATTGCTCGACCGCCTTCAGCCGGCGCTCGCCTCGCTGGACGAGGCGCTCGACAGCGTCGCGGGGTTCCGGGGCCACGTCGCAGGAACCGTCCGCATCAATGCGCCGCGATTGGTGGCCGGGCTTCTCGTTCGCGGGGTTCTTCCGCAGATGGCGGAGCACCATCCGGACGTTACAGTGGATATCGTCGTGGAGGGGCGGCTCATCGATATCGTGTCCAGCGGGTTCGATGCCGGCGTGCGCCTCCTCGGGTCGGTCCCCAAGGACATGATCGCCGTGCCTTTTGCGCGCCCGTTGACGTTCATCTGTGTCGCCTCGCCCGCCTATCTCAATCGCTTCGGCGACCCGGGAACACCCGAGGAATTGCAACGCCACCATTGCATCGGCCACCGCATGCCCAGCGGCAAATTCTATCGATGGGAGTTCGAACGCGCCGGCCAGGAACTCGTGATAAACGCAAGCGGCCCCATCGTTCTTGATGACGAGGAACTGATGGTCGAAGCCGCGATGGAGGGGCTGGGCATCGCCTATGTGGCGGATTGGGCCGCCGAAACGGCCTTGTCCGATGGCCGGCTACGCAAGGTCCTGACCGCATGGATGCCCGCTCCGGAAGGGATTGCGGTCTACTATCCCGGACATCGAGCCGTGCCGCCGGCACTGCGGGCCTTTCTCGATGTCGTCAAGGACTTGCGGAAGACAGAACCTTAACTGGATCAATGAGCAACAATCCGGGCAATCGTAGTGCACCGCGCGTTGAGCCACAGTCGCCGCGTGGTAGCGCGGCTTATGCACGGCAAAGAACGGGGAACACCTGCAGGTCAGACCCCCAATACTTTACCCACCAGGCCGCGCGTCCTGCGAACTCGACCGAATATAGTCGGGAATCCTGAAGCGGCGGCGGTAGTCGCCCGGCGAGATGCCGGTCTGGCGCCGGAACAGGCGACTAAACGAGGAGGCGTCCTCGTAGCCGACCTCGCGACCGATCGCATCGACGGGGTCGGAGCCGGTCTCGAGCATCTGCTTCGCTTCCTCGATGCGCAGCGCCTGGACATAGGCGAGCGGCGAGTAGCCCGTAGCCGCCCTGAACCGGCGGTCGAAGGTGCGCTTGGGCAAGCCCGATACGCGCGCCACCTCGGCTGCTACATCCGGGCGATCGTAATTCTGCGCGAGCCAGGTCTGGCATTTGAGGACGACGGCGTCGCCGTGGACGACATTGACGGCCATCGAGGCATAGGGGAGTTGTCCGTCGCGGTGCCACTGATAGAGGAAGAACCTGGAAATGCGGATCGCTTCCTCGCCGCTCCCGTAGCGGGCGATGAGGAGGAGCGCGAGGTCCTGCCACGACGAGGCGCCGCCGCAGGAGATGATGTTATGGCCGTCGCCGCTCTGAACCAGGATGCGGTCCTCATGAAGCCTGACGTCGGGAAACTCCTGGCGGAACACGGGCACATGGCTCCAATGCGTCGTCGTCTCGCGGCCGGAGAGCAGCCCGGCGGCGGCCAGTACCAGGGAACCGCCGCAGGCGGAGCAAATTAGCGCGCCCTTTTCGTGCATCCTGGCTACCCAATCGATGATCCGGCGATCGAGGGCGTGAAGGTCTGCGGGCGTCAACACGATCGGGTTCGGCACGAAGACGATATCCGTCTCATCGATTTCGTCGATCGAGTCCTGCGGAATGATGCTGACGCCGGTGATGAGCTCGAGCGGCCCGTGCTCCGCCGCGACGATGCGCGGCTCGAACAGCGGCGTCCCGCCGATGCTTGGTCCAAGTAGTCGCTCCCCAGGCGAACCCTTGAAAAGCCTCCCCGCCGCCCAGAGCGTATCGAAGACGCCGTAGATGATCGAGGGATCGCATTCCCTAAAGACCACGATGCTGACACGCTTCGGCACCGTTGTCCCTCCTGCTTGGCCCATCTCGCACGGTTCCGGCCATTCTGCCTCTCTTGCGTGCGCCGCGCCACGTCTATTTACGCCCCCGACGTGCCAAGGGGCGCGATCGCATCATGAAAAGACAGCGAACCACACAGGCCGGCCTCAGATCCCCTGAGCGCCTGGACAGGAGATATGGACATGAACATTCAGCACACACCCCACGCAATCGACCCTGCGAAGCTCGATGCGCTGGTCGCGCGCGCGTTCGGAGATCTTTCCGCCGGCTACGGCGGCGTCATGATCAGCATCGGCAACCGGCTCGGCCTCTACAAGGCGATGGCCGGGGCCGGGCCGCTCAGCGCACATGCAATCGCCACGCGCGCCGACTGCGCCGAGCGTTATGTGCGCGAGTGGCTCAACGCGCAGGTTGCGGGCGGCTACGCGGCCTACCATCCGATCAGCGACACCTATGAACTGACGCCCGAGCAGGCGATGGTGCTTGCCAACGAGGACAGCCCCGTCTTCTTCCCCAGCGCCTGGTCGGTCCCCGCATCCATGTGGGCCGACGAGGAGAAGGCCGTCGAGGCGTTCCGGACCGGCAAGGGCATTCCCTGGGGCGATCACGACGGACGGCTTGCCTGCGGCGTCGCAGCCTTCTACCGCAATGCCTACAAGGCAAGCCTTGTCCCCGAATGGCTGCCGGCGCTCGACGGGGTCGTCGACAAGCTCAAGGCAGGCGCTCTCGTGGCCGATATCGGCTGCGGCCACGGCCATTCGACGGTGCTGATGGCCAAGGCTTTTCCGGCCTCGCAGTTCCGCGGCTTCGACACGCATCTTCTATCGGTGTCCGAGGCTCAAGGGGTCGCCGCCGAGGCGGGGGTCGCCCAGCGCGCGAGTTTCGCGGAAGCGCGCGCCGACAATTATCCCGGCAAGGGCTACGATCTGATCTGCTTTTTCGACTGCCTGCATGACATGGGCGATCCGGTCGCCGCCGCGACGCATGCCGCCAAGGCGCTCGCGCCCGACGGCACGGTGATGCTGGTCGAGCCGTTCGCCAACGACAAGGTCGAGGACAACGTCTCGCCCGTGGCCAGGATGTACTATGCGGCCTCGACCACCATCTGCTGCGCCCACGCGATCTCGGATGGCGGTCATCTGGTGCTCGGCGCGCAAGCCGGCGAGGCGCGGCTGGCGGACGTATTCCGCAAGGCCGGCTTCACCCGCTTCCGTCGCGTGTTGGAGACGCCGTTCAACCTGGTCCTGGAAGCGCGGCTGTAGCAGCGAAAAGAAGCGAGAGGACCAGACCGGCGGTCGGGGTCAGGGGGCGGGGCGGTTTGGCGCCGCCCTCATGCCTGCGGAGCGGCCTCATGGCCTTCGCCGTCATGCTGCGCGCACGAAAGACGGCCCGGATACTTCACACACTGTCCGACCTGGAGCTGAAGGACATAGGCTTGTCCAGATCCGATATCGGGTGTCTCGCCCGCTACCCGTCGGACCGGGAAAGCTCCCCCTCGCCGGAGAACACCGCCGGCTGACAAGTCAGCGGTTTTCAAATCCGGAACAAGACACCGCCCGTGCAACGGGCGGCACCCCGCTTCGCGCGTGAAGGGCGTGCGAGGGCGGTCAACTCTTCCCTTTGATCAAGTGAGAAAGACAATGAGAAAGACATTTGCAATCGCGGCGATCGCCGCGGCGACTCTGCCGCTTTCAGCGGCGCTTGTTACATCCGTGCCGGCCGCCCCGGTTGCGACCGCGGCTCGGCTGGACGAGCCCAAGTGGTGCGCGCCCGACTGCGGCGACATCGTCAGCGACTGGAGCCTCACCGCCTATGCGGTGATCCGAGCAGCCAACGGCTATGTCGACCCGATGGCCGCCAGCCGGGTGCTCGCCTCGATGCACATTGCCATGCACGACGCGGTAAACGCCGTCGACGGCCGCTACCCCACCCATATGGCGATCGAGCCGGCCACCGCGCCCTATGATGCGGCCGTCGCGGCGGCGGTCGCGGCGCATGATGTGCTCGTCGGGTTCCACCCCGATCAGGCCGGCATCGCCGGGGCTGCGCTGGAGGCCCCGCTGCTCGACGCCGGTGTCCGGCCGGCGGTCGAGACCGGCCGCGCTGTGGGTGCCGCAGCCGCCGCGGCGATCCTCGCCGACCGCGCGGCCGACGGTACCGGCCTCAAAGAGGACTGGACCGAGCAGGAAGGCGCGGGGCACTACCGGCATGTTCCCGGCTGGGACTTTCTCGTGGCGCCGCAGTGGCGTTCGGTGCGACCCTTCGCGCTGACGGCGCCGGACCAGTTCCGCACCGATCCCCCACCGGCCCTCGACAGCGCTACGTATGCCGCGGAATTCGCCGAGGTCGCGGCCACGGGCCGAGACGTGTCGGCGGTCCGCACCGCCGACGAGAGCGAGTACACGGCCTTCTGGTACGAGTTTTCGGACATCGGCTGGAACCGCGTGACGCGGGTCGCGGCGCGTGAGAACGAACTCGACCTCTGGGACAGCGCGCGCCTCTTCGCCCTCGTGAACATGGGCATGGCTGATGCTTACATTGCCGGCTGGGATTCAAAGATCCACTGGGATTTCTGGCGCCCGGTGACCGCCATCGCGGCGGCAGATGACGACGGTAACGACGGTACCATCGCGATCCCGGACTGGGTACCCTACCTGCCGACGCCACCAATCCAGGACCATCCTTCGACCCACTCGGCGCTCGGCGCCGCGGCTGCGACTGTGCTCGTAGGGATTCTCGGGGACAAGGGTTTCGCGATGACCTCGACGACGGCGCTCGAAGAGGCTCCATGGCGGAATTACGAGAGCTTCTCTTCGGCTGCGTTGGAGAACGCCGAGTCGCGTATCCATGCCGGCATCCACTTCCGTTCAGCCACAGTTGCGGGCCTCGAACTTGGCCGGAGCATCGGCAATCATGTGCTGAATACATTCACAACGGTAACAGACTGAGGCCGGAGCCCGGCGGGGGCACGACCTCGCCGGGACACGCTCTCACGATCAACACGATAATGCTGACGCCTGAGGCCGAGGACTTTCACGCCCGCTGATGCTCTGGTTCCTTTCAGGCTTGCCGCCTGATCTGGTCCAGTCCACGCACGGCATCGCCATAGAGGAGGTTCAGGATACCCTCGCTGCGCTGATAGTCGGCGCCTGTGGCGATGATCGTCTGCACCGCCGGATAGCCGCGCAGTCCAACCTCGGTCGGCCGTCCCGCAGAGATGATCGTGTAGATCTCTCGGATCGGGTAGGCGTGGACGGCCCCGACTTGGCTGGCAAACTCGTCGGCATGCACGCCCGCCAGGAGATCGCCGGCAACGCTCTCGTTGCGCACCGCCAGCTCAATCCAGCCAAGATAGGTCTCGTCATTGGGCCATTGGAGGGGCACGCCGGGCGAACTCATCGCCGAGCGATCGTATGGTGGAAGCGGCTCGACGCGCAAACGCACGACATCCGGATGCCTGCTCCACGGGTGTGCAACCTGCTCCGTCAGGTAGCGATGGAACGCCTTGACCGACGCGGCTCCCGCTCTTGGAACAAAGCCGAGCACGAAGGTAGGCACTGCGGGATGGCCCTGCATGGCGGGATCGCAAATGCGGTCGACGAGCGTGCGGCCGCTGTTGGGAGATGACAGCAGCGCGCCGATGCGGCCGATGAAATTGTGTGCGTCATTGGGAATGGTCTCCCGCGCGATGGGATTGTTGCCGAATGCGACCAGATCGGCTTCGGAGACGAACAGTGCGTGCCCCATCCCCTGAGGCTGGGCCGCGTCCGCCGCGTCAAACGAAACGCCCCTTACTGCCGGCCAGAGATCGGAACGGTTGGCTGCCAAGCGTAGCTGGCGACACTGCCACATGCCCGGAACGCGAGCGAACATGATCCCGTGGACGTCGCGCCAGTAGTCCTCGCAGACCTGCCGCGGAATATCGGCGCGCCACCAACAGAAAGCCGTCAGCGCGAGTTGGGTAGCATTCTCGAGGCCGGCCGTGTCCGATGGATCGAGCGACTGCGGTTCTTTATGGCTTGATCGCGCCATCTGTGAAGGCTCCGTGTAAGGTGTACCGGAGGCGCGTGGTTCTGTCTCTTGCGCGAGGCTCTGAACCAGCGGTTGAGGTTGTCGGCGCTGGCAAAGGCTCTCTTGCGGCTATATCTGAGAACGGTGGCGACGAATGGCTCTTCAGACCTGGCATGAGGCGAACTTTCGGCCTTTGGGCGGTCAGATGGTCCTCCTGCTTGTAATTTGCCGCCTAAAAGGTGTTCGTCAACCCTCGGCGGCCAACGGGGAGCGCTTCCTTCGACTTGCCGATTGCGCTCCTTGAGAACGCCGTGGCCATTGTCGGCGCATTTCTGATAGTATCGGCAGTTGCATGACCCAAAAATTCGACGCCATCATCATCGGGGCAGGACAGGCGGGCCCCTCGCTTGCGGGCCGGCTCACCGCAGCCGGCATGACCGTCGCGCTTATCGAGCGCAAATTCCTCGGCGGCACCTGCGTCAACACCGGCTGCACCCCGACCAAGGCGATGGTAGCCAGCGCCTATGCCGCCCACCTCGCCCGCCGCGCGGCCGATTACGGCGTGACGGTTGGTGGCCCCGTCGGCGTCGATATGAAGGCGGTGAAAGCGCGCAAGGACGAGGTCACGCTCAACTCCCGCGGCAATCTCGAAAGCTGGCTCGGCGGCATGGAAAAATGCACGCTCTTTCGCGGCCATGCGCTGTTTGAATCGCCGCGCCAGGTGCGCGTCGGCGGCGAGTTGCTTGAGGCGGACCGCATCTTCGTCAATGTCGGCGGACGCGCGCTGGTGCCCGACATGCCGGGCGTCGACCGGATCAAATACCTCACCAACAGCTCGATGATGGATGTGGACTTCCTGCCCAGGCATCTGGTGGTGATCGGCGGCAGCTATGTCGGCCTCGAATTCGCGCAGATGTTCCGCCGCTTCGGCAGCGAGGTGACGGTCGTCGAAAAAGGCCCGCGCCTGATCACGCGAGAGGACGAGGACGTTTCCGCCGCAGTGAAGGACATATTGGAGAAGGAAGGCATCGGCATCCGTCTCAATTCCGAATGCATCAGCTTCGAGCCGCGCGGCGAAGAGGTCTGTGTCGGGGTGGATTGCGCTTCGGGCGACCGCCAGGTGCTCGGCTCGCACGTGCTGCTGGCGGTCGGCCGCAGGCCCAACACCGACGATCTCGGGCTGGACAAAGCCGGCGTCGAGACCGACGGACACGGCTACATCACCGTGGACGACGAGTTGCGCACCAGCGTTCCCGGCATCTGGGCGCTCGGCGACTGCAACGGCAAAGGCGCGTTCACCCACACTTCCTACAATGATTTCGAGATCGTGGCGGCGAACGTGCTCGACGGCGACAAGCGACGCGTCAGCGACCGCCTGCCCGCCTACGCGCTCTACATCGACCCGCCGCTCGGCCGCGCCGGGATGAGCGAGGCCGAGGCGAGGAAGTCGGGGCGGAACCTTCTCGTCGGCATGCGCCCGATGACGAGGGTCGCCCGCGCTGTCGAAAAGGGCGAGACGCAGGGCTTCATGAAGATCGTCGCCGACGCCGACAGCAAGGAAATCCTCGGCGCGGCGATCCTGGGAACGGGCGGCGACGAAGCCATCCACTGCATATTGGACACGATGTACGCGAAAGCGCCCTACACGACGCAGCAACGGGCGGTGCACATCCACCCGACCGTTTCGGAGCTGATCCCGACCGTGCTCGGCGAGATGAAACCGGCGGAGTGATGCTGTTGCCTGACTACCGTCAAGCCTTGCCGTCAATCCAGCGATCGTAGTCGGAAACCAGCAGTCGTAGCGGCGGCTCGTCTTCCTGGATATTGGAGAAGCGGCCGATCGGATCTGCGAAGATGTTGTCGGTCAAATCGTCATTGACGGTCGAGACCTCGCCAATCAGCACGTCGCCGCCCTCGCCCCAGAATGCGTGCCACACGCCCGGCAAGAGCGTAACGCTCTCGCCCGGATCGAGCTTCAGCAGTCCGCCGGCCGGCAGCTTGCGGATGACGCCGTCGGTCGGCACCACCACCTCGGCCTCGCGGTCGATGCCGCCATCGGCCGCCGGCATGAACAGCTCCAGCACCAGCTTTCCGCCGCCGCGGTTGATGATGTCCTCGGCCTTCACCACGTGCCGGTGCATCGGCGACAGCTGGTCCTTGCGCGAGATCATGATCTTTTCGGCGTAGAGCATGCCCGTGCCCCGCGACAGATCCTCGGCGCGGCCGTTGCGCACGGTGAACAGGAACAGGCCGAGCTCGTCGAACTTGCCCTGGCCGTAGTCGGTGATGTCCCAGCCGAGGCGGGCGTCGACGATGCCCTCGGGCCGGCGCGTTTTCAGCTCTTCCGGCGACCAATAGGCGAAGGGCGGCATGATGTAGCCGAAGGATCGGATGAAGGCGTCGCCCTCGCGTATGATCTCGTTGATGCGGGAACGTTTCATCGGATTGCTTCTCCTGGCGGCTGCTCCGGCAATGCCTCGTAACGCCGCCCATGGCAAGGCCCATCGTCGGCGCGCTGCACTGCCCCTCGCCCGAGCGCCGGTTAACAGGCCGCATTCCACCATGGTTAATTTTTTATCAATTTCTGGTTTTATGTCTGATTCGTCTGCGTTAGATTAGACCCGAATCAGCCGGTCCGTGGGGGGCTTGGCAAACCACTGACAAGTCTGACGATCCGGAGTTTCTTCCGGTGCAGGCGCGGCCGGTTTCGCGTGTTCCCCAGGGATTCGACCGATGGTGCGGTTTCTCCGCGCCTGTGAAGTGTTTTCGTATCAGTTGATGCGTTTCGGGTTCGGCCGCCGGGCAATGCCGGCGACCGGCTTTTATATCGATTCGGGCAATGAACTTGGGGCAATGAACAGTCTTGCAGCGCAGATTCCGGACCCGAAGCCGCTCGCCGTCAGGCTGGCTTCGCGGGGCGATCTGACCAGCTTCCTCATGGAGCTGACCAGCGAGATCAACGCCGACAGCTACATGCTCGTCGCCATCGTCCATGATCGCGACGGGAACGATGCGCGCATCATTGCTTCCAACTGGATCTTCGACGCGATCGAGCTTGCCGGCCACAGACTGATCGCCGGCCTGGCCCAGAGCCCGCTCGCCGTTTCGCCGGGAATACGGCCGCGGGGCATCGTCACTTCGGATGCACCCGCTTTGCCGGACGTGCTGAGTGCGGAGGAAGCAAAGCTGCTCGACGTGCTCGGCCATTGCGAGATTTTCGCCCTCAAGCTGAATGTCGGCCGCCAGCGCCTGTTCCTGATGTTTTCAGCAGCGGTTGCCGGCAGGATCGAGCCGTCCGACCTGATGCGGGCGCAGATGCAGTGCTGCTACGCCCTTTCCCAGGTGCCCGAACAGCTTGCCGCGGCAGCGCTTCAAGACCCGCTCTCGGACCGCGAGCGCGAATGCCTGTTCTGGGTTTCGGAGGGCAAGACCACCGACGAGGTGGCGGTGATCCTCGGCGTCTCGTCCAATACGGTCAACAGCTACATCACCCACGCCATCCAGAAGTTTTCCGCGCCCAACCGCGCGGCGGCGGTGGCCACCGCGATCAGGAGCGGCATTATTTGAAACCGGAAGAGGTCAAGAGCATCGCGCAGTCGCTCTTCGGCGAGCACCGCAATCCGTTCGGCGCCTTCTCGCTGAGTTCCGACAGCCATCAGGCGGTCACCATACCCGATGCCGTGCGGCGCTGCCGCTGGATCGCCATCGACCTCAACGCCGCCGCCTTCGGGCTGTTCTTCGTCAGCCCTTCCATGGAGCGGGCACGCCTGGTGCCGTGCTTCGATTCCGATTATCCGCAGGTGTCGGTCCCGACCAAATTCGTGTCCGGAAATAATGGCGAGGACGTCGTCCGCCATGCGCGCATGTCGACGCTCCCCTGCTGGTGGAGTAGCGACGAGTTTGCCGCTTCCGCCCGCGCATTCAGGGCGCTGGATTGCGCCGTCAAAACGGCCGAGCTCGTTCCCGGCACGTCTGGCATCGCCTTTCCGGCCTATGCCGAGCGCGGGCAGTGCGGCCTGGCCGTATTCTACGGGCCCGAAATCGCCTTACCGGTCGACCAGTTGCACGAGATCCATGCGCGCTGCTTTTCGCTGTTCAGCGCCGTCGCGCGCATCAGGCCGGGCGAATTCGGCAAGGTGCCCTCTATCTCGAAACGCGAGCTGGAATGCCTGAAGCTGACCGCCAACGGCTACACCAGCGAGGACATCGCCCGGCTGCTGAAACTGTCGGTGCACACTGCCAATCAGTACCTCACCAACACCGCGCAGAAGCTGAACGCGGTGAACCGGATGCAGGCCGTGGCCAAGGCGCTGAGGATGGGGCTGATTGAATAGCGGTCTTGTCTCGTTGCGGCTTCAACTCACTCTGTGAGTCTCGGACCTCGTTAACGATGGCCGCCAAAATCGCGGGCAATCTCGTCCTCCAGCCATCGCAGCAACGCGCGAACCTTGGGATGCTCGACACGCGAGGGCGCGCAGACGAAATACCAGGAAAACCGCGTCGGCATCTCGGGGCCGAATGGACAGACCAGGATACCGGCCTTGAGATCATCGACCACAAGGGACCTTCGGGCGAGAGCGATCCCCTGGCCAGCAATGGCCGCCTGAAGCGCCATCGCCGTATCATTGTAGGACGGTCCCCTTTCGGCGTCGACGCCTGTCACCTGGGCACGCTTCAGCCAGTTGCGCCAGTTCGGCGCGTCTCCATCGCGCGACACCGAGAAATCATGAAGCAGCACATGATGAGCGAGATCGGCGGGTTGGCGAAGAGGCCTGGGCCCATCGAGGAGACGCGGCGAGCAAACTGGAAATGCCAGATCGTCCATCAAAAGTACGACATGCAGCTCGGGATAGTTGCCATGTCCCACGCGGATCGCGACATCGACGTCTTCCGCCTCAAGGTCGACCAGACGATGGGACGTGGAGATCATCGGGTCGATCTCCGGGTGCCGCTCGTGGAAGCGGGCCAGGCGTGGGATGAGCCATTTGGTGGCAAAGGATTGCAGCGTGCTCACCTTGAGCTGAGCAGACTCGTTGTCTGGCCGTAACCGCCGCGTGGCGACAGCCATAATGTCAAAGGCGTCACGCAGCGGCGGCAAATAGTCCTGACCCGCTCGCGTCAGCTCAAGACGGCGATTGTAACGCCGGAACAACTGAACCCCCAGCGCTTCTTCCAGGGCCTTGATCTGGTGGCTTACGGCCGCCTGTGTGACGAACAGTTCGTCCGCCGCTTTTGTGAAGGACAGGTGGCGCGCGGCAGCCTCGAAGGCCCGTAGGGCATTGAGCGGGGGAAGGCGTCTTGCCATTTACTCTCTCGCATAAATTTTCCTCATCTGGTTTCTGAGAAATAGTCGTTTGCGACGCAAGCCCTGATCGGCCAAACTTCGGCGAATTGCACAGCTTTCAACTGAAAAAAGGGGCTGTAGGCGGCCACAGGAGCTAAATCATGACTTACCTTTCGTTGAAAAATCGGGAGACAGCAGTTTTCGAGACCGGCCATTCCTTCGGGATTGGATTAGATTCGCTCATGTCCATCCGGTCGATACTGAAATTGCCTCGCCGATGGAGGGAACGCGTGCAGGAGCGGCGATACCTTTCCGAACTCAGCGACCATGTTCTCTCAGACATCGGTCTAACGCGATGGGACGTCACCCGCGAGGCGGCAAAGCCGTTTTGGCAACCGCTGGCCCGCGCTCGGCAGGATCATGACTAATCACTGATGATGCTGGCGATCGCTTTCCTGCTCGGCCGCTCGTTCGAAGGTATTTGCGCTTGCCGACTAAGCCATCGCTCCCTCGACACTGCTGGACTCAGTCAGGCCAATGTTGGCCGCTGCTCATGACGCGGCCCTAGGCTGCGAACTCGATCATAAGGATGACCGTTGTGACCTATCAGACAAAACCGACAAGCAACCAACCCGTGGTTCGTGTCCTGGGCCTCACCGGTAGCCTGCGTTCGCAGTCCGTCAACCGGGCGCTGATGAGCGCTGCCCATGAACTCAAGCCCGACGACATGCAGATCATGGATCACGCCGGGCTCGACCAGTTGCCGTATTTCAACGAGGATGTGGAGACGGAAGGCGATCCGACCACTGTGCAGGCTCTGAAGTCCGCGCTGCACAGCGTCGACGCGCTGCTCATCGTCACGCCCGAGTACAATTCCGGTGTCCCCGCCGTCCTTAAAAACGCCATAGACTGGGCGTCCCGGGGCGCTTCACTCCTGAAGGAAATGCCAGTCGCCCTGATGAGTGCTTCGCCGAGCCCGATGGGTGGACAACGTGCGCAGTTGCAGTTTCGTCAGACCTTGACCGGCATCGGCGCTCATGTGTTGCCGGCACCGGACATACTCATCGGCTCCGCGCCCCAACGCTTCGATGCTGACCTCCGGCTTAGCGACGAACCAACCCGCAAGTTGGTCGCCCGCCATCTGGTTCGGCTACGGGATTGGACGCTTGCGCTGGGGGCGCTGCGGCTGCATTTGAAGGAGGCCGCGTAATCATCGGGGGAGCCGTGGGTTAGTGACTAGTTTCCGGTACCAAAGCTGACATTGTCATCGTTTCAGGCGAATGTCTGCGAGGCTAAGCAGCCCTTGCGGCGGATTCAGATGGCGGCAGCCGTCTTCCGAATCCGCGCGGCCTCCAGCGCCGCCTCCAGGAACGCCGTGTTGCGCTCGGGGTCGGGGTCCGGCGCGTCGAAGGCGACGTAATTGACCTCGACGGAGGCGTGCAGCGCCGTCAGCGACAGCGCAAAATAGACGGTTGCGCCGCGCGGCCGAAGTTCGAGGTCGAGCACGATGCGCGGGTTCTCGGTCCAGCCGACATGCGCTTCGCCGCCATGGCCGAGCCGCAGCGTTTCGGGCATGAAGAACAGTTCCGCCGCGGAATCGACGATATCGGAAATGCAGGCGAAATGCTCCAGCCTGATGAAAGCGATGTAGTCGGCGACATCGACGAGCCGAAGCTCGCTGACCACTTCCTCGATGGCCTTGGCGACGATGATCTCGCGAGTCGGTGCGTGCGGCTGTCGGTTCATCAGTTCGCTTTGCGCTTGTTGCCGTAGACGATCCGCACGAGTTCCGCGACCGCCTGGTAGAATTGGGCAGGAATGACGCTATCTACCGAAACTTGCTTGTACATGGATCGGGCGAGCGCCACGTCCTCGAAGACCGGGATGTTGTGGGCCGCCGCGATCTCGCGGATCTTCAGCGCCACCAGATCCTGTCCCTTGGCCAGCACCATCGGCGCCGAATCCTCTTCGCGCACATATCTGAGCGCGATGGAGAAGTGGGTCGGGTTGGCGATGATCAGCGTGGCGCGCGGCACCGCCGTCATCATGCGGCGGCGGGCGCGGTCGCGCGCCAGCGAGCGCAGGCGGCCCTTGACGATAGGGTCGCCTTCGGACTGCTTCATCTCGTCCTTGACCTCCTGGCGGGTCATGCGGAGTTCCTGCCGCCAGTGGAACCGTGACCATACGAAGTCGATCGCCGCGATCAATCCCATGACGAAGACGATGGCGACGAGGATGTCGATGGCGATGTCGCGGATCACCAGGCCGAAGGCCGCCGGCGGCGTCATCATGCCGGCAAGAAGACGATGGTGGCTTTCGCCGAGCGTGAAGACGAGGACCAGCATGGCGAAGCCGAGCTTGCCCAGCGACTTCAGGAATTCGACAAAACCCTGGATGCCGAACAGGCGCTTCCACCCCGAGGCGAGCGAGATGCGCGACGCCTGCGGCCGGATGCGCTCGCCGACGAATTGCGGCATGTTCTGCAACACCGAGGAACCGATGCCGGCTACCACGAGCAACACCATCATCACGCCGAGCAGCTTGGCGATCTGCATGATGACGCCGCTGTAGAGCTCGATCACATCGCGCTCGGTGTCCAGCGGCCAGGCCTCGGGTTTCTCCAGGAACATCGACAGGAACACGCCGAGTTCGTTGATGCTATCGCCAGCGAAGAAGACGGCAAACACCAGTATCGCCACGAAGGAAGCCAGGATCGTCGTTTCCTTCGAGCTGGGCGTCTTGCCCTTGTCGATGGTGTCGCGGATCTTCTTCTCGGTCGCTTCCTCGGTTTTGCTGTCCTTGTCGACGCTCTCGGACATCGGATGATTATCCGTTCAGCGGTTCAGGCCGCGGCAGCCTGGGCGGCGGCCGTGGGCAATTCGAACACCCCTTCATGCGACATGCGGATCGCAGTCGAGGCGATCGACCGCCGCGCCTTGAGGATGTCGGCCATGGCGATCCCCTCCGATCCTTGCGAAAGCTCGGATTCGATCATGCGCCTCGAGCGGGCGCCGATCGCCGACAGCACCGCTTCGGTCATGTCCGGCGGTGCGCCTCTCAGGCACAGCGTCACGAGTTCGGTCGAGAGCCCGTCGAAGAGCGCCACCCGCGCCTTCTGCGTCATCAGCACGATGTCGTCGAACGAGAACAGCCGCGCGCGCACGCCTTCGAGATCGGTCGCGCCGGATTTCTCGAGGTCTTCCATCACCTCGTCCATCTGCGACTTTTCCATCTCGTTGAGCACGCTGGCGACGCGGCTCTGCCCCGCCGACATGTCCTTGGCCGTGCTTTCCGAGAGAACCCGGCTGCGCAACTGACCTTCAACTATCTTGGTCGCGGTTTCGGGAATGGAGGTCAGCGCCATCATCCGCTTGATGATCTCGCCGCGCAGGCCTTTTTCCAGCGTCAGCAGCACATTGGCCGAGGCCTGCGGCGCGAGCCTGGAGAGAATCAGCGCCGATGTTTGCGGATGTTCAGCCGCGATGAACGCGCCCAGCCGCAGCGGATCGGCCTTTTCCAGTTGCGGCCATATCGGCGGCGGGGTCTTGGCGGCATTGAGCGGCTTGCCGTCGCCCTTGAGCGCCTGCACTTCCTCTGGGGACAGGCCCTCGTTCAGAATGTCGTCCATCTTGTCGGCCGAATCGAGCTGCCCCGCCCCTTCGGTGAACTCGGCCTCGAATTCGGCAACAATCTTTTCCAGGTCGCTTTGCGGAATTGTCCGCAACTGCCTTGCGCCCTCGATCAGCGCCTTCAATTCCTCCTGCTTGAAGAATTTGAGCAGGCGGCTCGCCGACGGCTTTCCCATCGCCACCAATATGGCTGCGGCCTTCTGCGGCCGCGTCAGCGTGGCAAGGGTCGTCGTCATGCGTCGAACCTTTCGCGGCCGGGAAGCAGAGACTTGCGCATCAGGCAGGCTTCCCGCTGATGATTTCGGTCAGGCGTATGCCGAAGCGCGACGGGTCGTTTTCGAGCACCGTGATCTCGCCGCGCGCGATCTTGCGGCCGTTCACAACGACGTCGACCGGCTCGCCGATGCGCCGGTTGAGCGCGACGGTCGAGCCCTTCTGCAGCGCCATCAGGTCCGAAACCGGCATCTCGGTGCTGCCGAGCACGATCTGGACATCGACCGGAATGTTCATGATGACACCGGAATTGCGCATCGAATCCTCGACGGTCGGGCCGCTCTCCGGCCGCTGCGGCTCGTCGTGCAGCACGCCGCGCAGCTCCTCGATCGCCCGGTTCAGCTGCTCCTCGGGCGGGTCGGCTTCGGTCGCCACAGCGTTTGTCTGGGTCATCATGCTCTCCAATTCCTGGGCGTTGCCAGTCGACGCGGCGCGTCACCCTGTCATCAGCCCGTCGATAAATTCCTGGCCGGCATCGGACTGATGCCTGATCCTGACCGTGTAGTTCTGGCCGAGCTTGCCGAATTCGCAGACGAACAGCGTCTTCTTGCGCGCTGAAAGCCGCGCCTGCGACTGCGCGCCTTCTTCCAGCTCGATCACCTGGCCTTCGCGGAACGCGGCTATATCGCCGAGCGTCATGCGGGCGAGCGGCATCGCCGCCTCGAGCGTCACCGTCGAGCGCATGACCTCCTCGCTGAAGCGCGCGCGCCAGTCGGTCACCGCCGGGCCGCTTGCGGCGGGTTCAGACCCCGTCCGGTGCATCAGCACGCGTTGCGGCATCAGGAGGTAGAGAATCCCCGAGCTCGGCCCGAGCGTGAATTTGAATGCGATGCGCACCGCCGGCCCGTCGCGCAGCACCTTGCCCTTGCGCTTGGCCCCGGCGATCGCGGTGGGCAGCGGGAAATGGATATTGAGCGCCCGGGTGCCCCAGCCGTTCACGGAGGTTGCCACCTCCTGGCACATCATCGTCGCCACCTCGATCTCGGTCGGCGACAGTTCGCGCTCGATCGGCGCCACCGGCATATCGGGATCGCCGCCGAACAACGCGCTGACGACGACGGCGATGGCGTCGGGATCGACCAGCATGACCAGCGCATCCGATGACATCGGCGATGAGGCGATCGTCATCGCCTGGTTGCCGGCCGCGTCAGGCTTCACATCGCCGAGCCGCATCACGTCGATATTGCCGAGCTCGATGGTGAGCGGCGACGCCAGGTTGGCGTTGAGGCTGTCCGATAGGATCGGCAGGGCACGCGCGCCAAGCCCGCGCGCGGCCTCGATCACATGCTGCGTCTCGCCGCGGTCGCCGACCAGGCGCTCCAGTATGAAGGCGCGCGTGTCGGCGGGACTGGCCGGACTTGCCATCAGCCGATGCTCCGTTCAGCCGGCGCCATCGGCTCAGGCCGCCTTCTTGGCGGCGTCGCCAGCGGCTGCCGCAGTATTCATGGTGCTCTGCTCGACCGCATCGATCGACGGGCGGTCGTAGGAGGAGATGGTCTTGCGGCCGAATTCGATCGCCACCTGCGGCAGTGAGCCGTTCATATAGGCGAGCAGCGTCTGCTTCACGATGACGTAGAGGCGGTTGTTCTTGTCCCTGACGATCTTGATCTTGGTGGCGATCGGCCCGACCACCGCATAGGACAGGAAAATGCCGAGGAAGGTGCCGACGAGCGCGGCGCCGATCAGCGCACCCAGTATCTCCGGCGACTGGTCGAGCGCGCCCATCGCCTTCACCACCCCGAGCACCGCGGCGACGATGCCAAGCGCCGGCAGGCCGTCGGCGACCGCGACCAGGGCATGGTAGGATTTCAGCTTGTCGGAGCGGATGGTATGGATCTCCTCATCCATCAGCGCCTCGATCTCGTGGCTTCGCGCATTGCCGATGATGATCAGCCGGCAGTAGTCGCAGATGAAATGCGTCAGGTCGTGCCGCTTGAGCACCGTCGGGAATGCCTGGAACACGGTCGATTCACTTGGATTGTCGATATGGGCTTCGACCTCGCTGCGCGACTTCGTGCGCAGTTCGCGCATCAGGCTGTGCAGCACGCCGAGCGTTTCGAGATAATCGCGCTCCTTCGGCGTAGCCTGGCGGAAGGCTTCCATGCACGCCTTGCCGGTGTCCCTCACTGTGGCCATCGGATTGGCGACGAGAAAGGTTCCGAATGCGGCGCCGCCGATAATGACGAATTCCCAGGGCTGCATGAGCACGTCTATGTGACCGCCCATGGCCATGAAGCCGCCAAGCACGCAGCCCATCGTCACCACGAGTCCGATCAGTATGCTCACAGTCAGTCCTTCCACATTCCAATCTATGGAAGGCAATACAGGCCGTGCCTTGTGTGAGGCTTGAAAGGGCGGCGGTTCAGTTTCGCGCAAGCGTGGCCGCGTAGCTTCGCCGGATAGCTTCGGCCGGAGGCCTGCCCGTGATCAACACATTCACCAGCTACCAGCTTATCGCGAGGGACATCCCCAAGGCACTCGGTCGCGTCGAAAACCAGCCAATGGTCGAGCGCGAAACCAAGTACTACCTCGAGAACATCACCAAGGTGAAAACGATCGACGAGTTCGTCAAGAACGATCGCTTGTTTCGCTATGCGATGAAGGCGCACGGGCTCGAAGACATGGCCTACGCCAAGGCGTTCATGGTCAAGGCCCTGAAGGAAGGAATTTCCAACCCCGAAAGCTTCGCCAATAAACTGACCGACAAGCGTTATGCCGAGTTCGTCAAGAGCTTCAACTTCGCCGCGTATGGCGAACTGGCGACCGTCTACAACAAGGCGCAGCAGGGCGCAGTCACGAACTACCAAGCCCAGGCGGCGATTGCCGGGGTCGATCCAACATCAGCCGCGGTGCAGGCCGAGGTGACATATTACCTCGCCAACATCGTGAAGGTGAAATCCATCGACGATCTCATGTCGAATGACAGGCTGGTCCGCTTCGCGCTTGCCGGCTTCGGCCTGAATGACACCGAAGAGAACAAGGATATCGCCAAGGCGGTTCTGGAGGGGGGCCTCCGCGATCCCGACAGCCTGGCCAACACGATGACGGACAAGACCTTTGTCGCCTTCGCGTCGATGTATAATTTCGAGGAGCTTGGAGAGGAGACGACCACCCACGTCCTTGCCCAGCGTCCAGCGATCGACAAATTTATGCGCCAGACGCTCGAGGAAAACGCTGGCAACTCCAACGAAGGCGTGCGGCTGGCGCTCTATTTCGAGCGCAAGGCGCAAACCCTCACATCCTTCTATGAAATCCTGGCCGACCCGGCTCTGGCACGGGTCGTGCGCACGGCGCTTTCGCTGCCGGATTCGTTCGCCTCGGCCGATATCGACAAGCAGGTGCAGCTCTTCGAAAGCAAGCTCAACATCGAGGACTTTTCCGATCCCAAGGAACTGGGCAAGTTTCTTACCCGCTTCACGAGCCTGTGGGAGGTCCGCAACCCGTCGTCGCCCGCTCAGACCTCGCTCAGCGTGCTGTTCAGCCAGCCGGTCGAATACGGCATCTCGACCAACACCCTGTTCGCCATCCAGGCGATGAAGCGCTGAGGAGCTGGCCATGCAGGATGGTCTCTACGTCGCCCTTTCCTCCCAGATCGCGCTGGAACGCCGGCTGAACACGATCGCCGACAATGTCGCCAACGCGTCGACCGTCGGGTTCCGCGCTACCGGCGTCAAGTTCGAGGACGTGGTGTCCGGGCTCGGCCAGGACGCCGTGTCCTTCGCCTCGGCCGGAGACACCTATCTGTCGGCCAAATCCGGCTCGCTTCGTGAGACCGGCAACCCCTTCGACTTCGCCATCCAGGGCAATGCCTGGTTCGGCATTGAGACGCCCGTCGGCACGGTTATGACGCGGGACGGCCGCTTCTCGATGCTCGATACCGGCCAACTGGTGACGATCGAGGGCTATCCGGTGCTCGACGCCGGCGGCGCGCCGCTCCAGCTCGACCCACGCAACGGTCCGCCGCAATCGGGCGCCGACGGCGTTCTGCGGCAGGACGGCCAGCTTGTCGGCGCGATCGGCCTGTTCGACTTCGAGCCCGGCCCCAATTTTACCCGCTTCGGCAATTCCGGAATCGTGCCCGCCGGCCAGCCCGAGCCGGTGGTGGACCGCATCGATATCGGCGTGGCGCAAGGCTTCCTCGAAGATTCCAATGTCAATCCGATGCTGGAAATGACGCGGCTGATCGCCGTGCAGCGCGCCTTCGAGAACATCGCGGCGGCCATGCGCAGCACCGAGCAGACTTTCGGCAATGCCATTCAGACGCTCGGCTCCAAGACCTGACGACGGATGACTTCGCACCCACCTGCCACCATCGAGCGACCTGACGCCACCGTCCATGACACGGCGCTGACCGCGCTGGAGCGCACATGGCGGCGCTTTGCCGACGACCGCACGCTCATCCGGCGCGGCGGGCGCGTCACCGAAGTCTCGCAGACGCAATACCGCGTGCGCGGCATTTCCGACGCTGCCCGGTTGGGCGACATCGTCGAGCATCGCGGCCAAGCCGGCGCGCGGCGCGGCGAAATCGTCCAGATCGGGCCGGAGGAAGTGCTGGTCGCCCCGTTCGAACGATCGGCAGACGCAGGCGTCGGCGACGCCGTATTCAACCATGGTCCGTTCACGGCGACGCCACATGCCTCGTGGCGCGGCCGCGCCGTCGATTCGCTCGGCCGGGCGATAGACGGTGGCGTGCCGCTGGTCGCCGGCGAGCCATTGGATGCGGTCGAGGCGACGCCGCCATCGGCCCTCTCCCGTCAGCGTGTCGGCACCTCCTTCCTTACCGGCGTTCGCGTCATCGACATCTTCACGCCAATCTGCTTCGGGCAGCGGCTCGGCATCTTCGCCGGTTCCGGCGTCGGCAAGTCGACGCTGCTTGCAATGCTCGCGGGAGCAGACGCTTTCGACACGGTCGTGGTGGCACTGGTCGGCGAACGCGGCCGCGAGGTGCGCGAATTCCTGGAAGACACGGTCGGCGAAAAGAGCATGGCCAAGACCATCGCCGTGGTCGCGACCAGCGACGAAAGCGCGATGATGCGCAAGCGCGCGCCCGACACCGCCATGCGCGTCGCCGAGCATTTTCGCCAGCGCGGCGACCGCGTGCTTCTGGTGCTCGATTCCATCACCCGCTTCGCCCATGCACTGCGCGAAGTGGCGATCGGGGCGGGCGAGCCGCCTATCGCGCGCGGCTATCCGGCGTCGGTGTTCACCGACTTGCCGAAGCTGCTGGAACGCGCAGGGCCGGGCCTCGACGGCTCCGGATCGATTACCGCCATCATCTCCGTGCTGGTCGATGGCGACGACCATAACGACCCGGTCGCCGATTCGGTGCGGGGCATCCTTGACGGCCATGTCGTACTCGACCGCTCGATCGCCGAGCAGGGCCGCTATCCGCCGGTCAACCCGCTGTCGTCGATCTCGCGGCTGGCTTCCAAGGCATGGAGCGCCGAGCAGCGCGCGCTGGTGACGCGGCTGAAATCGATGATCTCCCGCTTCGAGGACACGCGCGATATCCGCCTGCTCGGCGCCTACCAGCCTGGTGCCGACGCCGAACTCGACATGGCCGTGCGCCAGGTTCCCCTGATCTACGAGGCGCTGACGCAAACGCCTGCCGACCGCCCCTCGCCCGACCCGTTCGCCGATCTCGCCCGCCATTTGAGAGCCAAGGACAAGCCCCATGCAACTCAAGGAGATTGACAGCACCCTGCGCGGCAAGCTGCAGGCGCAGGCTGCGGCCGAGAAGCCGGCATTGCGCTCACTCGCCTCGCGGCTGATTCGCCGCCGCGCCGCCGCGCCCGGGCTGACGCAGCAGTCCCGCGACCGCCACGGCGACTTGATCATCGCCGGACTAGGCATCGCGCTCGGCCTCGGTTGCGCGCTGTTTCCCTGGTACATCTTCTTCAATCAGGACAAGTTTGGTATTCGCGCCTTGAAATTCGAAGGGCAAGGCGAGCGCGAGACCGGCCCGATCTATCTCGGCCAGCAAGCCGATCGCGTCGGCGCGCCGATGACGGTCGAGGACATTCCGCCGATGAAGCTCGACCTGTTTGCGACAGGCACCCTGCCCAAAAACGATAGCCCGGGCGAAGGCGCGCCGGGGTTGAGCGAACAGCCTTTTCCGTCCGAAATCGCCGCCTTCCGCCTCGTTCACGTCGCCAATGGCCGCGCCATGATCGAGGACGACACCGGCCTCTGGGTGGTGCAGCGAGGCTCGCGGCTGCCCGACAACAGCCGCGTCGCCGGCATCGAACAGCGCGACGGCAAATGGGTTCTGGTGACCAGCGCCGACAAGGTGATTGAACTGTCCAAGTAGCCCGGCTCCCGGAACAGTTCGCGCAAGGCCCGCGCAAGACTGGCTCCCTATCGTGTGGAAATCTGCCCGGAGATTTCTATGCAGCCAGTCAACCTCTTCGATCTCGCCTCGCAGCAGTCGCAATGGCTGGCCGTGCGCCAGGCCGCTGTCGCCGGCAATGTCGCCAATGTGAACACGCCCGGCTACGGCGCATTCGACGTCGAGCCCTTTGAGAAGGTGCTCGACAACACGCGCGTGGCCCTGAGGGCAACCCATGAGGGGCACCTCAGCGGAGGCGCGACAGAGGCCGGCTATGCCGTGCGGCAGAACGGGCGGGAGATATCGGCCATGCCGTCCGGCAACACGGTGGTGCTCGAAAACGAACTGATGAAGGCCGGCGAGATCAGTCGCTCCTTCGAACTCAACACGGCGATCGTCAAGGCGTTTCACCGCATGATGATGACCAGCGTGAGGAGCTGATTGTGGATCCGCTTTCGACAGCCCTGAAGGTTGCGGCCTCCGGCCTCGGCGCCCAGTCGGAGCGGCTGCGCGTCGTCTCGGAGAACCTCGCCAACGCCCAGTCGACCGGCGACGCGCCGGGCGCCGAACCCTATCGGCGCAAGACCATCACCTTCGCCGCCGAACTCGACCGTGCAAGCGGCGGCTCGCTGGTCGACGTGACCGCGATCAACCGCGACCCTTCGGCCTTCCCCGTCGAATATTCGCCCGGCCACGAGGCCGCCAACGAGAACGGCTACGTCATGATGCCCAACGTCAACGTGCTGATCGAAATGGCCGACATGACCGAGGCGAACCGCTCCTATGAAGCGAATTTGCAGGTCATCAAGCAGGCGCGTTCGCTGATCTCGATGACCATCGACCTGATGAGGAGCCAATAATGATCACCGGCCTCAGTGCGGTCGTTCCGCAACTCCAGATGGGCAATACGGACGGCGATGGCGGGCTCTTTTCCCGCAGCGCCGGTCCGGTGGCGGCAGATGCCGGCTCGTCCTTCGCAGCGATGCTGACACGGGCGGCGGGCGACGCGATCGGCACCCTCCAGCAGGCCGAACAGGTTTCCGTCCAGGCGCTGCAGGGCGAGGCCGACATACGCCAGGTGGTCGACGCGGTGATGAGCGCTGAACAGTCGCTGCAGGCGGCTGTAGCGATCCGCGACAAGATCGTGACCGCCTATCTCGAAGTCAGCCGCATGGCGATCTGAGGAGAATGAGACCATGAAGGCACTCGCAATCGCCGCAACCGGCATGAACGCCCAGCAGACCAATCTGGAAGTGATCGCCAACAACATCGCCAACATCAACACCACCGGCTTCAAACGGGCGCGGGCGGAATTCTCCGACCTGCTCTATCAGGTCGACCGGCTGCAGGGCGTGCCCAACCGCGCCAATTCCAGCCTCGTGCCGGAAGGCGTGAGCATCGGCCTCGGCGTCAAGACGAGCGCTGTGCGCAACGTCCATGTCCAGGGCGGGCTGACCAGCACCGGCAACAAGTTCGACCTCGCGCTGACCGGCAATGGCTGGTTCCAGATCGAAGGCGCCGACGGCCAGACGCTCTACACCCGCGCCGGCTCGTTCAACACCAACGCCACCGGGCAGTTGGTGACGGTCGACGGCTTTCCGGTCCAGCCCGCCATCAACGTCCCGGCTGATGCGGTCGAGGTTATCGTCAACAAGTCCGGCCAGGTGTTCGCGCGCCTCGATGGACAGGTCGATTTGCAGGACCTCGGCCAGTTGACGCTGGCGAGCTTTGCCAACGAGGCCGGCCTCGCGCCGCTGGGAGACAATCTGTTCCAGGAAACGCCGGCCTCCGGCGCCGCCAATATCGGCGTACCTGGCGATCTCGGCTACGCCACCGTCCAGCAGGGCTATCTCGAAAACTCCAACGTCGATCCGGTCAAGGAAATCACCGAGCTGATCTCGGCGCAGCGCGCCTACGAGATGAACTCCAAGGTCATCCAGGCGGCCGACGAGATGGCGGCCGTCGTCTCGAAGAACATCAGGTAGCAGCGATGGCTTTCCGGTCGATGCGCGCTCTGCTTCACGCCGCGGCTGCCGGTCTGGCGCTGTGCTGCGCGTTGCCGGCGCTGGCGCAGGAGGTCGTGCTCATCCCCAACCGGGTCATCTATCCCGGCGAGACGGTCTCGGCCGACGCGCTGAAGGAAGTCACGCTGAAACCCGGTAAACAGGCGCCCGAAGCGGTCGCTGTCACGCTCGCGGAACTCGACGGCAAGGTCGCCAGGCGCACTCTGCTGACCGGCCGCTACGTCCCGCTGAGTTCTCTGCGCGAGGCGTATCTCGTCGAGCAGGGCGCGGCGGTCGAGGTGGTCTTCGTCTCCGGCGCGCTTACGATTTCCGCGAGCGCAGTGACGCTGGAGCCCGGTTCCGCTGGCGATCTGGTCAAGATCCGCAACATCGACAGCGGCAAGATTCTTTCTGGCACGGTCATGGCCGACGGCTCGATCCGGATCGGCGCCATATGATCCGCCGGCTGCTCATTCTGATTGTCGCGACCGCGTTCGGCGTCCAGGCGGTCCTGGCGGACGGACTGATCCGCAAGGACGGCGGGGCCGGCGCCATTGGCGTCGGTCATTACGAACAGCGCGACCTCTATCCCGGCCAGAACCTCGTTCCCTCGCGGATCAAGGACATCGCGCAGTTGCAGAGCGCGCGCGACAACCAGCTCGTCGGCTACGGGCTGGTGATCGGCCTGCAGGGCTCGGGTGACAGCCTGCGCAACTCGCCTTTCACGGAACAGTCGATCCGAGCCATGCTGGAAAATCTCGGCATAGCCAGCGAAGGTGGCCGGGCGCGGGCCAAGAACGTTGCGGCGGTGATCGTCACCGCCAACCTGCCGCCCTTCGTCCAGTCCGGCGCGCGCATCGACGTCAGCGTCTCGTCGCTGGGCGACGCGGTGTCGCTCGGCGGTGGCGTGCTGGTGATGACGCCGCTGAAAGCCGCCGACGGCGAAATCTACGCGGTCGCGCAGGGCCCGGTGTTCATATCCGGCTTCAACGCCCAGGGCGACGCCGAGAAGATCACGCAAGGCGTGCCGACCTCCGGCCGCGTGCCCAACGGCGCGATCATCGAGCGACAGGTCGAGGCCGAATTCGGCGATGTCGGCACGCTGACCCTGCAGCTCCGCAATGCCGACTTCTCGACGGCGGTGAGGGTTACCGACGCGATCAACGACTACGCGCTGGAGCGCTTCGGCAAGCGCGTGGCGCGCGAGCAGGATTCGCGCACGGTCATCATCCAGAAACCGCAGAAGATCTCCGCCGCCCGCTTTTACGCCGAGCTCGAAAACTTGATCGTCGAATCCGACATGCCGGCGCGGGTTGTGGTCGACGAGCGCACCGGCACTATCGTCATCGGCAACGAAGTTCGGATCTCGCGCGTCGCCATCAGCCACGGCACGCTGACGGTCCGCATCACCGAGATGCCGAGGGTCGTGCAGCCCGAACCCTTCTCCAGAGGGCGGACAGAAGTGGAGCCGTTCACTGCTATCGATCTGGACCAACCGGACGGGCGCGTCGCCATTATCGACGGCCCAAATCTCGAAACGTTGGTTTCCGGGCTGAACCGGCTCGGCGTCAAGCCCGACGGTATCATCGCCATCCTCCAGGGCATCAAATCCGCCGGCGCCCTGCAGGCCGAACTCGTACTTCAATAGGTGACGCGATGCCGGCCAAATTTCATCTCCTGACCCCGCCAAGGCGCATTGGCCGCAAGCCGCTTGCCGCCGCGACGCTCGCCGCGCTGCTTGCAGCCGCCGGTCCTGCCGCAACCGAGACGGCGCCGACCGTCGTGGCCGCGGCCGAGACGGAGAGCGAGATCCAGCGTTTCTGCTCGAGCATCGCCGACGCTGCACGCGACCGCCGCTATGCGCTGCAGAGGATGGAGATGGAGACGCTGCAGAAGGAAGTCGACAAGCGCATCGCCCTGCTCGAGGAGAAACGCGCCGAATACGAGAGCTGGATGAAGCGGCGCGAGACTTTCCTGGCGCAGGCCGAAGGCAATGTCGTAGAGATTTACGCCTCCATGAAACCCGACGCCGCCGCCGAGCGGCTCGCCATGCTTGATGTCGAGCTTGCCGCCGGCATCCTGATGAAGCTCGAATCGCGCCGCGCAGGCGTCATCCTCAACGAGATGGAAAGCAAGGCCGCGGCCGCCCTCACCGGCATCATGGCGAGCGCCGCGCGAAGGGAAGACCCGACATGATCCGCAACCTCTTGCTGGCCATCGCCGCGGCTACGCTCGCCGCGCTCGCCGCCTGCGGCTCCAACCTGAAGGAGATCGGCCAGCCTCCAGCGCTGTCGGCCGTCGGCTCCGGCGTCGCCTCTGGCACGCAATCGGTCTATCAGTATCCCGAAACGCCGGCCCAGCCGGTCAAGCGTTTTTCACTATGGAACGACCGCCAGAGCCGCCTCTTCACCGACCCGCGGGCGCTGTCGCCCGGTGACATCCTGACGGTCGAGATCGAGATCAACGATCGGGCGAAATTCAAGAACGAATCCGACCGCAGCCGCACCTCGACCAAGTCGCTCGGCGGCGCGCTGGAGTACGAATGGGACGGGATCGGCTCCGGCGGCACCGCCGACGCCAATATCGGCTCGACCTCGGCGTCGGCGGGAACGGGCGAAACCACGCGTTCCGAAACGATCGAGCTTTCCGTTGCCGCCATCGTCATCGACGTGATGCCGAACGGCAATCTGGTGATCAACGGCTCGCAGGAGGTGCGGGTCAACGCCGAACTACGGATCCTGACGATCGCCGGCATTGTGCGTCCGGTTGATATCGGGCCGAAAAACACGATCTCCTACGAGCGCATCGCCGAGGCCCGCATTTCCTATGGCGGCCGGGGACGTCTGACCGAGGTGCAGCAGCCACCCTACGGCCAGCAGTTCCTCGACCAGGTTCTTCCGTTCTAGGCCGGGGCAAACCATGGCGATCACCGAACAAGGTCAGACACCGCCCAAGGGCCCGTCGCTGCTGGTGCAGATGGCGGTGCTGCTTGGCATGACGGCCGCAGCGATCGTCCTTGGCTGGGCCTCCGGAATCTACCTGAACGACAGCAGCGAACCGGCAAAACCGGCAGCGCATACGACGGAAGCTCACGGCGACGGCGCGGTCGGTGGCGAACCCGTTGAATCGAGAGTGGTCATCCCGCTCGCGTCGATCACGACCAACCTCGCGGCGCCGGACGCA
>NZ_AHAM01000063.1 GCF_000236565.1 Mesorhizobium alhagi CCNWXJ12-2 | reverse complement strand
CGCGGGGGAGCCGATACGCATCACCGTCCCCCGCGGCAGCTACATTCCGGCCTATGAGGTCAACCCGGACCGGCACCCGGCGGCAATCGTTGAAGTGCCCGCGGATGAGGCAGCGGAACCGGCCCACGACATCGATCTGGCCTTGGCAGATGAAAGCGGCACGCGCCCGTCGGGCGCGCAGATGATGCGCCAGCTCAAGCTCTTCTGGGGCGCCATGGCCGTCATCATCCTGATGCTCGGCTTCCTGGTCTACCGCATCAACGAGCCGGCGCCCGGCGATCAGGTTGGGGCCTCTGCGGGCGGCATTCCGGCCGAGACCAGCAGTGTTGCCGGACTGGCCGCCCTCGAAGCACTGCCGCCTGTCTATATTTCGCAAACATCCGAGGCCGAGGGACCGACGCGGGTCGCTTCCGTGCTGCGTACCGGCCTATCCGGCTTCGATACGGTCGACTTCATCGGCCGCGACATTGCCGAGAGCGACCGCGGCAATCCGCTTCAATTCGTGTTCGTGGTCGGCGCGGGCCTTGCCGAAGGCGACGTGCTGGTGGAGTTGCAGCACAGCGCCAGCGGCAAGGTTCTCTTGTCGCGGGTGCTGCCGGCGGCCGATGTCGCCGCCGCCAAGCTCGACGACACCATCGCCGATATTCTGAGCTCGACCGTTCCTGCCTCGGGCACCATTTACGGACACATCGACCAGTTGGGCATCCAGACCGGGCTGACCGCCTGCCTGTTGCTCAATGACGACTATTACCTGGCCGAATCCGAGGACAAGCATGCCGAGGCCTACCGCTGCTTCGAAACGCTCGCCCTCGACAACGCCAAATCGCCGCTCATCTATGCCGAGATGGCTTCGCTGCACATGGAGGCGGTGCGCGACGGCTACCGCTACCCGCCCGGCGCCACGGCCGATCAGGCGCTGGCGCTCGGCTACCGCGCAGTGCAGATGGTGGCGACCAGCCCCTACGCCCACCGCTCCTACGGCTTTCTGAACCAGCGCATCGGCAACTCCGAAGAGGCTACGCGCTGGATGCGCAAGGCCTATGAACTCAATACTTACGACCTGTCGATGGCGGCGGCTTATGGCTATGCCCTGATCTTTTCGGGCAATTACCGAGAGGGCGCGCCGATCATGGAACGCGCGGTCGAGGCGTCGAGCGTACATCCGAGCTGGTGGGACTACGGGCTGTTCCTGGCACGGTTCATGCTGAACGACGTGGCAAAATCGGAACGCGCCGCCGAAGCCCTGGTGACCGCCAAGCGCGGACACTACATCGCGGTCCGCGCCATCGCCGCCGACTGCGCCGGCAAGCCGGAACTGGCCAAGAAACTTCTCGACGAACTGGTGGCCGAGTTCCCTGAATTCGCCAGCAACCCCCGCGCCTTCTTCGTCAACGGCAAATACCCGCCGGACATGACGAACAAACTGCTCGAGGCGCTTCGCCACGCCGGCCTGGGCGGTCCGAGTTGAGGCTCTTTGCCCGCGAGGATGGCGGCGGCGCAACGCCGATCGTCTTTCTGCACGGCTTCGGCGGTTGCCACGGCCTGTGGCGGCCCGTGACCGACGCGCTCTCGCCGGAACACCGCACCATCGCCTATGATCTGCCCGGCCATGGAGCCTCTCGCGGCTGGCCCGACGCCGGACCGGCCAAGATCGCCGTGCGCGCCGTCTCCACCGATCTCGATGCGCGCGGCATCGAGAAATTCCATCTTGTCGGCCATTCCTTTGGCGGAGCGGTCGCGACGCTGCTTGCGTCGGCGAAACCGCAAAACGTCGCTTCGCTGACGGTGCTGGCCCCCGGCGGCTATGGTCCGGAGATCAATGGCGCGCTCCTGCGCCACTACGGCGCGGCGGTCGAGCCTGACGAAATCCGCGATTGCCTGGCGGCCATGTCGGGACCGTCGAGCGCGGGGCCCGAAGAAGCGGTGAAGGTGCTGGCGGAGATGCGGCGGCGGCCTGGACAAACCGAAATGCTCGCCAGGATCGCCGCAGAGATCAGCCGCGACAACAGGCAGGGCGTCATTTCGCGCGACACGCTTGCGGCGCTCGCAATGCCTGTCTCGGTGATGTGGGGAACAGCCGACCCGCTGCTGCCCTATAGCCAGACGGAAGGGCTGCCATCGCAATTTTTGCTCCACTCCGCCGAGGGGTTCGGCCATATGCTGCCGGAAGAAGCCCCCCGCCTTGTGGTCGATGTCGTTCGCCGAACTGTCGGCTGAGCCAGGCGCTGCAAAAACTGCCTGAAGCCCGAGTTTTGGAGACGTGTGGCTCAACGCTCAGGCTGTTTTCGCGCTCCGTTTATGTTAACACTTCCTTAAGAGCCCCTTGCGGTTGGAGCGGACCATGAGTGACGCAGGCGAAAACGTGACGCCTATCGAGCATGCGCGCAAGCTTTCCGATGCGATCCGCGACGTGAAGAACGCGGCCGCCGACCGGGATGACGTGGTGGTGGAGATGCGCGAGGCGAGCCGCATGCGGCTCGACCTGCTCGCAGCCGAACTTGCGCCGGTCTTCGCCGAAGTGCCCGCCGATGTGGAAATTTTCGATTTCGCCGTGTCATCCGGCCTGCAGCCGCGCCTGTGGATCGACGCGACCAGCCATGTGACCATGGGTCGAGACCGCCGAACCTACCGCTTTTTGAAGGACACGCGTGTCGGCCGCGTCGTGCTCGCCGAATCGACCAACATGAAGCCGGTGGCCGACCAGGTCACGCGCTATGTGGCCGAGCGCCTCGTCGAACGCCAGCGCATGATGGACGGCAGCGCCGAGCCGGCGGTCGCAGGCGTGCTGAAATCCTCAACAGGCGAAGCCGCCGAGCCGCTGCGCACCAAGCGCAATGGCTGGTCGGCTTTCTTGACCGGGCTCGGGCTGGTGATTGCCGGCGCACTTGTCGGCCTGGCCGCCTCGGTCGCCCTTTTGTGGGACCGTCTCGCGGCGATGGGCATCGGCTTCTAGAGCATCGCTCTAAGTCCGCTCGACAAGCCGTGCTTCGGGCGTCAGATCGATCGACATGAGGTCAGAAGGCGGCATGGCCGCGCCTGTCAGGCCGCGTCGCGTCAGCCGGATTGCCCAGGCGCCCACCTCTCCCGATATGTCGAGGAGATTGTACTGGGCGGCCGGCTTGGAATCGCCCGGCGACTGGCCTGCCGCGGCGGCCCCGACCACCGGCACCGGCCTGCCGCGGCCGCCGATCCAGTAGAGCGTCGGCAGATGCGAATGGCCGTGCAGCACCAGCTCGGCGCCATGCTTCTGCATGGTCGCTTGAAAGGTGCCTATGCCGAACAGCCTCTTGTGCTGCGGCACCGCGCCGCGCACCGGCGGATGGTGCAGCATCACCACCCGGAACAGGCCACGTTTGGCGGCATCGTCGAGCATCCGGCCGAGCCGGTGCGACTGGTCTTCGCGAAAGAAGCCGCTCGCCATGAAGGGCGCCGTGGCGCGCGCCGTCGACACGCCGATGAGCGCCACCTGCCCCCGCACCCGCATATAGGGAAAGCCCTTGCGGTCGGTCGGCGGGCTTGCGCCGTCGCCGGTCATCCAAGGACCCCAGACACGGCAGGTCTTGTCGAAGGCGCCCGGCACATAGGCATCGTGGTTGCCCGGCACCACCGAAACGTCCCCGGGCTTTCCGAGCGTCTCGAGCCAGATCCGCGCGAGTTCGATCTCGGCGTCGAGCGCCAGGTTGACCAGATCTCCGGTGACGGCGAGGTGGTCGGGCTGCGACGCCTGCATGTCGGCCACGATCGCGCCCAGAACCCCCTCGGTCAGCACCCGGCGGCGGTTGCGATGCCAGTTGACGTAGCCGACCATGCGCTTGGACACGAGTTCACGATAGGTTACATCGGGAAGCGGCCCCAGATGAACGTCGGAAAGATGCGCAAGCCTGAACATCCAGCCCTTGTAGGATACCGAAGCCTGCCTTTCCACCCGTGGATAGCGGCCTGATGCCGAACATAGAAAGAAACGATCCGTTCCGGCAGACGGGGTGGCCGGGACTGCGCGGACGGCTGTTCCATTTCTACTTCCTGCTGCGCCGTCCCATGACGCTTGGCGTTCGTGGGCTGGTCCACGATGAAGCCTCGAATTCGGTGTTCCTGATCCGCCATACCTATGTGCCCGGCTGGCAGCTGCCGGGCGGTGGCGTCGAGCTGGGCGAGACCATGCTGGAAGCGCTGGAGCGCGAACTTGCCGAGGAAGGCAACGTCTCCCTGACCGCGCCGCCGGAGCTGCGGTCGCTGCACTTCAACCGGCAAGCGAGCCGGCGCGACCATGTCGCGCTTTATCTGATCCGGCAGTTCAGCCGCTCCGGGCCAAAACTGCCCGACCGTGAAATCGCCGAGGCCCGTTTCTTTCCGCTCGACGATCTGCCGGAAGCGACCACGCCGGCGACAAGGCGGCGCATTGCCGAGATCTTCGGCGGCGAACCGGCCTCGCCCTTCTGGTGATCAGCCGAACCGCCTGCGATCGTGCGGCGCCGAATAGTCAAGCTCCGGCCCCACCGGAATGATCCGCGTCGGATTGATGGTGTCGTGGCTGCCGTAATAATGCGACTTGATGTGCAGCATATCGACCGTGGCGGCGACGCCCGGAACCTGGAACAGGTCGCGCAGGTAATTGGAAAGGTTCGGATAGTCGGCGATGCGACGCAGATTGCATTTGAAGTGGCCGACATAGACCGGATCGAAGCGCGCGAGCGTGGTGAACAGCCGCCAGTCCGCCTCGGTGATCCGGTCGCCGGCTAGATAGCGCTGGCGCGAAAGCCTGTCCTCCAGCGCGTCGAGCGCTGAAAACAGCTCGGCGAACGCTTCCTCATAAGCTTTCTGCGTGGTCGCGAAGCCGGCGCGATAGACGCCATTGTTGATCTGCGGATAGACCAGCGCGTTGACCGTCTCGATCTCGTCGCGCAACTCCTCGGGATAGAAGTCGAGAGAGCCGTCGCCCCATTCGTCGAAGGCGGAATTGAGCATGCGGATGATCTCGGACGATTCATTATTGACGATTGTCTCGCTCTTCTTGTCCCAGAGCACCGGCACGGTGACGCGGCCCGAATAGGCTGGATCAGCTTTGGTGTAGATCTGGTGCAGGAAATCGAGGCCGTAGAGCGTGTCGCCGGTCGCGCCGTCCTCCTTGCGGAATGTCCAGCCGTCCTTGCCCATGAAATGGTGGACGACCGAAACCGAGATGACGCCTTCGAGCTTTTTCAGCACCCGGAAGATCAGTGTGCGATGCGCCCAGGGGCAGGCGAGCGAGACGTAGAGATGGTAGCGTCCGGGCTCGGCCTTGAAGCCGCGACTGCGCCCCGGCCCGGGCTCGCCGTCGACGGTGATCCAGTCGCGCCACTGCGATTCCGCGCGCTCGAATTTGCCGCCGGTTTCCTTGGTATCGTACCAGCGGTCGGTCCATTTGCCGTCGACCAGCAGTCCCATCGTCAGTCTCCTTTGCTGTTCCTCTCCGATGTAGTGCGCAATGCGTCGAAGCGGAATTCCTTTGGGGGTGAACAGATCGTCGCCTGAGTGCAGAAATCGCGGATGGACGCCGCCCGAAAATGATGCTAGCCGGTCGTTTCGATGGCAAAATGCTTCGCACATATCCGGTTCGACCGACGACGAATGGGCGCCCGCGCTTGAGAAAGCGCTGATTGCGACGGGCTGCCGCGCGCAGCCGCCCCCATTTCCCTCCTCGACCGGGTGTGAACGAAATGAGTTTTGCCGACACGATCTATATGCCGGAGCAGCCGGCGCACGATTCCCAAATCGAAATCATCAACGCCGAGGCCTTCGGGCCGGGACGCTTCACGCGCGCCGCCTACAAGATACGCGAAGGCGGGCCGCATGAACGCAGCCTGTCTTTCGTGGCGATGAATGACGGCGCAGTCATAGCATCGGTTCGCATGACGCGGATCGCGGCGGGGGCCGGGCACGCCTTGCTGCTCGGCCCGCTTGCGGTGCGCCCGGCCTACAAGAACATCGGCATCGGCCGCAAGCTTGTGGCCATGGCGCTGGAGGCGGCGGAAAATTCGGGCGCAGGCGCGGTGATACTGGTGGGAGACGAACCCTATTACGGGCCGCTCGGCTTCAAGAAGATCCCGCGCGGCCAAATCTCCATGCCCCGCCCTGTCGATCTCGATCGGCTGCTGGCGGTGGAATTCACGCCCGGCGCTGTCGCCGCGCTGACCGGCGAAGTCTTGCATGCCGACCAGGTCAGGGACACGGAAGAGGCCTGAGCAGTTGCGCCGCGGTGGCCGCCTCCTTAGCATGGGAAAAGCAATGAACGAGGGGGCCGGTCATGAAACCGCAGGAACAAACCGCAATCGTCACGGGCGGCGGCTCGGGATTGGGGGAGGCGACGGCGCGCGCGCTGGCTGCGGCAGGCGCGAAGGTCGCCGTGCTCGACATCGGCATGGAACGTGCGGCTGTCGTTGCCCGCGAGATCGGCGGCGTTGCCATCCGCTGCGATGTGAGCAGCGCAGAGGGTGCCGAGGCGGCCATTGCTGAGGCGGCGGAGGTGCTTGGGGAGCCGCGCATCCTGGTCAATTGCGCCGGCGTCGCCATCGGCGCCAAGACGCTGGGCAAGGACGGCCCGCACCCGCTGGACACCTATCGTCGGGTGATCGAGGTCAACCTGATCGGCACCTTCAACATGACCCGGCTGGTTGCCGACCGCATGGCGAAGCAGGAGCCGCTGGAAGGCGGCGAGCGCGGCGTGATCGTCAACACCGCGTCGGTCGCGGCTTTCGACGGGCAGATCGGCCAGGCCGCCTATTCCTCGTCCAAGGGTGGCGTGGTCGCCATGACGCTGCCGGTGGCGCGCGATCTTGCCCGCTCCGGCATCCGCGTGATGACCATCGCACCCGGCATCTTCAAGACGCCGATGCTGATGGGCATGCCGCAGGAGGTGCAGGATTCGCTCGGCGCGTCCGTGCCCTTCCCGCCGCGTCTTGGCGAGCCGTCCGAATATGCCGCGCTGGCGCTGCACATCATCGAGAACCAGATGCTGAACGGCGAGGTGATCCGCCTCGACGGCGCGATCCGCATGGCGCCGAAGTAGACGCTGGCCTTGAATTCATATCATATATGACATAAACATGTGGACGGTCGAGTTCCTCAGCAAGCAGGTCTGGTCGGAATTCAGTGCGCAGCCGCGCGAGATCAGAGCGAGCTTTGAAAGGATTGTCGGGCTGATACAGGCCAATGGCCTTGAGAAGGTCCATGAGCCCTACGTGAAGCATTTGGAAGGCGTATTATGGGAGATGCGCCTGAAGGGAAAGGATGGCATCGCGCGGGCCGTCTACGTCACTGCCGTCGGGCGGCGAATTGTAATCCTTCGCGTCTTCACGAAGAAGACCGAGAAAACGCCGCGCCGCGAAATTGAGCTGGCCTTGCAGAGGTCGAAGGAGGTTCGATGACGAGAAAATTCATTCCCGTGAGCGAGGCATTCGAGGAATGGCGCAAAGATCCTGAATACGTGAAAGCCTACGACGCCCTCGAAGAGGAATTCGCGCTCGCATCCGCATTGATCGACGCCCGGGCGAAGGCGAACATGACGCAGGAGCAGGTTGCCGAGCGCATGAACACGTCGCAATCCTACATCGCCAAGCTTGAAGGCAGCCGTGTCAGCCCGACGCTGAAGGCGCTCAAGCGTTATGCCGAAGCCACAGGATCGACGCTGAAGATCAGCTTTGTTCCGCGCGACCACCCCTGATTCGGCGAAGATATTGGATAACTCTCCGGGTCGGCAGCCAGCATCGAAACCCGGCCCGCTCGCCGGGCTGACGATCATCGAGATGGCGGGGCTGGGCCCGGCGCCGCTGGCCGCTCTGATGCTTTCAGAAATGGGCGCACGGGTCGTCCGCATCGAGCGCATGGCGAGCGGCAAGGCGTTTCTGGCGCTGCCGCCCGAACACGACCTCGACCGCCATGGCCGTTCCATCCTCAAGCTCGACCTGAAACGGCCCGAGGGTATCGCGCTCGTCCTGCGGCTTCTCGAAAAGGCGGACGTGCTGATCGAGGGATTCCGGCCGGGCGTCATGGAGCGGCTGGGCCTCGGTCCCGAAGAGTCGCAGCGCCGTAATCCCAAGCTGATTTACGCCAGGATGACCGGATTCGGACAGCAAGGCCCGCTCGCCGGCCGCGCCGGACATGATCTCACCTACCTCGCCTATAGCGGAGTGCTGCACGCCATCGGCCCGAGCGATGGCAAGCCGGTACCGCCGCTCAACCTTGTCGCCGACTATGGCGGCGGCGCCATGTTCCTGATCGCCGGTATTCTGGCGGCGCTGTTCGAGACCTCGCGGTCCGGCAAGGGCCAGGTGGTCGACGCCGCGATGGTGGACGGCGCATCCATGTTGGCCGCGCCCTTTTTCTCCTTCATGGCCGCCGGCTTCTGGACCGACCGGCGCGGCTCCAACCTGCTCGATTCTGGAGCGCCATTCTACGATACTTACCGAACTGCCGACGGAAAGCACGTCGCGGTCGCCTGCCTGGAACCTCAATTCTTTGCCGAATTCGCCAAATTGCTACCACTGGAGCAGCGTTTTGCGGCCGCTCAATACAACAGGTCGATGTGGGACGGCATGCGCGAGGCGATCACCCGGCGCATTGCTGAAAAGACCCGCGACGAATGGGCTGCCTTGTTCGAGAACACCGACGCCTGCGTGGCGCCGGTGCTTTCCTTTTCCGAGGCGCCGCAGCACCCGCACAACCTCGCTCGGGGCGTACATGTGAAGGCGGGAGCGCTGGAGCGCCCTGCCCCCGCGCCGCGTTTTTCGCGCACGCCCTCCGCTACTGCCGCGCCACCGGCCGCGGATGAGGCAACTGCTGCGGTGCTGGAGCGCCTGGGCATAGCGCCTGATGACATCGAGGCTCTTGCCAAGGCGGGCATTGTCGGGAGATAACTAGACAAAGATCATCAACATTGATGAAGGCCGGCATTGGAAAAGACCAAGGATGTCATCAGGCCGACGGATGCGGATGCCATCCGGCTGGCCAAGACGCTGATCCGGTCGGCGCGCTACGGCGCCATCGCCGTGCTGGATCCGGAGACCGGCGCGCCATTGGCGAGCCGCGTCGGTGTGGCGACAGACACTGACGGCTCGCCGCTGATCCTGGTTTCGATGCTGTCGGCCCACACCCGCGCCATCATCGCCGATCCGCGCTGTTCGCTGCTGCTCGGCGAACCCGGCAAGGGCGACCCGCTCGCTCACCCTCGCATAACGCTGGTCTGCCGGGCGGCGCGCCTCGAACGCGGTACCGCCGCGCAGGCCCGAGCCGAGCGGCGCTATCTCAACCGCAACCCGAAGGCGCAGCTCTATGTCGGGCTCGGCGACTTCTCGCTGTTCCGGCTCGAAATCGAACGCGGCAGCCTGAATGGCGGTTTCGGCAAGGCCTATAATCTCACGGCCGCGGATCTGCTGACCGACAGCCCGGCGCTCGACGCGCTCGCCGAGAGCGAGCAGTCGGCGCTCGACCACATGAACGCCGACCATCTCGACGCCATAAGCGTCTATGCCCGGCATTTCGCCAAGGCGTCCGGCGAGGGATGGCGGGTTACCGGTTTCGACGCCGACGGCATGGACATCGCCTCCGGCGACGAAGTCAGGCGGATATTTTTCCCGCAACCGCTGTCGGATGCGGGCGAGCTCAGGAAAATCCTGGTGGAAATGGCCAAGGCGGGCAGGGCCGCGCTGAGAGTTGGACCTAGACAGGAGGCGTCCGTGCCACCTTGAGATTTTCGCCGAATACTTCTAGGTTGAACCAGTGATGGCCGGGTGATTCAGCGCGCTTGCGCGAGACCGGCTTGGCTTTCCGACGTTATTGCCCCCATGGCGTCTGAAATGAGCAAAGATTGTGGGGCATCATGATTTCGAAACAGCTTATCGCGAACGCCGAGAAGGCCGCAGCACTGCTGACGCTGCTCGGCAATGAGAAGCGGCTGGTGATCGTGAGCCATCTGCTTGAAGGCGAGATGTCGGTCGGCGCGATCGCCGAAAAAGTTTCTCTCAGCCAGTCGGCCCTTTCGCAGCACCTGGCGAAGCTGCGCAGCGTCCATCTGGTCGAGACGCGCCGCGACCGCCAGATGATCTATTACTCCTGCCGGTCCGACGCGGTGCGTCAGCTCCTGGGAACGCTTGACGGCATTTTCAGCTTCAAGGCGAATGGGAAGCACCCGGAGCGCCTGGAGCACCAATTGGCGGAGACTTAACGCCGGCAGCGCATCGCCAGGAAAATCGGACCCGATTTTTCGAAAGCACGATGCGCGGATTCAAAGACTTCAACATCATTTGTGTGTTCGAAGGGACGCGCGGCGCCGTAGACGTCGTTTATCCACCGGATGACCACGCGCGAACACCCAGCATGAACCTTGTCCACATCACCGACCCTCAGGATCCGCGGGTCGCGCCCTATCTCGACATAAGGGAGCGCGACCTTGCCGGGAGGCAGGGCCGGTTTGTGGCCGAAGGCAAGGTCGTGTTGAATGTGCTTTTCTGGGCGCGGCGATTTGAGGCCGAATCCGTTCTGGTGCTTGAAAACCGCCTTCCCGGTCTTGCAGCCACGCTGGCGCTCGCCCCCGCCGACGTGCCGGTCTATATTGCGTCCGGCCCGGTGATGGACGCGATCGCTGGCTTCCACATTCATCGCGGTGTACTGGCTATCGGCCGCAAGCGCTCGCCGCAATCGCCAGAGGAATTGCTCGACGAACTACCCGAGCAGGCGCTGATCGTCGTGCTGGTCGGCATCGCCAATCATGACAATATCGGCGCGATATTCCGTAACGCTGCGGCGTTTGGGGCTGACGCGGTGATCCTCGATGCGAGTTCCTGCGATCCGCTCTACCGCAAGGCGATCCGTGTTTCGGTTGGAGCCGTGCTCAAAGTCCCCTTCGCGGTGGCGGACGATGCCAACGCGCTCGCCGACGCGATGGCGGTGCGCGGCTTCGAGCTCTACGGCTTCTCGCCACAAGGCAAAACCGACCTGCGCGAGGTCGAGCGGTCCGAGCGCGCAGCGCTGTGGTTCGGAGCCGAAGGAGAGGGCTTGGCGGAAAAGCTGCTTGCCCGCCTGAACACGGTGCGCATCGCCATGGCCGGCGGGTTCGACAGCCTGAACGTCGCGGCAGCTTCGGCGATCGCACTGCACCAGCTGGCGGAATTGGAGAGATCAGCCGGCTGAAGCGGCCTTCTGCAAGGCGCGAACGCGATCGGCAAGGCTGATTTTCTCGGCGCCGGCGCCCTCTCCGCTGTTGGGGGTCGGCGACGACAGCGCCTTCGCGATCGGCGAGCCCTGCCCTTCGAGAACGCTGGTCAGATGCACCATCTGCGCTGCCAATTCGCCTATCCGCTCGCGCAGCATTTCGTCATCGCCGCCTTTGGCGGTTGCCGTTGCCGCCGCCTTGAGATCGGCCTTCAGCTTGCGGTTTTCGCGTGTCAGCGCCGTCAGGCGGCTTTCAAGTCGCTTGCGGCCGGCAGGCAGTTCAATCTCTTCGTTTTCCGCGGCGGTGGCGCGCGCCAGTTCCTCGCTCAGGCGGGCCAATTCCTTTCCGCTGTGCACCAGCTTTTCTTCGCGCTCGGCGAGTGTTCTTTCGAGGCCGTCGACCTTCCGCGCCTCGGCTCTCAGCGCATCGCGCAGCGTGGCAGCCTCGCGTTCCCGTTCCTGAAACAGCCTTTCGGCCTTTTCCGCCTTGCTCCTCAACTGGACGGCCTCGCTGTCGAGCTGCTCCAGTTCCGATTCCCGCGCCACCAGTTCGATCTGGCGGCTGCTCGAAGAGAAGCTGGCGTCCTCATACAGGCGGCCTAGCTTTTCGATCTCTGCCGCCCGTTGCTTCAGCACATTGTCGGCTTCGGCGAGCCTGGCCGACAGCCGCTGCATGTTGTTGCTCTGCTGCTGCAATTCGGTGCGCAGCGCTTCGCCGGCGGCTTCGAGCGCCGTTATCTCGCGGTTCTTTTCGGAGATCACGGAATTGAGCGCCTTGATCTCCTCATGGCCCCGGCCGATCTCGACGATCTGGGCCGCATTTTTATCGCGAAGCGCCTGCGCGCTCATTTCGAGCCGCCGCGCCGACATGGCGAATTCCGCCCGCATCCGGTCCTTGTCGGCCTGGATCTCGTCGAGCGTCATCGGCATGGCAGCTTCGACGCGCTTGCGTGTCAGGGTCACCGCGCGCCGCCAGAACGCCGGCGCGACCAGGAGCGCGATAAAGCCGGCGGTGAGAAAGCCGAGTGCAAAGAACAGGATGGACTGGATCACGTCGGGTCACGAACTCTGGTTGGAGCGGCTCGCCGGCGCGCAAACGCCGCCTCCGCGCTACAACCAATATGCCGGAATGCCAGCCGGCGGCAACCGGCGCTCCGGCCCGAGCGCTAGAACGGATTCCAGGTCGGCTTTTCCGTCAGCTTCAGGTAACCGACATTGACGCCGAGCCGCGCGCCGACGCCGGTTCGCACAGGAACAAGCAGCATGTTGCCGTTCTTCAAGACGTTGAAGCCTAAGCCCGCGACGACATAGGCCGAGCCGGCCACGCCCGCGAAGCGGTGGTAGAGGTTCGGAACATCGTCGAGATTGTAGACCAGGATCATGTTGCGTGACCCCTGGCCGCCGAAATCCCAGCCCAGCGAGGGACCCTGCCAGAACACCTTGTGATCGCCGGCATTCTTGGTGTAGAGCGTGCCTTCGCCATAGGTCAGGCCGCCAACCAGCGCGCCCGAGCCCTCCTCGCCCAGAATGTAGCCGTTTGGCAGGCCGTAGGACGAGAAGATCTTCTCGATGACGGTGGCAAGACCACCAGACGTCGCACCGAAGAAGCGATGTCCGGAATCGACGATTTCCTGCGCGGAATATTCCTGCGCGCGCAACTGGCCCGTTGAAACGGCGAGAATGCCTGTCAGTGCCAACATCAGCGCGGCAAGCCGGAGAACGCTCCGGTCGTAAAGTCGGGAAAACATGCTTGCAAATCTCCGTCCGGGAGCGTTTTCGCCGACGCCTCGGCGCGCTGCAACTCTTTGGCGGTCGCTTGCCACGCCATTTACCAAAACTATGCCGTAAATCTTTTCCAAGCATTAAGCCTCCATACGAAGATGGCGCTTCGGTGGCCTGACGGCCCTTTCCGAAGGATGGTTTTCGCCCTATGGAGCAATCGTTTTGACGATGAACATTTCCTGATTTGTTGATGCGCGCGGCAGCGCTGTGTAACGAGGAGGCGGGGTGGGACGGCCTGATTCGCCACCCGGTGCGACAGAATTCGCTCGTGCCTCCATTTTAATTGCCGCAGGGACACATTGATGGCCGAGCTTTTCACGCTTTCAGCAGCCGATCTGGCCGCACTTTTGTGCAGCCGCGTATGCCACGATATCATTTCGCCGGTCGGCGCGATCAACAACGGACTGGAGTTGCTGGATGAGGGCGGCGCCGACGCCGACGCCATGCAGCTGATCCGCACCAGCGCCCGCAACGCCTCGGCGCGCCTGCAATTCGCCCGGATCGCCTTCGGCGCCGCCGGTTCCGCCGGCATGGTCATCGACACCGGCGATGCGGAAGCCGTCGCCACCGCTTTCCTGCGCAGTGAAAAGCCCGAGCTCACATGGACGGGCCGCCGCGCGCTCCTACCCAAGAACAAGGTCAAGCTGCTCCTGAACCTGATCCTGGTGGCGCTGGCTGCCATTCCGCGCGGCGGAAAGATCGGCGTGACGCTGGACGACGTCGAGACTGAGCCGAAATTCCAGATTTCGGCCTCGGGGCCGATGCTGCGCGTGCCGCCGAAATTCCTCGAACTGCATTCCGGACAAAAGCCGGAGGAACCGATCGACGCGCATTCGGTGCAGCCGTACTACACGCTGCTTCTGGCGCGCGAATCAGGCATGGAGATTTCGATCCACGCCACGGCCGAAGAGATCGTCTTCACGGCCGCCTGATCAGCGCTCGCCGCCGTTTCGTCACGACGCGGCGGCTTTACCCTAAGTTTACCTAACCTTTTGTCCGGTTCTTTACCGGGTTGGGATACCGTTCGACGATCAAACCGCTGCCTTGCTAGGTCGCGGGCGGAAGTTTGCTTACCGAAGAGTCCGCCGCTTTTCGGGATCATGTTCAAGGGGGACCGTGTCATGAAACGCTGCATGTTCGTCGACGATTCCAGCGTGATCCGCAAGGTCGCCAAGCGCATATTGGGCGGTCCGGCGATGGTGGTGATCGAAGCGGCGACCGGCCTCGACGCCATAGAAATGTGCGCGGCCGACATGCCCGACATTATCGTGGTCGATGGCTCCCTGCCCGATATGCCGACTTCCGAAGTGATCAGCCGCATTCGCGCTATCGAAAGTCCGGTCAAGCCGCAGATTGCGGTTTGCCTGATCGAGATCGACGTCGGCGCCATCATGCGCGCCAAGCGTGCCGGCGCTCAGGGCTACATACTGAAGCCTTTCACCCGGCCGCAGCTGCTCGAGCGTTTTCGCAATCTCCAGGCGGCCGCCAAACATTGCGAATAGCGATAAGCGAATAGAGATAAGCGAATAGCGTCACATACCAAAAAGGCCGCTGCAAGCGGCCTTCTATTCGCTAATCGCTATTCGCTATTCGCTCTATGCGCTTTCGCGGATCTCTTCCGGTTCGCGCAACACATAGCCGCGGCCCCAGACCGTCTCGATGTAGTTCTGTCCGCCGGAGGCCGCGTCGAGCTTCTTGCGCAACTTGCAGATGAAAACGTCGATGATCTTCAGTTCCGGCTCGTCCATCCCGCCGTAAAGATGATTCAGGAACATTTCCTTGGTCAGCGTCGTGCCCTTGCGCAGCGAGAGCAGCTCCAGCATCTGGTATTCCTTGCCGGTCAGATGCACGCGCTGGCCGCCGACTTCCACCGTCTTGGCGTCGAGATTGACCACCAGGTCGCCGGTTGTGATGACTGACTGGGCATGGCCCTTGGAGCGGCGCACGATGGCGTGGATGCGGGCGACGAGCTCGTCCTTGTGGAACGGCTTGGTCATGTAGTCATCGGCGCCGAAGCCGAGGCCGCGAACCTTGTCCTCGATGCCCGCCATGCCGGAGAGAATCAGGATCGGCGTCTTCACCTTGGAAAGGCGAAGCGTCCTCAAGACTTCGTAGCCCGACATATCAGGCAAATTGAGATCAAGGAGAATGATATCGTAGTCATAGAGCTTGCCGAGATCGACACCTTCTTCACCCAAATCAGTGGTGTAGACGTTGAAACTCTCAGATTTCAGCATCAGCTCGATGCTTTGTGCGGTTGCACTGTCATCTTCTATCAGCAGAACGCGCATTTCATTCCCCTTTTCTGCCGCCGGACCGTTTGGCACTCCATCCGGTGCCGGAGCAGCGATTGCTGTAAGCTGAGGCTGCCACCGAATGGTTAACAAAATCTAATTCCGCCTGCAAAGCGATATCAGATTTTTTAACCATCGGCTACATTCTCTTGAATCTTATGACGAATCCAAACGATCGGCTCTTAATGCGTCGCGTGAACAAACAGCTTCAAGTGATTCATGTGATTCACCTCCGCCGGCAATTCAGCTTTGCACCCGGATTTTTACCGGGCCTTAAGGTCCTGGCGCGTATGATTAACAATGCCCGTAAACGAATGGTTACCGGCGCCGAAAAATCTTAGGAATTCGTTTCCTATCGTGGCGTCGGGCCGGCCGGACCGTTTGCGGCAGGGTCTTTTTCGTGGGTAGGGCTGTTTGTTCAGAGTTTTGCGTCTCCGGGAGTACAAGTCATGAAGTCACGTGAAAACCTCGTTCGGCTGAAACAGTTTCAGGTGAACGAGAAGCGCCGGCAGCTGCTTCAACTCGACATGATGATCGCGGAATTCGAGCGCATGGCCGGCGACCTGGATTTCCAGATCAACGCCGAGGAAAAGAAGGCCGGCATCACCGACATCAACCATTTCGCATATCCCACCTTCGCCAAGGCCGCCCGCTTGCGCAGGGACAATCTCATGAATTCGCAGGCCGACCTCGCCCAGCAGCGCAGCGCCGCCGAATCATTACTCGCCGAAGCTGAAGCGGAGCTTTCCAAGGCGGAGATGCTGGAATCGCGTGACGGCAAGATGCGCGAGATCGACAATGACAGCCGCAGCGCAATGATCGGCTGAGACACGCAAACCCGTATAAATCCGCCACTATCCGCCGGGGCGCGCTTTCGCTATAGCGCGCCGATGCGGTTTCTCCTTCCGATCACGCTGCTTGCCGCCGCGATTTCGTTCGCGTTCGGCCTCGTCTTGCCGCTGGTCCGCGTCGAGCGGCTTTTCGTCTTTGCCGACGAGCCGTCGCTGCTCGGAATCGTCTCCGGACTGTGGGCTGAGGGCGACATCGCGCTGGCAATCGTCATCGCGCTGTTTTCGGTGATTTTCCCGACGATGAAGCTAGGCGTGCTTTACCTGGCCGCCTATGGGGGAGCCTCCGGCCGCGTGCTGATACCCGATTGGTTCCGTGCGCTCGCCAACTGGTCGATGCTGGATGTGGTGCTGGTTGCCCTGGTGATCTTCGCGGCAAAGACCAGCGGTCTCGCGACAGCGTTCACCAAGCCCGGCCTGTGGTTCTTCGCCGCCTCGGCGGTGTTGACGGCCATGGCGTCGGCTCTGGCGAAACGCCAGCATCCCTGAATTTTTCAGCGACTGGCGATGATTTCAGTGGCGGTATTGCTGGATGCGCGTGGTGCGCAGGCCGGCAAGGCCGTATTCGTCGATCGAGGCCTGCCAGGAGAGGAATTCTTCGGTCGTGAGCTTGTAGCGCTGGCAGGCCTCCTCGAGGCTGAGCAGGCCACCCCGGACGGCGGCGACGACTTCCGCCTTGCGGCGGATGACCCAGCGGCGGGTGTTCGTTGGAGGAAGATCGGCAATGGTAAGCGGGCTGCCGTCTGGCCCAATCACATATTTGACACGCGGTCTAACCAGATCGGTCATAGTACTCTCTACAAAAACTCAAAGACCCAATCCCCGCAACGATATCCCAACAGCTTTAAAATTTGCCTAAACGCCCGGTAAGCGTTGGGTAATGATGGTGAATCCTTCGTTAGCGGACGCTGCTGTCAGCGTCCGGCCCGCGTCTCCGGAAAAGCTCTTTGTTTGCAACGGCTTGTGATCCAGCCCGAAAAGTGGCGCTTTGCGCTTGCTTGACCTATATTGGCTTCGTTGGCATGAAGCGCCCAAATTTGAAACACGGAACGCCTTTCGATGAACAGCCTGGATCTGCCGGGACGGCCTGAAGACACACGCATCGTCGTGGCGATGTCGGGCGGCGTCGATTCCTCCGTCGTGGCCGGAATCCTGAAGCGCGAGGGCTACGATGTCGTCGGCGTGACCCTGCAGCTTTACGACCATGGCGCAGCCACCCACCGCGCCGGCTCCTGCTGCGCCGGACAGGATATTGACGACGCCCGCCGTGTGTCCGAGACGCTGGGCATCCCGCATTACGTGCTGAATTACGAAGAGCGCTTCCGCAAGTCGGTGATCGAGCCCTTCGCGGAGAGCTACGTCTCGGGCGAAACGCCGATCCCCTGCGTTTCGTGCAACCAGACTGTGAAGTTCGCCGATCTCCTGGAGACGGCGCGCGAACTCGGCGCAGACGCGTTGGCGACCGGCCACTATATCCGCAGCAAGGCTAACGGTGCGCATCGGGCGCTCTACCGCCCGGTCGACGCCGACCGCGACCAGAGCTATTTCCTGTTCGCGACGACGCAGGAGCAGATCGACTATCTGCGCTTTCCGCTCGGCGGGCTGTCGAAGCAGGAGGTGCGCGCTATCGCCGAGGAACTCGGCCTGAGCGTCGCCGCCAAGCAGGACAGCCAGGACATCTGCTTCGTGCCGCAGGGCAAGTATTCCGACATCATCGCCAAGCTCAAGCCTACGGCGGCGACGCCGGGCGACATTGTCCATATAGACGGCCGCGTGCTCGGCCGCCATGACGGCATCTTGCGCTATACGGTCGGCCAGCGCCGCGGCCTCGGCGTCGCCTCGGGCGAGCCGCTCTACGTGGTGCATCTCGACGCCGAGCGAGCGCGGGTGATCGTCGGTCCGCGCGAGGCGCTGGAGACCCATAGGATCTACCTGCGCAACGTGAACTGGCTGGGCGACATGGCCCTCGACGCCATTCCGGCGGAAGGGCTGGAACTTTTCGCCAAGGTGCGCTCGACG